>JBBRMG010000053.1:0-1521 GCA_038230955.1 Candidatus Doudnaibacteriota bacterium | reverse complement strand
CAGCAGTAAACCCCACTCCATTGGCGTCTGAAACCAGCGCTGAATCGTCCGGTAGCTGCCCCCCTCCGCCGTCCAACGCGACATGCCCAGCATGGTGACCCGCCCCGTCATCCCCAGTAACGCCAAAACGATGTGGTGCAACTGCTTTAACTCTGTTTTCGAGACATACGGTGCCAGACAAAGGGTAAGGGTTATAATCTCGTTCATGGGTTTTCTGGTACGGTAACGTTGTGAGAGACTTCACTTTACCTGAAAACCCTGCTTTTTTCCGCCCTCATTTTGGCGAAGGTATTGAAAGTAGAACAAAAAAAAGAGCGGCTAATCGCCGACTATCTGGCTAAGACACTCGCGTTATTTACAGGCGATTCTTATCAGGACGGAATCGCTTTAATCATGTACGTCGAAATTATCCTCAAGAATATTGAAATAACTGGTATTGCAGATGAAGAAAGCAAATTTGATATTATACAATCATCAATATTCGAGATTAATAGAAGCTCTGATAAAGACTTGTCTAATTTCGTTTCCGTATTGAATAACCAAGTCGAATGTTTTGAAGCAATAAAGCCGACGAAACATTATGTTATTATCCCAGTAAATATTGCGGAAGATAAAAAAACGATTCGCAGGGCAATTCTTGGCGCAAAGTTGATCTTATTCCCAAGCTGGATTGAGTTAGCTCGTGTATTTAACATAACACAGTTTATGAATAATATTAAAAGAGATTTTCATTTATCAGCTCCCTATGCTTCACACAAATTTGAGATTGATTTAGATTTAATGAGTCACAGTGTTCCTCTACTTGCCATTGTTTGGGCACGCTCAGAGAATGAGGCTGTCGAGAAAGCATCACGCGCCTCAGATTTATTTCGCGCTCTACTAAATTTAGCACGACAGTACCTTAAATACTACGAATTTTGGGGTAATCAGCGGCCTAAACCCCTGGGAGACATCCTGCCGCCACCTGCAGTGGGCGTTTTTAACTCAGAAAGGGTATTTAAAACTACATATTATGGCTCATCTCGCTACGCATATGAGTATACATCCATAGATCTAAAAGATATAGAAATCACTCAGATGCATACATTGGTGAGGATTATCGGAAAGCCAAGTAAGCCTGACGATACAAGATCAATAATGCTTCAGGCACTGAAAAAGTACGGTCAAGCCTTGGATACAGTGGAATACCGACTGGCTTTCTTGGCGTTATGGCAAATTATAGAATTAATCGCGTTAGACGATGGAAAAACCGTTGTAGTCTCTAAAATAAAAAACTTGATCAAGGATGAAACTGTAGAACATTTGTTAAATGCCTTGGTGAAAACCAGGAATAGCCTGGTTCATCAAGGAGCGTTCCCTGATTTGTATTCGCTCAATCAAGTAAACGGATAACATTCTGAATTAGCGGACAGTGCAAGCGCACGTGTTATTTCACTTTTTGTCAAAAAGGCAGTCGAGCGGCGATTTGCCGATTGACGAGACCCGCTACTGCGCGTACCCGTGCGGTGTGTTGCTGACGAT
>JBBRMG010000052.1:0-1958 GCA_038230955.1 Candidatus Doudnaibacteriota bacterium | reverse complement strand
TCCCTCTGTGCCAGACTCAGTGAGACAAAAATGTAATAATGAAAGAGAACTGAGGGTGGTAAGGAATTCAAGGCTATGACACAGCACCAAACACAAGCAGTAGAGACTGGTTCTAAAGCGACAACCGCTACCGAAACAAGGGTTACCGATCAGGCGAGAATGACCGATCCAGAAGTTCGTATCCATCGGCCTAAACCACATCGTAGCATCGCCTATAAGCGGCGTATTTTACAAGCGCTTGATGCCTGTACCCAAGGCAGCGAACGCGGCGCCATACTCCGACGCGAGGGGTTGTATTCTTCACGGATCACGGCCTGGAAAAAAGCACGTTCTGAAGGCAAATTAGAGGTGGCAGCTAAAAGAACGGCTTCTGCCAACCCTAGCCCTTTACAAAAATTGACGCAGGAGAATCATCAACTTAAGAAAAAGCTGGCTCAGGCAGAAGCTATTATTGATATTCAAAAAAAAGTTTCAGCGCTGTTTGGAATGGAAAATCCATTCCACCTCAACCCCGAGCAATCCTAATGCAATTCATTCAGCAGCAGGCTAACAACAAAATCAGTGTTGATGCCTTATGTACTGCGTTAAAGGTATCGCGGGCCAGTTATTATCGCACCCGTCATCCAGTGCCTACCCCACCGGCAAAAGCACCTTCTCGTTTAGCGTTAAGCACGAGCGAAACCCAGCACATACTGGCTATTTTACATGATGAGCGATTTGTGGATAAAGCCCCGCATGAAATCTATGCAAGACTTTTGGACGAGGGACAGTATTATTGCTCTATTCGCACGATGTATCGGCTACTCGACAGGGCGGGCGAGAATCATGAGCGCCGCTGTCAGCGTCAGCATCGTGATGCGGTAAAACCCGAATTAGTGGCGACAGCGCCTAATCAAGTATGGTCATGGGATATCACTAAACTCCGTAGTTTTACGGCGTGGCATTATTTTTATCTCTACGTCATTATGGACATTTTTAGCCGCTGTGTGGTCGGTTGGTTAGTGGCCGAGCGAGAATCCAAAAACTTAGCCTGTCAACTGATCCAAGAAAGTTGTTTAAAGCAAGCTATTCAGCCACAACAATTAACCTTGCATGCTGACCGCGGACCCAGCATGAAGTCACAACCGGTCGCCCAATTACTGGCCCATTTAGGGGTCACGAAATCTCATAACCGACCTTATGTGAGCAATGATAACCCTTTCTCAGAAGCGCAATTTAAAACCCTCAAATATTGTCCTGCGTTTCCTGTACAATTTTATTCTCTGAAAGAAGCCCAACAATTTTGCCGTCAGTTTTTTCACTGGTATAACCATGAGCATTATCATACGGGCATTGCTTTGCTAACACCGCAATCCGTTCACCAGGGCACCGGAAAATCGGTACTTGATCAACGAACCCAGGTGTTAAGAGCCGCTTATGCGCAGCATCCTGAGCGCTTCAAAAATAAGTCCCCTAAAGCCCCATCACTGCCTAAGGCTGTATGGATTAATCCGCCTTCCATAAAACCCAGTGAGGTCTCTCACATGACAGCTTAACAACTCCCTTTTTGCAGTCAGAAATTTGTCTCACTTTCCTTGACACATTCCGAGCTGCAACATCTGAAAGAATATCACCATATAAGTTTGGCATGACAATAACGTCGAATTGTTCCGGTGTGTCTGCCAATTTAGCAGCGCCAATATCTACTATCCAATGTTCAGAAATGATATTGCTATAGTCCTTGGCAATGCGATCAAATGTTTTATGAAATAATCCATCGGTAAGTTTCATAATGTTATCTTTAGTAAAACAAGTAACTTTTTTACGATTATTACGTTTAGCGTATTCAAAAGCATAACGTATGATTTTCTCACAGCCAGGTAATGCGATTATTTTTAAACACTGGTAAACTTTTTCTGTTTGACGATGCTCTATCCACGCATAGAGATCTTCCTCATTTTCTCGGACAATAACCACAT
>JBBRMG010000051.1:0-2045 GCA_038230955.1 Candidatus Doudnaibacteriota bacterium | reverse complement strand
TCGCTGGATTCCTCCCCAGGCTTACACTGATTTAGCGACATTACGCCAAGCATTGAATTCAATTTGGGCCAAATTTGGCACCGAGTACAAGATCAATTTTTCGGCGGTAAAAACTTAAAATAATTCTGCCCGACTACTTAATTCTTCTGGTTTGGGTGTATCAAAAGAGGCGACGTTTGGCAAGAAATTCTTCTGGTGTGCTTTCGCTTGCCTCATAGTTGTTAAGTCATTCCAGATTGTGGGGTAAGGACGTTCTGGATTTTCGGGAGCATACTCACGAGTGTATGGAACCCAAGTTGTCTTTCCTAGTAGTAGCCGCTTTTTCCAAACTAATTTATCTTCCTCGATTAGCTTAAAAATAACATTTTTCCCAGCCGCCCAGCACGCTGGACGACCGTCATCATGTATAGGGAATGTTTCTTCGCCGTCAGGATTTATTATCGCAAAGTACATCGACGGTCTATCTTCTCTTAGGCTATTTCTTCCATTCTTTTTTAAAAGCCTGTCCCTGTAGCTTGCGCCATTTTCGTCTATACTTCCGTAGGCCAAAGCGATTTGAGGGTCGCTCTTTCTCTTAAAACGTAGCTTGGCAATATCTGTGGCGTAACAAAGGACAAACTCATGGTCGGGCGTAATGGATACTTTGTTATCGTTCGGGCTATCAACTTTTCGCCAGACAAAGTTTGTAACGAAATTGCGTCTTCCAAATATTTCATCGCACATCACCTTTAAATAATGCGCTTCATTATCATCAATGGTAATCCACAGCGAACCATCGTCTGATAATAACCGCCGAATAATTTCCAGTCGGTCACGCATCATCGAGAGCCAAATAGAATGTTCCAAACCGTCGTCGTAATGCGTAAAGGCACTGCCCGTGTTATAGGGAGGATCAATAAATACGCATTTTACTTTGCCTGAAAAGTCGGCTTCGAGGGCTTTTAGTGCCAGCAAGTTATCTCCCTGAATGAGTTGGTTATCGAACAGATCCTTATCGGTCACGCGGTGCTTGGCATGATAAGATAACGCAGCGTCTTCCAGCAGAATACGGGGTTCGAGTTTAGGCCGGTTTTCTTTACCTACCCAGGTTAGTTCGAGTCGTTGGTGTCTATTGCTCATAGCAGGTTACTGAGTTGCGGTGCCTTATCGGTAATATACGTAAAGAGGTCAACTGGATAAGGTTGATCGGGATTTTGCTGCTGTATTTTGGCCGAAATAGCCGCCTGATTCTGTAATCCGTAGGCGTTGATGCTCATTGATTGCAATACAGGCAACACATCGGTTTGGTTTTTAAACAGGGCAAGCGGCCCTTTAAGAGATTGCAATGGTTGGGTTAGAAACCATAATTGCTGCCGTAGTTCATCAAACGGCCCACTAAGCACTGTCTTGATTTTATTGGGGTCTAGCAACAGATGTCCTCTTTGCTGTTGCCTAACCCGTTGGGCCAATAGCCAGCCTAGCACGTATTGACCGTGTTGGTAGGTTAGTCTCTCCTGCCCGCTGGCGGCCCCCGCTTCTTCGGCTATCCGTTGCCGAATATACCTTAGAAAATAAACCGCATTGACAAGTTGCTGGGCGGTTAAGGTGGCCGAAAAAAGGCTTTTGTACTCTTCAGACTGAACGTTGGTTAACCTTTCGGGTTCGCGCTTGAGCCACACCACATAGCGCGGGTCTGTCTGAAACAGCGCCAGTGCGTGGGCCGCCTCATCAAACCGAATCGCATTTACACCGGGCGCAGCATCCATTCCCCGCTTATAAACGTAGTGAATACCCAAAACGGCTAACTCACGCCGCAAGCGTTCCTGTTCATCGTCTAGTGCTGCAAAATCAGCATTAGAAACCTGATTCTGGTGATTTCGGGCCTGGGTAATGGCTTTGCCGAAATCTTCATCCGGGCTTACTTCAATACAGGGCTTTCTCATAAAAATCTTAGGCCTACTTGACGTCTCAAAAGTTACTGATGCAAGGGAGTCAGATAGGGTTATAGTAACACGGCAACCAGTAAAGTATACTTCAGACAACTTGGTTAGTGTACCATTGAGCCT
>JBBRMG010000050.1:0-2461 GCA_038230955.1 Candidatus Doudnaibacteriota bacterium | reverse complement strand
GCCTGGGTATTCCGATAGCAATAAAGATAGTATTGAAAAATATGGTGATTTAATTGTATGGTTTCAAATACTTGATAAAGCTCAGGAAATTCAACGGCCAATTATTTTTATAACGGACGACCGCAAAGAGGACTGGTGGTATAAATTTCAAGGTAAGGCGGTCGGTCCAAGACCAGAACTCATAGAGGAAATTCGCACACTAGTACAACATCCATTTTATATGTATCAACCTGATCAGTTTCTAAAATATGCTAATGAATACTTTGGTCAAAACATAAAATCAGAGGTTATAGAGGAAGTAAAAGAAGTTAGAACAAGCGATGCAATTATAGATTCAGACAGTAGAACAATCGACGAAGATCTGTCAGATATCATCTCCTATTTTATTACAAAAGATAAAAATTTGGTTATGGAATATGACCTGACAAGTTCTCTCACTAATATTGCTGGCATGTGCAAATTTGCTATTGGTAAAGATAATTTGATGCATATTGATAGAGTTGCTAAAAGACTGGGTTTAAGCAAAAAAGCAGTTAGATTAAACCTTCTATGGCTTGAGGCACGCGGCAGACTAAAAATTGAAAAATGGCTCAATTCTGATATAGCTTTTATTCTTCCTGGAGAAGGATTAGACGATAAAGAAAGGGCACAAGAGATACAAAATAATTTAACTGAGGAACTATTAATGCTTAAAACTGCATATAAAATATGGCAAGAAGCCGATCATGATATGCTTACCAAAATATGGCGAGAAGCTGATCGGGCTAGAAGTGCTTAAATGATTAATGTCCATACTAAGCGGTCAAAAGGCCTATAAATAATTATAGCTACGTATAATATGGCTATTTATTCGTAACTATAACACTTAAATAGCTCTCAAGAAACGAAATTTTCTGAAGCTATCACAATGCAAGTAAATACGACTTGAATTTGTTCACTAAACTAAATGGAATTAAAATAATCAAGTGAGAATCTAAATGCATTGGCTTCTTGGTAATGAAAGTAGCATTTTGCCGGCGATTTTCGTGTGGCTAGGTGGAAGTGTCTACTCGCTTTTCGGCATACGTTTTGTTTCGTTTGTTTAACAGGTAGCAGAAGAGGGGGCGGCTATGAAAACGAGTGAACTGATTAACCAACTAGGCGTGCGTGACAATCGTTCATTACAAGAAGCTCATGAATTTAGGGAACTACGAAATGGAAATGAGTGTACTGATTAACCAACTAAAGTGAAAACCTATAGAAAACAGTAGTTTTTCGGGGGATCATGTATACTGTCAAATAAGGGAGAATCCCTCACGATAACGGACGAAACAGAAGCGAATCATGCTCAAACCAGACCTAGCAAAATGGCATCAGACGCTAGCCGAATTACACCGATTATCGCTAGAGGCCGAGCATTGGCGCAGTCGGGAACGGTTCCAAGCGTTGTACATGATAACCAGCCAGCACAGCAATGCGAGCGAGTGGGCTCGGCAGATCGGACGCCAAACGCAAACAGTAATGGGATGGGTGCATCGCTATAATCGCGCGGGACCTGATGCGCTCCACTATCAGCGCAGTGGTGGACGCCCCCCTTTTTTAGCCCGCAGCAAGTGACGACCCTGGTCGGGACCGTGCGCGAAAGCGCACCGTGCGACCACGGCTTGCCTGGCTACGGTTGGCGCTTGAAGAAGCTGCGGCACTGGGTCAAAGCGGTCTGGCAGCAAGAGGTCAGTCGCAATTTACTCCGCAAGCTTTTACAGCAGAATGATCTGAGTTGGAAAAAATGTCAAAAATTGCGCAAGAAAGCCAATCCCGCCAAACGCCAGGCCTATATCCAGGCGTTTCACGAACGCTTTCACCAACTCTGCCAGGAGCAAATCCGCATCATTTACATCGACGAAGCGCATTTTCATCGGGATTTGGACTTGGGTTACACCTGGACCCCGGTGGGTAAACCGGTCTGGCGCTTGCGTGACTGCCCCCGTTTGGCGGATCGCATCAACTGGTATGGCGCCTATGACTTCGCTGACGGTCAATGCTTGCTGTGGAACGAAGGAGCCTGTAATGGTGAGCAGACGATCCAGTTCCTGCACCGGCTCAAAGCCTGGCTCGGCGCAAGAACCCGCCCCGTCGTCATTATTTGGGACAACGCGCCTTGCCATCGTGCGCAACCCGTGCAAGTGGCGGCGGCCGAGTTGGGCTTCACGCTCATGCCCTTGCCTGGCTACAGCCCAGACCTCAACCCCATCGAAGGGCTTTGGAAATGGATGCGCGAAGATGTTACACAACTGCATTGTTACCCGACGATGCGCACACTCTTCGATGCCTGTAAGGATTTTATCGACCGCATCAATCTGCAGCCCGAGCTACTCCTTAAGCGCCTTTGGCCCAAATTCGAACTCAATTCTGAATTCGAAAAACTACTGCTTTCTACCTGATTTCACTTTAGTTGCAATTTATCCGTTTCTAGAAGGAGCAG
>JBBRMG010000049.1:0-2656 GCA_038230955.1 Candidatus Doudnaibacteriota bacterium | reverse complement strand
TGCCCTGACCGACGCAATGCTCGAACTGGCACGCGACCCGGCCCGGCGTGAGCAAATGGGCCACGCTGGACGACTACGCGCTCTAGCCAATTTCAGCCACCACCAGATGCTGACCAAAAGTTTGGCGGTCTATCAAGAGGCCATTGCTATGTTATAATTGACATAAAGGATGATTTGTTACTACTATAAGAATTAGGGAGATATTATGCGGGTCACAAAAATTACAGTTACCAAGCTTTTCGGTCTTTTTGACCACGAAATTGCCTTGAACCACGATGAACGCATTACGATTATCTATGGCCCAAACGGAATAGGCAAAACGGTTTTATTACAAATGCTTAATGATTTGTTCAAATCTAAGTATTCAAAACTGCGTACTATCCCCTTTGAAGAATTTCGGTTGGATTTTGATAATAATAGCCATTTATGTGTGCATAAAGTAATAAATACAGAAAAAAAGGCTAGAGACGTTATAGTAGGTTTAAAGTTTATCTTTTTTGCGGCAGACGGAAAGATAGAGGAATTTACTCCTAAGAAATCACGCTCCAAAAATGTTATATCTTTATCTATGCTTGAACGTGCAATACCAGGACTTGATAGAGTGGGTGCGGATACCTGGTTATACGAGACAACAGGTGAAACATTGTCCTTTGAGGACGTAATAGAGAGTTTTGGCGACGAGCTACCTTACAATATTGAAAGAATGAATGATGAATCTGATTGGTTCAAAAGCCTAAAAAAAGCGATTTCTATTCGCTTTGTTGAAACTCAACGGTTATTAAAATTATCACAGAATGGTAAAGGTTATGGGGAAACTCGCCGTATTGCTGGTATTGAAACCGTTGCTAGATACTCCGACGAATTGGCCCGGCGAATTCAGCAGAAACTTGCGGAGTCGGCGGCGTTATCACAATCGCTTGACAGAACGTTCCCTACAAGAGTGTTTCAGCAAACTGCTACCTTTACTCTTACAAGCGATGAGCTTCGCGATAAACTGAGCGAGCTTGAAGAAAAACGTTCTCGTTTGATGACCGTAGGGCTTTTGGATAGAGAAGACGAGGTTTTTCGAGTCCCACAGCAAATAGATGGAAGTATTAAAAATGTCCTGTCAATCTATACTGAAGATGTAGAGCGAAAACTTGGGGTTTTTGACGAAATAGCCGCAAAAATAGACCTGTTCTCAAAAATTATAAACAGCCGTTTTGAATATAAGCAGATGATTGTTAGTAAGACGGAAGGTTTCACGTTCACCACACAAAAGCATAACATATTGTCTCCTACAGATTTGTCCTCTGGCGAACAGCACGAATTGGTTCTTTTCTATGAATTGTTATTTGAAACACCGCCGGACTCGCTTATACTGATTGATGAACCTGAGTTGTCGTTGCACGTGGCATGGCAGATGCAATTTTTGCAAGATTTACAAGCTATTACAAAACTGGCAAATTTTGATGTGTTGATTGCTACCCACTCTCCCACCATTATAAATAATCGCTGGGATTTAACAGTTGCGTTGAAAGGGCCAGTGGAGTGAGTAGCGACATAAATGCTAAAACCATCGGCGAAGATGTTAATTACCTTATTGGCTTGGCACGTTTAACCCTTGATGCAAACAAGAGTTTTCTAATTGTAGAAGGGCCAGCTGAGGAAGAACTTTACGGAGGAAAAATTGTAGATCGTAAAAGATGTGCAATTCATATTGCAGGTAACAAACCCAAAGCTAAAAACATATTAGATACGCTTGAACAAGAGCAGCTAAAGGGTATGTTGGCAATAGTGGATGCTGACTACGATAGACTAAAAGGGTTTTCCAATTCTAGTCAAAATTTGTTTTTAACTGACACTCACGATTTGGAAACAATGTTACTAAAATCAGAAGCTCTTGTAAAAGTGCTTTGGAAGCTCCAGTTCCGAAACAATGTAGATGAGCTTGTAGAAACCCTCCGATATATGCTACTGAATATCGGTAAGATTGTAGGCTACTTGCGTTGGATTGGGTCAAATACTGAACCTACGCTTATTTTTACGCATATTTCGATGTCAGAATGCGTATCTTTTCAAGAAGATGATGTAGTTATCAATGAAACACTGCTCTTTGACAAAATGAAAATCCACCCACGAAATTCCTCAATGCAAGACCAAATGATAAAGCAGGCTATAATCGAATTACAAAGAGATACGGATGACTTATGGCAGGTGTGTCAGGGCCACGACTTAACCGAATTGCTAACAGTTTGGTGTAATAAAAATTTAAGCCAGGCATCTCAGGTCAAATCGAAGAAAATCGAAGAATATTTAAGAGACCAATATACACACAGCGATTTCCAGGCGACAAAGCTTTACACTGCTATCCGCGAATGGGAAGATAGAAACAAACCGTTCAGGGTTCTGCCACCAGTTGCGTAGTCGCAGCGATAGCTATAAAGTGGATAAGTTTATCCATTTTAGTATGCGGAGCATCGCTTACTAGGGGGTTCTATATCAGCGTTTTGCTTGCTTATCTTCACCATTTTGCCTTACTCCGAGCCGCGCTGCCCTATAATCAGCCGCGCGGCTTTCTCCCCACTAATCATGGCGGCGTTGAGGCTGCTGGCCTCGGTAAATTCGGCGGCGAAAATTAACCCTGGTGTATCCGTGGCGTTATCGGGCAGGGTAG
>JBBRMG010000048.1:0-2824 GCA_038230955.1 Candidatus Doudnaibacteriota bacterium | reverse complement strand
TCCACGGCCTGATCTAACGGTAATCTTACACGTCCCGGCAGTTTATGCTCAAAAGTTAGCCAAACAAAAAGGGCGAGATAAGCAAAAACATCTCCAGGATGGGGTACTTCATGATATTCATGAAAGCGACCTTAATCACTTAAAAAAAGCGGAGCGCGTTTATTTAGAAGTGGCAGAACTCTTTCCCAAAACTAAATTAGTTGAATGCATGGGTGATGATGAAATGATGTCGCCCCAGCAAGTTCACAATAAAGTCTGGGAACTTGTGCGCCGAATTGCGTTGAAAGGAATGGAGCCACAATGATAATTATTGGACCGGTAGCCGTAGCCAAAAATAATGTCATTGGCGGTGACAACGACTTGCCCTGGTACTTGCCGGAAGACTTAAAGCATTTTAAAAAAATTACTACGGGTCATACCGTACTTATGGGCCGGAAAACTTATGAGTCCATTATTAACCGTCTCAAAAAGCCATTACCCGACCGCAAGAGCGTGGTCATTACCCACCAAACGGATTACGCCGTACCGGAAGGTGTACTGGTCTTTCACTCTATTGATGACGCCATTGCCGCCTTAAAAAACGAAGACTTATACTTCATTGGCGGGGCATCTATTTTCCGGGCAGGACTCGAACAAGCCGATTACATGTACATGACACATGTGCACAAAGAATATCCGGGGGACATTTTATTTCCAGCTATCAATTGGGCCGAATGGGACAAGACGCAAGAAGAACCGCACGAGGAGTACACTTTCGCAGAATATAAACGGAAATAACCACTATGGACAAAATGAGTCGTGAAAATGAAAGCACCGCCAGTATTGGTGAGCTTTATCAAAAGTACGGCAAACAAATGACCGAGCACTGTGCAGATTTATTAGTGCATCAAGGCCTGTCTCAACAATATGCTGCAACAGTTGCTGGTGAAATCATCAACGATTTATTTGTTTATTATATTGAAAAACTAGCCGAAGATGGCAGCGGTCCTGATATTAATAATCCGGGAATTGTGGCCTATCTAAATGACGGTATGACTAAACGCACTTTTCACTATCTAACAAAACACCACAGTAAAATTGAAAATATTCGGCGAATAGCTGACTATAGATACGTGCCACTGTCCGAACGACCAGAAGAGACCTACAGTCCAGAAAGTGGAATGATAGAACAAATGGATCTTGAGTCGGCAATCGAAAAAATAAGAAATAATGACAGTGGGAGCAGTAAGCGCAAATTTAAGAGAGACACGGATATGTTTTTGCAATATTGGAATGAGGGTTACACAAAAGCCGAATTGGGGAGAATGCATAACCTATCTAGGGAGTACGTAAACGTCGCCCTACAAGGGGTAATGCGAGAGGCTTTGCATTTAATGAGTCCAAATGCGCAGGAGCAATTTAAAAAAAGATTTCAGTCCAAACAAGAACAAGAGGAACAACTAGAAACCGTCCGTACTCAATTAGATCAGCCAGAAATAATTCAAGACTCAGCGCCACTGAGACAAGTTAATTTGGAACCAAAACCGGAACCCACCGGTTTGCGAAAATTGTGGGCTCAAATAAAAGCATCATTGCGGTAACGCCAACCTATGAACGACTTACTCAAACGTTTGACCAATATAACCGAAGCCTTAAATGGATTAATGCCCAGCCTCAATCTGCCCCAAAAGGAGCAACGAATTTTGGAATTGGAAACCCAAATGCAAGTACCTGAGTTTTGGAATGATAACGAAACAGCCCAAACAGTAACTCAAGAACATAACACCCTAAAAACATTTTCCGATTTCTGGATAAACCTCCAAAAAGAAGCGATCGAATTAGCCGAACTAGTTAAAACTAACACGGACGAATCCGAAGAGACTTTAGTCTACTTGCGAAAACAAGTCGAGGAACTGGAAACTCGCTACAACAAAAATCGGTTCGTGCTTCTCATGTCAAAAAAATACGACGATCACAGCGCCATTTTTTCTATCCACGCTGGCGCTGGGGGAATGGATGCTCAAGATTGGGCTGAAATGCTCCTGCATCAATATATGAAATACGCTGAGCGCAAAGGATTGCAAACTGAAGTTTTAGAAATTGCGCGTGGCCAAGACGCTGGAATAAAATCCGTCACGGTAGAAGTGCGCGGCCCTTACGCTTATGGTTTATTCAAAAGCGAAGCCGGAGTTCATAGACTAGTCCGGCTCAGTCCGTATAACCCAGCCCACACTCGCGAAACATCTTTCGCTTTATTGGAATTACTGCCCGTACTAGAAGAGAAAGAACACACAGGGCTGAAACCAGAAGACTTAAAAATTGAAGCGACGACTTCTTCCGGGCACGGCGGTCAAAGCGTTAACACTACGTATTCTGCTATTCGCATTACTCATATTCCAACGGGGATAAAAGTGAGCATTCAAAACGAACGCAGTCAGCATCAAAACAAGGAAATCGCTATGAAAATTCTAGCGGCCCGAGTCCAAGCGGTAGAAGACGAGCGATTATCGGCTGAGAAGAAAGAGCTCCGCGGCGAATTCAAATCGGCTGAATGGGGCAACCAAATTCGTAGCTATGTTATCCATCCCTACAAGCTAGTCAAGGACCATCGGACCAATTACGAAGAGACCGAACCAGACAAAGTATTTGAAGGGGAAATAGACGAGTTCGTCGAAAAGTATTTGGAAATGCAAGTGAAATAAAAAAAGGCAGCCCCTTTGCTACCATTACCCAGAAACAACTTGACCGGGTGGTGAAGTTAATCAATACCCGGCCGAGGAAGCGCCACCGTTACCGAACTCCAGATGAAGTCTTTAACGAGTGTTGCACTTTGGATTAGAATCTA
>JBBRMG010000047.1:0-3233 GCA_038230955.1 Candidatus Doudnaibacteriota bacterium | reverse complement strand
GGCGACGATAAGGCTGATGGTACACTTGAATCGAATGGGGCCAACATTATGGTGAAGGCTGGGAATTACAAAATCACCTTCGATCAGAGCGCGTTGAAATACACCGTCGAGAAATTCTCGTGGGGCGTAGTGGGAAGTGCAACCCCCAGCGGTTGGGCCGCTCCTGACATTCCGTTCATGTATGACCCCTCGTCAGACCAGTGGCGGGCTATTGCTACGCTGAAAGACGGAGACATTAAATTCCGGCAGAACGAAGACTGGGCCGTTAACTACGGCGACAACAAAGCCGATGGCGTATTAGACAATGCGGGCGATAACATCACCGTAAAAACGGGGGTCTATCTGATTACGGTTGATTTTAAATCACTGAAATATACCGTTGTTCCCTTTAAGGTATGGGGTATAGTGGGCAGTGCCACGCCCAACGGCTGGAACGGTCCCGATACCAAGTTTACCCCCGATTTTGGCACCGAAGGCATCTGGACATTAAGCGGCATCAAGCTCGTGGATGGTGAAATCAAATTCCGGCAGAACGACGATTGGGCCGTGAACCTCGGTGATACCAAAGCCGATGGCGTACTGGAGGATGCAGGCGACAATATTGTGGTGAAAGCAGGCACGTATGACATACAGCTTGACCTCTCTATTGCCAATAAAAGAACCTATAAGCTGACGAAAAAATAATGCTGCATCACTAATTTACCAGTATAGGTATTGACCGCTCCGCCGGAGCGGCCCGACAAAAATCTGCACGACAGTTGTTGTGCAGATTTTTTTAAGTCTTTTAACGCTTAATCTGATAGTGAATACCCGCATATTTTTTTTATTACTAACGCTATAAGTTATGAAAACCCTCATTTGCTCTATAGTTCTATTATCCAGTAGCCTGATAGCCTGGGCACAAAAAAAGACGCCTATTCCTGATACAGGAGAAGTTATTTACCACGTTTCTCAACGGAGTTTTTACGACAGCAATGGGGATTTACAGGGCGATTTAAGGGGGCTACAACAAAAATTAGATTATTTACAGGATTTAGGCATTACTTCCATTTTGCTATTGCCTTTATACGATGCTGATTGTTACCATAACTATTTTGCGAATGATTTTGAAAAAATAGATGCAGAGTTTGGCACCATGCAGGACTATATTTCGCTTGTACAGAATGTGCATAAACGAGGCATGAAAATTTATTTGGATATGGAAACTCAATACGTTTCATCCAAACATCTGTGGTGGAAAGAAGCCGTAGGCAACCCACAATCACTCTATAGTGACTATATTTTGTTCGACGATTCTGCCCATAAAATCCCTTCAACCATGGTATTTGGTTTGCGCGAATTGAAAAGCTATGATGGACAAACGATAAAAGTTACAACGGTTAATCTGAAAAATCCACAAGTATTGGCTTACAATATTAAGTTGTTTTCTTATTTTGTCGACCCGAATAAAGACGGGAAATTTGATGATGGTGCTGACGGTTTTCGATTGGATCATGCGATGGATAATTTAGACGAAAAACCAGTCCTCACTAACCTTTTCTCCTTATTCTGGAAGCCCTTAATCACTAAATTGAAGACAATAAATCCCAACATAAAAATCGTTGCTGAACAGGCTGATTGGAAAGATTATGGGTTTGAGTATTTTGATAAAGCAAACGTTGATAGAATGTTTGGCTTCGGTTTACAACAAGCTATATTGTCTTTTGATAAACAGCAGTTGACAAACAAAGCGGATACTACATTAAGGCTTTGCCCAAAAGGAAAAGATCAACTCATCTTTCTGGAAAATCATGACTTAGACAGGTTTGCTTCTTTAGAAAAGAACAGCGGAAAACAAAAAGTAGCCGCTGCCCTGCAATTGCTTATTGGTGGTATTCCGTCTATTTATTATGGACAGGAAATCGGGATGCAAGGCAGGATTGGGGCTTTCGGTAACACCGATGGAAATGATATTCCCCGTCGGGAAGCCTTTGAGTGGTATGCATCCGGTGAAGGAAAAGGCATGGCTACGTGGTATAAAAACACGGGTCTCTGGTGGACGCATGCCAACCTGAAACCAAATGATGGTATTTCGCTTGAAGAGCAAAAAAAGAACCCAAATTCGCTATTCAACTATTATAAACGCTTACTTGCCATCAGGCAAAGTAACCCCGCGCTTTCAAATGGGGAATATAGCGAGGCTGAAAATGATAACAAAAATGTATATAGCTTTTATCGAACTCACGGTAATGAAAACGTATTGGTGGCAGTCAATCTTTCCGATCAATTGCAAAAAATAGTTTTCTCAAAGGGGTTTGCAAAAGCGACCAACTTGCTGGGTCAACAGAAAATGTATGGTCAAACTGTAGAGTTAAAGCCTTATGAAGTAGCGGTTTGGGCAGTAAAAAATTAGATAAAATTTAGAGGGCATAAAACATGAAACACATACGCTTAACCATTCTGCTCCTGATTTCTTTAAATGCGCTGGGGCAAAACAAATCATTACCGGAGAAATACCAGCCTTTATTACTCGGCGATATAAAACCCACCGGCTGGATTAAAGCCCAGATGCGGCAGGATTTGCAGGGGTTTAGCGGGCATTTAGACCAGTTGGTGCCTGACCTGATTCAACGCGACGATATTTATGGCAAAGACCGCCTTACCAAAGCCGTAAAATCGAAAGACGTGGGTGCGCTGGGAGTTGGCGCAGCCGACGCGCAGATTTTGTGGTGGAACAGCGAAACCCAGTCCAACTGGCGCGACGGCTTTGTGCGGCAGGCGTTTCTGTCGGGCGATGTGCAGGCTCAGCAACGGGCCAAAGTCTATATCAACAGCATTTTGGCAACGCAGGATGCCGATGGATATTTAGGCGTATATGCCCCCGACCTGCGGTATAAACTCACCGGCGAAAACGGCGAATTGTGGGCCAAAGCGACCTTATTTAGGGTGTTGCTCGGTTACTACGAACTGAATAAAGACCCTAAAACCTGGCAGGCATTGTTGAAAGCCGTGGACAACGTACTGGTCAATTATCCTATCCATCAATCGTCGCCATTCAGGGCCGAAAAACCCTTTGCCGGGTTAAGTCATGGACTGGTTTTTACCGACGTGCTTGACAGGCTATATCAACTCACCAACAACCGTAAATACCTCGATTATGCCGTGTTTCTATACCGGGATTACTCAAAAAATGCCGTTTCTGAAACAGACGTACAACTGCCCAACATCCTGAATGACACCTACCTGATGCACGG
>JBBRMG010000046.1:0-3578 GCA_038230955.1 Candidatus Doudnaibacteriota bacterium | reverse complement strand
GAAAAAATACATTCAATTGATAATCAACAAGTTGTATATTTGAATAACAAAAAAAACATTGCCGCATGATCCATTCAATTGACTTATTTACAAAATGGGCTAAAAGCCCCAAACACTCCGTAGAAAGATTAACTGAAAAAAAGGCTGTCATCTACACCAGAGTTTCTTCGAAAGAACAATACGATACCAATTTATCGCTTGACTGGCAACGCAAAGCGATTGAGGAATATGCCCATCGTACCGGTTTTGAAATCGTTGAATATTTCGGTGGTATTTATGAAAGTGCCAAAACTGATGGCCGTAAAGAGTTCCAGCGGATGCTTGACTTTGCCCGCAAAAATAAAAAAATAACACATATTCTTGTTTTGTTCAACCGTCGTTGCCACCCTGAGCGGATTCGACGGGCTTTGCGTCAGCCACACGCGAAAGCAATACACATGCAAAACCAACACCTCTTGCCCAAACCCTATGAAACACATCCTCACCCTTTCCCTTTTCCTACTTTCCATTTCCCTTTTCGCCCAAAACTTAGTCGGTTGCCAACGTACCTACCGGATGCTGGAATCGGGCGATGTGGTGGCCGATAAGAATTTTTATCTGCTCACCGTTCTGCGTCAATCGCCTGATTTTATTGGACTACCTACTGATTGACCCGTCCTAAAAAGCATTGACCGTTTGTCCGATCCTGAAAAAAGGTTGTCAGTTTTGGAGTGAAAACTAATTGGTCAATGCTAATCCTGATAGAGGGTTGACAAGTTCAATGAAACAGGTAGCTCAACTGAGTTGGCCTTCATCTTAAACAGCCTTCGACTGTTTGTAAACCTTGGGCTTCCAGTGCTTCTTTAGCGGTGGTTCGGTCTGGTGGGCAACGACCGGAGTCAGATAGCCGCAACTCATGTGAGGGCGTAGGTGATTGTAATTGTACACACTTTTATCGACCGCTTTCTGCGCTTCGTCAAACATAGTGAACACGCGATTTAACCGGAAATCCGTCTTCAGTATACCATTCACTCGTTCTGCCACTGCATTCTCATAAGGATCACCGTTCTGGGTCATACTGATGGAAATATCGGCACTTTTCAACCGGCGGACATAGTCGAAACTGCAATACTGACTACCACGATCAGAGTGATGAATGAGGGCTTGTCCCTTTTCCCAATTGGTTGATAAGGCCATCTCCAGCGCTTTCAAACTGCCTTCAGCGGTCAAAAA
Source organism: Candidatus Doudnaibacteriota bacterium (assembly GCA_038230955.1). Lineage (GTDB taxonomy): Bacteria > Patescibacteriota > Doudnabacteria > UBA920 > UBA920 > JBBRMG01. Next base: position 2,366 of record JBBRMG010000046.1, on the reverse strand, counting down.
CGGATGTAAGCAGTAACCGACAATGAGCTTAGAATAGGCATCCGTGATCAACGACAAATACCCGAACCCTAAGCCGACGAACAGGTAGGTGATATCACATACCCAAACCTGTCTGGGTGCAGTTATCTCTCTATCTACTAGTGTTTGGGCAATTTAGTTTTAGGTATTAACTTCGCTGATTTCACTGTACTTAATTTTCATCTTTTCACGAGCCTTGTCAGTCGTAAAAGACCAGTTAACTTTCGTCGCATTCATATTTCGTTTTTCTTGCCAGATCAGTGCTTCTGATTCAAGAATCTCTTTTGATGCGATACGTCTATTTAAACATTGTCTTGAAAGAGAAGAGAATTCAATTTCTGCCATGTTTAGCCAAGAACCGTGCTTAGGCGTAAAATGAAATTCTATTTGGTTTTTCAACTTTCGAGCATTTTCAACTGGCAAATTTTCATAAAAAGCACCATAAGAATGTGAACCATAATTGTCTTGAACTAATTTTATTTGTTGATCTGGATATACCTCGGTGGCTAACCAATGCATAAAGTAAGCGTAATCAACCTTTGTTTTTGTATCCGTTACCTTAATATGCCGTTGTCCATTGTCCATATTATAGGCTAATAAAACATTACAAACGCCATTTCTGAGGTATTCTTGGTGTTCCTTTTGACTCGCGCCAAGTTTAGCCGGAATAGGGGCCAAAACATGGTCTATGAGTTGACAAGGACGTTCGTCATAGCAAATACGGACAACACCAGCTTCTTCAGGTTGGGCGTATAAGTCTAAAACGTCCTCCATATTGGCTAAATACTCACCGTTTATGATCCCAATACACCACATTATTTTTTGCCAAGGTTTGCATTTACTTTTTTTAAAACAAGTCGAATTGATTCATTAGAAATTGTTTCAACATAGTTTAATTCAACTAGTTTTTCATTTATTAATGACAGTGTCCAATAGGCAGTTCCTTCGGGAGAACCACTGCAAGCAATACTGGTAATTTGTGCTTCGAGCCGTTCGGTTATTTTAGGTGGCTGTCCACTTCTTGGTAATTCTTCTAGGGCGGCAGTTAATCCCCCTTCAAAATAGCGTTTCTTTATTCGATAAAAATGATTCGAGTCTATCCCAACAACTTCTTGAATCTCTACGCGTTTTTTACCTTCACCAAGTAACAAAAGTACTCTGGCCCGAATTATTTTACGACTTTTGTGTGTTCCGGTTTTGGTGATGCCGATGAGTTCGATTTTTTCTGATTCCGAGAGGGTAATTTCTTTAGGTTTGCGTGCCATGAGAATCGTTTGCTGTGTTCTCAAAATTAATACCTAAAACTAAATTGCCCAAACACTAGTTAGCGTAAGCACTTAATCAATTAACTAGTATCATAACTATCTGTCTATCAGCATAATTTTAGCTAGAAAGGATATTTTGCATATTTTTTTACACTATAATATTTAATATTTTAATCATTAGTGCAATCTTTGTCCTGTCATCTGGCCAGAGACTTCACTCTTTTCAAATCTCATTCCAATGAAACGATTCTCAGCCGTTTGGCGCGGACTACTGCTGTCCGCGCTAACGATCAGTACCACTGTGGCCCAAAGCGTAGATCAGACAAAGGGGATCGGAGCCGGGGTGTTGGTACTTACGCAGACAACCAAGCAGCTCCAAGATTATTTCCGACCGATGACAACCGTCATGTATGTCATTGCTGCTATCGTCGGAATCTTCGGTGCTTTCCGTATCTACTCCAAAATGCAAGCGGGCGATCAGGATGTCCAGAAGTCAGCCGTCAACTGGGGGGGGTCTGTACTGTTCCTGCTTGCGTTTGCTGCCATCCTAGAAGCGGTTTTCTTCCAAGCTCCTTAACCCAATTTGATCCTATGTTTCAGACTAAAACCCTTCTTCTACTTGGGTGCTGCTTGGTCACGATAGCGGCCTCAGCACAGAACGTCAACCTCAACGGAAATCCGGCGGCATCGGTCGGGATTGACGGACAGTTTACAAACCCGATACTGAGCCGAATGCCAACCTTTCTCAACTTCGTTTGGGCTGTGTGTGGGCTCACCGCTCTAATTGGTGGGCTTCGGATCTATGCGCGGGTTCAAGCTGGCACCGGCGACTTCGCCCTCGAAAGTTGGCGACTAGCTTCAGCGGTCATTGGCGTAGGCATCGTTGCCTTATTTCTGCAAGGATGGGTGAGCTACCGAATGCCCAGCGTGTCGGCGGCCCGCTTCGGAACGGACAAACTACTATTCCGGGGGGCAGAAGATTACTCGGAGCTAGCCGACCCGGCATCAGGTGCTGTTGCGGCTACCCCATACCAGCCTGGTAGTGACGCTAACGTCGACTCGATCCGTAATTACTACCGCTCT
>JBBRMG010000045.1:0-3835 GCA_038230955.1 Candidatus Doudnaibacteriota bacterium | reverse complement strand
TCCGTAAACAGTTGGATACCGGCCCCGCCGTCAAATACCAGTCCCAATTCTTTCAGTTTCTCAAATACGACTACTACAATTTCCTGTAGCTCATCACTTTTGTGCATAGCCAATGAGCGAGATCGAACTCGTTCCAAAGCCACCTCAATCTGTGCTTCCCGTGCTTGTTCTTCGGCTTTTTGGAGATCGAGGAAACGGGTGTAGGTTTGTTCAAATGCGCTCGCGACTCTTTTTAAAATCAAAAAATCTGCCTCAGATATTGTTTGCCCTATCCAACTATCAACCCAAATGCCTGCATTCTTTTCAACCGCTAATGACCAGGCATAGGTTTTGGCTTCCAATTGAAATTTTCTTACTTCCTCTGGCAGTTCCGAAAATCCATTAAATTTACCGAGGTAAGTAAAGTACCGATTTATTTCACGTTCAGAATACGACTTGTTAAGAATACTAACCTTATTCTCTTTACCAATTAGTACGTCTTTGAACAGCTCACTTTCTTCAAAATCGATTTCCGAAAAAGGAAGGCTTACCAATGTTGGCGATGATAGCAGATCAGGTGCCGAAGTCCACTCAGTTATGTCTCTGCTATTTTCTTTATAGAGCTGAATACCCGCACCTTGAAATACCAGGCCCAGGTTTTTTAATTGTTCAAAAACAACAATGATCACACTTTTTAACTCGTCACTCGTTTGCATGGCAAGAGAAGCCGATCTTACTTTATCCAAAGCCGCTTCAATTTCTAAATCCCGATTTTTATGCTCCAACTCGGCGGTTCTTTCTGCTACTTTTTTCTCTAACGTTTCATTTTGGTTGGTTAGTAGTTGCTGTTTTTCCTGAGAGAGTTGTTGTACTTCGGCCAGTTGATTTTCTAAATCTTTGCTCGTAAAGGCAAACTCTCTGGCTAAATAAATGGAGAAAGACATACTCACACAAATCATGCTGGCATGGTAGAACAAATCCATTAGAACGAAATTATGGCCAATTGGTACAGTAGGTATAATGCCAAAAAGATTTAAAACAAATAAACCATATAAAACAAAATAACCTGCTGAACCAAAGACCAATAATCCTGCTCCTCTTGCACCTTTCTTATATGCCTTAAACGCCACCATAAAAGATTCAATAATGGCTAAAAAATGGGGTATAAAAAACCCTAAAATAACCCCTGACTCAAAAGAAAATAAATGAATAATAAAGCCTAACAATAAATAGAACACTAAAAACCAAAAGAGAAATCGCTTTGGTTTAGGAAATAGGGCGTATATGGCTAATAAGAGAAATAAACTAAATAAACTAAAAAGAAGTAAATAAGCAATAATGCCCGCATATGCCTTAAAGGCCACACTATTATGTTGGGCAATGTAGGAATATAATAGATTGGCTGCACTGGCGGTGAAGGCAAATAACGAAAAATATAGGTTTGCTTTTTGTTTTGGGAAAGTGACGAAGAACCCAAAGTGGATAAGCCCTAACAGAAAGAAAAGTCCTCCATAAATAAAATTCATGTATCTTAATAAAATCCTGCTATCATTATATCGGTCTGTTGCTCTTATTTCGGCAATACGAAATTGAAAAAAGAGAAAAGGGTCATTAAAATTGTGATAAGGCAGTCCTCGCTGTACGGAAAATCGAACGGCTATCACTTGCTCTGATTGTATGAATAATAAACCCGATGGCCCATAAACCGGATTAAAGGCGTTCACGTTTTCCGGTTGCATACTAACCGTACCAAAGCGTTGTAGCAGATGGCCATTCTGAAATATCTCCGAAGCGGCAGTTTGTTTCAGTTGAAAAGCGAATGGCTTATTCAGTAAGGAGCTATCTATGTGCAAGTGTATGCGTAACCAGCCAACCGATTCTTTCCGTACTTGTGGCAAATAGTATATATCCTTCGTGGGGTCAATCGTTTCCCACTTGCTATTATCAAACTCCGGCTTTGCCCAAGCCGGGTTATCGCCCGTGTGGAATTTCCAGCCTTTATCGAGCAAAACGCCGGTGGCGGGTAGCGAGTCAATGCGGAAAACGGGTTGGGCTATACTGAGCGAAACGGGTAGGAAGCACAGTAGGCAGGTGATGGATAGGCGGTTCATGGCAGTATGACTATTTTACGTCGCTTCCCAGCGATTTGATGATTCTGATAACGTCATCAAAGTGGGTGTTACGGTCATGCACAATAATGGAGATCAGAATGGATATATCGCCATCGGCAATGCGGGCATCGAATTTAAAAAAGTGGGTTCGCACATCGGTATAATACCAACTGGTAAACTTGCGGGCGCGGGCTTCGTGACGACCATCGGCAGAATCGCAGATAAAAATGACGACCCGTTCGTACTGTTGGAAGAAGTTGTAAAAAATGGCCCGGATGGTGGGTGCTGTGCGCTTATCAGCCGGTAGCCGGTTCCCCGTCGGGTTATCGGCAACGGCAATAATCATTTCGTAAGCATCAATGTATGGTTCGAGATAATCCTCAAACATATACGCCGACGGAACGAATCTGATTTGGTAGCGTACTTTGTCATCTGTTACAAACGAATAAGAGTTCTGGGAATCGCCAACAAACTCAAATTCATAAGGTATTGGCGGTTCATCGTTCTTCATTTTTCTTTTCTAAGCGGTCAAATACAGCCCGGTATTCGGGGTCATTTTTGTAGCGCCAGCGGGCATCACGCTGGACTTCTTTTTTCACCGCTACTAACCGGCGGAGTTTTTCGATACCCGTCATCGGTTTAGTTGTTGTTTCCATATAACTTGTTGATTTATGAGCGAATATACGTTTATTCAGAAAAACAATCTGTTTCAGTAAATTGGTTCTTAGACCTGCGAAACGGGCAGTCTTACCACAAACGTCGTCCCCTGCCCGTCCACACTTTCCACGGTTAGTGTTCCCCCATGCCCTTTGGTGACAATGTCATAAGCCAGCGATAAGCCCAATCCCGTGCCGCTGCCGGTGGGTTTAGTGGTGAAAAAGGGCTGGAAAATCTTGGCCTTCACCGCGTCGGGAATGCCCGTGCCGTTGTCGCGAACGTGGATTTCGACGGTATTGTCTAATCGTTTGGTATGTACCCAAATCGTTGGTTTATAGTCCTCTTGTTGTTGCTTACTTCGCTCTAAAACAGCGTAAAACGCATTGTTGAACAGGTTTAGTAACACTCGCCCAAGCTCCTGTGGCACGACAGCTATTTTGTCGAGGTCAGGACACAAGTCGGTAACAAGTTGGCAGGTAAAGTTTTTGTCTTTAGCCCGCATTCCCTGATAGGCCAGCGGTAAATATTCATCAGCCAGTGCGTTGAGGTCGGTGGGTTGCCGTTCGCCAGTGGTGATGCGGCTGTGTTCGAGCATCCCTTTGACAATGCTGCTGGCCCGGCCACCGTGATGGGTGATTTTCTGGAGATTCTGCTTCAAATCGCCCGCAATGGCTTTGGCTTCGTCGGTATCGCCTTTATCGAGTTCGTCTTCCAGTTCGGTCACTAATTCGACGCTTACTTCGGAGAAGTTATTGACAAAATTCAAGGGGTTCTGAATTTCGTGGGCAATACCCGCCGTTAGTTCGCCGAGGCTGGCGAGTTTTTCCTTTTGGATGAGCTGGGTTTGGGTGGTTTTGAGGGCTTGGAGCGATTGATTTAGTTCGGATGTTCGCTCATGTACCTGACGTTCGAGGGTTTGGTTTTGGGTAGAGAGGATTTGCTGTTTTTCGGTAGCAAGGGTTTCATTTTCTGCTAATTTTTTCTTCAATTCTTTATTGATAAAAGCAAAGTCAAGGCCCAAGTAGATAAAAGCTGATATGGGAATAGAATAAACAAAAAGGTAATAATAGGTTATTCGCACATTGGTT
>JBBRMG010000044.1:0-3985 GCA_038230955.1 Candidatus Doudnaibacteriota bacterium | reverse complement strand
GAGGCAACCTGGGTCAGGGTCTGCTCTTCTTTAAGCAATTCCTGGACAATCTGGGCTTTAAAAGCCGGGGTATAACTTTTTCTGATAGTTGTCATGTTCGTAATTATACACCTTGCTGCACCTCATCCGATTGTCTAGTTTTTCTAATCCATTATAAAACGTGACCCTGGTTCACCTCCCAAAGCAAAGGCTTGTTCTTTAAGAAAAAGATATTGGCGAGTATTGCGCCGGGCTTTTCTTTCTAGAAGTGCTGGCACCTGCTCGGCAAAAGTTCGTCTGGCACAGCCGATATTGTCGCAGAAGAATCGGCGTACGTTCAGGTGTATTCGAACTAAATGACCGGCTAAAGGTAAATCGGCCGGATGGCGGACATAACGACTATGGACCCGCCCGGAGGTAAAACAACAATCAGGGCACAGGGCAATATTGGTAGTAATATGCGCTTGTAGGCTGACAACTGACTCTTCCTTTTGGCAATTATCCAATAGAACTTCCCAGCGGGCCGGTAAAACAATTTCTTCTAACACAGGATGAATATTTCTAGGAATAAGACTATAAGTAATTAATTCCTAAATTATACTCCTCATTCCGCTACTTTCTTATATTTTACTTTTCACGGAAAGTGACGATGAACCATTTTTCGCTTGACAAATACAGAGCCAGTATGACCTAGAGTGATTGGTGCATTCCGGCCATTAATTGACACGTTTCAAATACGGCTTGACTATCAATAAAATTAGGTTTCCAATCACAATTAAAACGCCAGAAAAAACCATTGTCGAAAAACCTATTTCAGTATCTACACTAATATTAAGAACATTTCCTTGGTTATCAGCAAATAAAATGCGATCAAAAACATCAAGAGCATCAGTCATCGCCCACAATAGTCCTATTAAAATTAAAAAACCAAGACTTATGGAACTCAAAGCTAACCTTTTCGTATTAGACCGTAGAGACAAAATTGACATTGTTATTAACAATATGCCTGAAACAATACCCACAAATGCAGCTAACAATACTGATTTATAATTAACACCAGGTATTGTCACTGAACTGTTTTTCCAACCTAATGCATTAACGGAGTAATGCTCTCTGTTAAAGGAAGGGGATGTGAAATTGAACCAGGGCAGGAACACACTTACCAACAATAGTAAGCCAGGAAGCAATAAAAAAAGGTACAATAAATTTAGGTTTTTAACTTTATTACTCTTATAAAAATCAAACATTTGTTGCCGCTCTTTCAATAGAAATATACATTCGCCTTTGGCGCACAACCGGCAATGAAATTGCATCGAGTGAAGGCGGCACCCTTTTTTCTGCCCAGCCCATAATTGGTTATCCACAACACCGCCTTGCAATAAATGAAAAAGGCGAGCCACAAATATTGCTATCTGTTTCAGGCGCAAGCCAAAGCCGCAGCGCACCCCTTATTCTTGAAAATCTGGCTATTCATCACAACCGACCCTGTCAAATAACTCTTCTTAATGGCACAACCGAAGACAATATATTCACCATAATATCCTGCACTGGCTCCGGCCACACCCTTCATAATTACTTCCTCAGCATCATTAGCCCCATCATCGAAATGCTTGGCCCCCTGCCAACCCGCCAAGAGGTTAACCAAGCCATCGAAACCCTGATCGAACTCTTTACCGCCCTCACCAGCCCTCCCCGCAAAACCACCCAGGGCCTATGGTCCGAGCTTTACCTCATCGCCCGCTCTCTAGACCCAATAATAGCTTTAGAGTCTTGGCACCTTACACCCGCTGAGCGCTACGACTTCAATTCAGGGCAGCAGCGCCTTGAAGTAAAAAGCTCTTCAAACCGACAACGCCAGCATCATTTCTCTCTCGAGCAGCTAAACCCACCCTCCGGTACTAATCTACTAATAGCCTCTATTTTTGTGGAACCAGCCGCTGGAGGAGCGTCTATATCCGATCTCATCCAACAAATAACATCCCGCCTTCATAGCCCAGTTTTAGCTAACCGATTAAACCGTATTATTACCCTAACCTTAGGGAGCAGTTGGCGCAACGGCCTTGATGCTCAATATGACCAACAACTTGCAGAACAATCGCTACAATTTTATGAACCACAATCAATACCCTCAATTAATTCTTCACTTCCGTCCGGGGTATCTAGCGTTCACTTTGTTTCCGACCTAAGTCACAGCCCTACGGCTAATCTTACCCAGTACACAGCCCTTGGTAACTTTTTTTCAGCCGTTATCAGCTAAAAAGCCGCTACCTTCTACCCTTTGGTAGCTGCAACCTCCTCAGCCAGAATTTTAGCCAGTGCCATAGCCGATGACGGAGTTAATCGTCGAATCCCTCGCAGAGTTTGCTGATCAAGTAGTTTCTCATTGTTTTTGGCATATTTAAGCGGAGTTGGGGAACCGGTAGTGCTAGAGTAAAACCGCAAAGCTTTAGTTACATCCCCACTAACCCGCCGATAAAGGTTCTCTAGCGAGCCAGTGCCACTTACAGCTATTACATGCTCCTCGGCTTCCCACAGCCCTGTTCCAAGTAGTTTATCCGCCTCGTCTTGATTACAGATTTTGGCTACCTGCATTTTTCCAATCAAAAAAAGTATACCCTGACGAACAGTAACCACGTAAACCGTATCACCCGCTACGACACCGTGAGAGCGAAACATATTTCCGGCAGTATGTTCCAGAGTTTTGCCTGGAGCACCCTCCTGATAATTACAGGTTTCATTGTTCCAGTAATGAGTATAGTAGTGCGACATTGTTTTATCCCTCATTGAATTTACATACTAACTTCCCAATTTAAGAAATCTTTTGCTACTATAGATCATCAGATATTAAATCAGAAAACCTTTTTGGAATTTGAGCCTGGAAACAGTGTTAGATTCTATTTTACTTTCTGATGATCTATAATATATAAAGCTGCAGCGCTGCATTACAACAACCCAACTTGTCCCATTTCAACCATTGGTGCTTGTACCCGTGTGCCATCTTGCACCGAACTCACGGCCTCCAATACTCTTAAGAGTTCTAAAGTTCCCCACCATCGATTACCAAACTTGTTTCAGAACCTGACAACTGGTTCAGCCTATTTATTAGCCTTATATCAGGTCCGCATAATCATATGATTTGCTACAGGATCAAAACCGTTAGGGAATTTTGTTTCTACATTATAAATAGTACCTATTGCACTAACATTGAGTAAATTTACATTCGTTAAATTTGCTCCTCTCAAATCAGCACGGTTTAAATTAGCACCCTGCAAATTAGCCCCTTCAAGATTTGCTTCTCGCAAATCACTATCTTGAAGATCGGCACCTGGAAGATTTACATTGTTCAGATCTACATTTCGCAAATCTCTAGCTCTTCCCCTACCGCCTAGAATTTCAAGGGTTAAAAATGTCCTAGTATTAATCTTGGGGTCCTTATCAAATATAGTTTCTATATTAAATTTTGCGCTATGAATTGAGGAACCGGTAAAATTTGTGCGGTGAACCATTGTTGGATTAACCCAATGTGCATCCCTCACATATTCATTTACCTGATAACCATTGCGCCAATGGGCACTAACTACGCTACCGCCACGTAAATAACCACTTCTATGATGAAAATCAACAAAATTTGCGAAATATAACTTAGTATCGGTTACTTTGGCATCAGTTAAATCAGCACCACCTAAGTAACTGTGGCTTAAATCGGCATAACTCATGTTAGCACCACGAAGATTAGCACTATTAAGGTTAGCATCTTGAAGGTTAGCATCTTGAAGGTTAGCATCTTGAAGGTTAGCATCTTGAAGGTTAGCATCTTGAAGATTAGTATTACTCAAATCAAGACTATTTAACTCAACACCTGAAAGGTATAATGTCCCCAGGAATCTAAACAAGGGTGTAAGGTGGTAAAATCGCTGTTAAAAAAGGAGAAAAGACAGCGATGAGTATAAAACGTAAACAGCATAGCGCCGAGTTTAAGGCCAAAGTCGCCCTGGAAGCGCTTAAG
>JBBRMG010000043.1:0-4370 GCA_038230955.1 Candidatus Doudnaibacteriota bacterium | reverse complement strand
TTGCATTCTTCCTTCGGCTCATGTAGGTGTAAATCACCGGCACCACATACAGCGTCAGCACGAGCGAAAACAACAGCCCGCCCACAATCACGATGCCGAGCGGAACCCGGCTTTTGGAGGCCGACCCCAACGCCAGGGCCAATGGCAAGGTATCAAACTCGGCTACAAGGATACTTTGGTTAAATACAAGGTCAATTCAATCGGCGCGGCCACCCGAAAAACATTATGCTCGTCAGGATCAGTAATTCTCACTTTACTTATTAGCTACATTTGGTCTTGTAGTAATAGTACACGAACGTCTCAAGTGAGTGTCTAATTCTAAATTTTGTTTTGCAAAAATTCAGCTATACGCAATGTCTGGGGAGCCTGGGTTTCTAAAGCAGAAATTGCTATTTTGGCACTCGTCTATGGCACCTAAAAATAGGAAATTGTACATCAGACTTGAATCCTTGTTTATTATTTAGACCTTGTTTGCGGCAGGTTCAATAATGTTTCTTGTAAAAACTCTACTTTTCCGGTGTGAATATCATAGACTGCTCCTACAATTAATATCTCGCCGTTAGTGTATTTTTTATGCAAAATGGGTTCTAAATCGCGTAGGTTATTTACTTGATCTATTACGTTTTGTTTGACTGCATTATTTACAGGGCTGCCTGGTAGGCGGGAGGATTTTGCAACTGCTGGCTTAATTTCGTTAATCAGGGTCACAATATGTCCTGGTACGTCTTCTGGTCTTGCAACCGCAGCCGCTACTGCCCCGCATTCGGTATGTCCTAATACTACGATAAGTTTAGTCTTAAGTTTTAACGTAGCAAATTCCATACTGCCATACGAGGCAGCAGCCGACACTTGCCCTGCGGTACGAATGATAAACAAGTCGCCGAAACCTTGGTCAAAAATTAATTCGTTAGGCACTCTGGAATCAGAACATCCTACGATTGTAGCAAACGGTTGCTGACCATTTTCTAATTTTTTGATGGTTTCGATGTCTTGCCTTGGTCTAATACTTTTACCCTCGGCAAACCTTTTATTACCACCCATCAGTTTCTTTAAAGCAATTCGTGGGTCAGTATAGGCAGAATCTCTGTCTACTTCATAATACTCTTTTCTCCATAATACAGAGTCAATAGCGGTTGTATTAACGGCTTGTTTTTTCTGTTTTTTAGTTTTAATTACCTGTCCAAACATAACATGTTGAACAAGTAACAATGTTACGAGTAAAAAGATTATTTTTTTCATTTTTGTTTAATTTTCTCTTGCCTACTTTGCAAAACGTTGTTCAGCTTGTCCGTTTGATTTTACTATTGATTGACAGCTACAATCGAACTGACAGCCTGTTCTTAAACATATAAGTCTTTGAAAGTCAGATAGATAAAAATCCATTAGCTTGCCTCAGAACAAGAAACGGTACTCACACTGTAAAATTGATGATCATGAAATAGAGCGGCATACCAACTGTAATATTGAAAGGAAAAGTTACGCCTAATGACATCGGAATATAAAGACCGGGATCTGCTTTTGGTGCTGCTAAACGCATGGCAGCGGGCACTGCAATGTAGGATGCACTTGCGGCAAGTATTGCAAAAATAAAACGATTGCCCACATCACCTGTTACAAACTGACTTATGTATGCGATTATACAACCGTTGATAGCAGGAATGATTATAGCAAACGACGGCACATACAACCCGTATTTTTTAAATGCTGAAAATCGCTTTGCTGTTACCATTCCCATCTCTAAAAGAAAAATGGCAAGAAATCCTTTAAAAATATCGGTCGTAAATGGTCTTATCCCTTCGGCTTGTTTGGTATCTGAAATTAATCCGATAATCAAACTTCCCAAAATCATCATTACACTTCCATTGGTAAACGAATGTTGAATAACCGATTTTAGGTTTAATTTTTCTGTGTCTTTCTTTTCAAACTGCATCATTAGAATAACGCCCACAACAATTGCTGGCGATTCCATCAGTGCCATTACAGCTACCATATGTCCGCCAAAAGTTATTCTTTGAGTTTCTAAAAATGATATTGCGGCTACAAATGTTACTGCACTTACCGAGCCATATGCAGCAGCTACCGCACCCGCATCGCTGATGCTCAACTTTCTTTTCAGAATAAAAAACGTATAAATCGGAATTAAGGATGATAAAACTATTCCGAACAAAAGTGAGTAAATTATTTCACTGGTAAACCTGCTGTGGGCTAACTCTTGCCCACCTTTAAATCCGATAGAGAATAAAAGGTAAAGCGCAATAAACTTACTGGATGAGGCCGGAATCTCCAGGTCGCTTTTAACAGTGGTTGCAATAATTCCCAAAACAAAAAAAAGTAAGGTGGGATTAGTGAGGTTTGAAATGAGTATATGAAAATCCATGTTTTTGCTTTCAATTTACTTTCAACGGGTAATTTATTGTAGTCTCATTAAATGAGAAGCACCACACGATACAGTCCATCGCCACCCTATACTGCGTAGTGCTTCGTGATTATGTTCGCTGCTCGCTACTGATTGATTTCTTCCGACACACACGCGCCTGGGTAGGTTGCTGCCGATTCTGTTTTGCCGGGCGGGGGCAGTAGCTGATCTCCGGTTTGCTGATCCCGGTGTACCAGCATATACACCAGAAAGCTACCCACGCCGATTCCGAGAATAGTCAGCGCACGTGAAAGCAACTCGAAAGCTGGCAGCGAACGACCCGAATCAACCCCGTCGGAGGGGGATAGCGTACCAGCAATAATTAGCAGTATAGCCATCAGTAATGGGTTCAGTGTGAAGCCTTTTTTTGGCGTTTTTGCCGGGTGAGTTATCGCCTGAGCATCGGTATTTAGGCCCGGTACACTCCGTTTACTGGCATTGATAAATACGTTCAGTTTGTGGGCCACTTGAAATAAAAACACTAAACAGGTTAGGAGCATCTGCTCGCCAAAGGCCAGCAACCATACAGCAAGGCAGGCATCAACGGCATAACTATATAGCGAACCGCCAAAACCGGAGAATGCGTGTAGTGCCAATAAACTGCACAGACTAAACAAGGCCAGTGGGCCACTCAAAATGAGTTCTTTTTTCATGAGATTATGGTTTGATTTAGTTGAAAGTCACTGTACTGTCGGCCCATAAATTCAGTAGATTCTTGCCATTGGCTTTGCTTGTGAAGGCCGGCGCAACAAAAGTGAGGGTAGTTGATTATAAATAAAAATTCATATATTTGATGAACGTCATAAACATTTTTTATGAACTATACACTGCATCAACTAAACGTCTTTTTCAAAATTTCGCAGACGAAAAGCATCACGCGGGCTGCCGAAGAACTGCACCTAACCCAGCCAGCCGTATCTATCCAGTTGAAGAACTTTCAGGATCAGTTTGATATTCCGCTCACGGAGACCGTCAGCCGACGGATTTACCTGACTGATTTTGGGCGGGAAATTGCCAAGACTGCCGAAAAAATTCTTCTCGAAGCCCGCGCAATCAGCGATAAAACACTGGCATACAAAGGCTTATTGTACGGAAAACTGACAATCTCGGTAGTGTCAACGGGTAAATACGTGATGCCGTATTTTCTGTCGGGGTTTATGGGCCAGCATGAAGGCATCGAACTGGCGATGGATGTTACAAACCGGCAAAAGGTGATTGACAGCTTAGTCAGCAACGAAGTTGATTTCTCACTGGTGTCTATCTTGCCGGAACACCTGGGGGTAAATCATCTGGAGCTAATGCCCAACAAACTGTACTTAGTGGGTAATGGGCTTAACGAAACGAACCCGCTCGAAAACGATCCGGGCCTGTTGGAAAAGCTGCCGCTTATTTACCGCGAAGCGGGGTCGGGGACCCGATTTATGATGGAGAAGTTCATCGCTGAACATCAGCTTGTGGTACGGAAGCGGCTGGAACTTACCTCCAACGAAGCCGTTAAGCAGGCCTTGCTGGCAGGGTTGGGTTACTCTATTATGCCGCTGATTGGCATCAAAAATGAACTATTGACGAACGACTTGCGGATTATTCCCCTCAGTGGTTTGCCGTTACAAACGGCCTGGATGCTAATCTGGCACAAAGACAAGCAATTTTCTCCGGTGGGGCGGGCCTATTTAGCGTACCTTCAGACTGACAAAGAGACTATTATTCAGCAACACTTTGGCTGGTATGAGCGGTTTTGAGTCACTAATGGACACCCCACTGAACCGTCAAGAATGTACTGCCGCAATAGCTGTGTTCGGCTCTACTTCTTTCTTTGCATTCTTCCTTCGGCTCATGTAGGTGTAAATCACCGGCACCACATACAGCGTCAGCACGAGCGAAAACAACAGCCCGCCCACAATCACGATGCCGAGCGGAACCCGGCTTTTGGAGGCCGACCCCAACGCCAGGGCCA
>JBBRMG010000042.1:0-4436 GCA_038230955.1 Candidatus Doudnaibacteriota bacterium | reverse complement strand
GATTTATTTTGGTCTCCTCACTACAACGTACCTCTCTTACCTATCAGAGCGAAGAAGCGTTTAGTTACCATTCCTGATGTGTTTCATTTGGCACACTTAGACTTACTAAGCCTTAGTCAGAAATTTTATGCTTGGTTTATGACCAATATTGCTGTTCGCATTGCGGACCGTATTATTACTATTTCAGAATTCTCTTCATCAGAAATCCACCGTTTAACAAAAACCGACCCCCAGAAAGTAGAAATTATACCACTAGGATTAAATAAAGTATTTTTTCAAAAAAGTCATAATGAAAACCGAAGTCAACAAATTAAAAGTAAATATCATTTACCTGACAAATTTCTACTTTTTGTTGGCAATGTAAAGCCTAACAAGAACTTAAAGTTATTAGTGAACGCTTTTTCAGATCTTTCAGAAGATTTTTCAGATCTGAATTTATTGATTGCCGGAAAAAAGGATGGTTTCATAAACGCTGATGATGATCTATTTAATACCATCGAACAAAACCCTCGCCTTAAAAATAGAGTAAGATTCTCTGGATACATAGATGCAGATGATTTACCCATAATTTACAGCCTTGCCACTATTTTTGTTTTTCCTTCTTTTTACGAAGGCTTTGGATTTCCTCCTCTTGAGGCTATGGCATGCGGTTGCCCAGTTATAGCATCAGATGCAGCTAGTATTCCTGAAGTTTGCGGTGATGCCGCTTATTATATCAACCCTTCTGATGTTTCTTCCTTAGCTAATGCTATAAGAGAGATCGTGTCAGATAAAAGTTTGGCTGATAAGCTGATTTGTCTGGGTTATGAAAGAGTGACGCATTTTGACTGGAAAGTTTCTCAGGATAAATTTTTATGGCTAATACAAAGTATGATTTAATTGGTACTCTGACAATTTTTGTGGGAAGCCTGTTATGGTGCCTCTGTTGAGGGACAAAATCCTTCATTCTAAGCTGTAAAGGCACATTGGTAGGGTATGACATCAGCACCCCCCACAAAAATTGTCAAAGAACCATTTAATTTTAACAAACAAATTTGTTGCAAAACATTAGTTTCATGAAGATTGCACTAGTACAAGATGGATTGATGTGCCGAGCGGGTGGTGAACAAGTGGCCCTATGTTTCCACAAAGCGTTTCCCGATGCGCCGATTTTTACTCAATGTTACCAACCTGAACTCACATTTCCAGAATTCAAAGAATGCGATATACGCACATCATGGCTTCAAAAATTCATTCGAACAGATGATGCTATGAAGAAAGCCTTTTTCCCATTTGGGATTTGGGCCATGCAATCACACGATCTAACGGAATATGATGTAGTACTGATGTCGGGCACTCATTGTGCTAAATATGTAAAAATCAGACCTGACTCGCTGGTTATTAGTTACAGCTTTACGCCATTTCGACTAGCCTGGGACCCTAATTCTTATGCGCAGTATGCTGAATCTAAAAGCATAAAGCGGTTTATACTTAATCAACTCATAGAAAGGTTAAAACGTATCGATTTCAAGTTCGCCCAACGACCAAATTTCTATATTGGTATGACTAATGAAACTGCTGATCGCTTGCATACTGACTACAAAATTAACACACCTATCAGCATTATCAATCCACCGGTAAGCGTAGACAATTTCTTTGTAACCGATTCAGTTAAGCGTTATTTTTTAGTAGTTTCAAGATTAGAGTATTATAAAAAAGTTGATCTGGTTATTGACGTATTTAATAACTTAGGATACCCTCTGATTGTGGTGGGAAAAGGGTTGCAGGCGAATGAGATCAAAGCGCAGGCAAAACAGAATGTAACGTTTATGCAAGGGCTTTCCGCTGCTGAATTAGCAGCTGTTTATGCTCAGTGTAGAGCATTTATTTTTCCTCAACATGAGGATTATGGCATCACGCCTTTAGAGGCCAATGCAGCCGGACGACCTGTAATAGCTTACAATGCTGGTGGGGTTCTAGCCACCCAAATTCCCGTCGTTGAAGACCCATCTGAAGCCACAGCTTTGTTTTTCGACGATCAAACTGTTGAGAGTTTAACTAAGGCCATCCTCCGGTTTGAGCAGATTGAGTCTCGTTTCGATCCTCAGTTTATAAGAAAACACGCAATTCAATTTGACGAAAGCCTATTTATTGAGCGTATTCGATCTTTTGTAAATGAGCGGTACGAAGCCTTTTGCTCTGAACCTACGGCAATACCCTAATCTCACACCATCAACATCCGTAAACAAGTAGTGGGACGAAAAACGTCCGTTACATCGTTAAAAGGCCGAAGCCATCTCTCACGGGGTGGCTTCGGCCTTTTTGCGGCTATCTTTGGCAGCTCCTTTAGGGTATATTTCAATCATTCACCGCAAAACGGTAACGATGCGTAGTTGGCTCAACCTCTTCATTATCAGTAGTTTTTGCTTAACGTCCGTTCACCTGTGTGCGCAGTCGGCGGCGTTCCGATCACCAAATCAATACCAGGTTGAGGCAGGTACGTTCTTTTCTACATCGGGGCAAACGCCGTTCTGGCTAAGGGCCAACCAATATGGGTCCGTTCCTTATTATACACCCTCCGTTACCCTTCGCGCTGGCCTGGCTAACGATTATGATACCATCCGACATGGCTTCGATGTAGGTTATGGGGTCGATATAATTGCCAATGGTGCCAACTATGGCAACTTGCCACCTACGTCGCCGGTTATTTTGCAACAGGCTTACGTTAAAGCGCGGTTCGGTATTTTCGAGGCTTATGTTGGGCGGCGACGCGAAATTTTCGGCTTAGCTGACACCCTACTAACATCTGGCTCCTATAGTTGGTCGGGAAATGCACTACCCATTCCCAAGATTCAAATCAGCATTCCCCGGTTTACGCCCATCAAGTTCACAAAAGGATGGGTGTCTGTGATGGGAACGTTCGCACACGGCTGGATGGGGTCGGGTACTTACGTTCAGCAGGCATTTTTGCACCAGAAATCGCTATTTTTCAGGCTTGGCAAGGCGCAAAGCACATTCCGGGCTTATGGCGGTATCAACCATGATGTAGTTTGGGGCGGTACCAGCCCACAACTGGCTGCGCTGGGGGTGATCAAGTCAGACCAACTACCGGCTAGTTTTCAGGATTATTTGCTGGTTGTGTCAGGCTTGCGAACAGGTAGTCAGTCCATTTTCACACCATCGCCAGGCCTTACCGATTTTGACCTCACGAACCGGATTGGTAATCATTTGGGTTCGGTTGATCTGGGACTTGAAATTGACTTGCGGCGGCATTCGCTGTTCATCTACCGGCAGAATCCCTACGATTCGGGGGCTCTTTTCTACCTCACCAGCATTGCCGACGGGCTGAATGGCATCCGGCTTCGTAGCAATGACCCACATGCCATTGTACGGACGGTGCTGTTTGAGTTTTTGAATACAGCCAACCAAGGAGGTCCCGAATTTGTGATCGATGATCCCCAGCGTCGAGGCCGGGTAAACTACTTCAACAATGCCCAATTTCGTGACGGCTGGGCCTACCAGCGTCTAACCATAGGCACACCATTTATTAATCCCTACTACGACCGTTTAGGCAACACCTCATTTGGTGGCTTTACCAGCAATAACCGAATTTATGCGTGGCATCTGGCCGCTACTGGTACGTTACCCTGGCGCGGCGGTCTGCTGCCTAATGGGCTTTCATACCAAACGAAACTGTCGGTGAGCCGCAACCTGGGTACGTATGATTCACCTTTCCGAACGCCGGTTTCACAGGTATCCTTATTTGGGCAGCTCTCCACAGCTATTCATTCTCAAGGAAGTTTTGGCCAGTTTTTTGATGGTACCGAATTAATTGGCCGGGTAGCCTATGATAGTGGTGGACTATATCCAGAATCGTTTGGCTTATATATAGGCGTTCGTCGACAATGGGCAAAGTAACGTCTACTTGTAGACCGGGCGCTCAAATTGATAACCTATTTTATGCTACTTACTACTACCTTTACCCAGAGCGAACATAGGTCCTTCTTTACCATATCGGCTCTGCCGACTTAAAGGATATACTTTTCACCTGCCAATAGTTTTTTGGCCGTCTTATGAAGCATCGTTATTCTGTACTGCTCTTTCCCTTACACGTTTTCTTCGATTTCGTGTGCTTGAATGCATCGTTCGTAGCGGCATATAGCTGGGCTTTCGGCACTATAGATGCTATCGCTCAGCCCCCTTATCAATCCCTCTGGATTGCCTTCAACGTTGTTTGGGCCTCAATCATCCTACTTACCCAGCCCTACATATTTCCCCGTCAATTATTTAAAGCGGGGCCGTTGCTCAGTAAGCTCCTCATGCTGACGGCCTTGCACATGGCCATTATAGCCCTGTTCTGGATGTTTTTCCAGGAGGTATTCTTCTCACGATCACAACTGTTGCTTACGTATCTCCTCTTCCTTATAACAGCCGGTCTGTTTCGGTTGGGGGGGTTG
>JBBRMG010000041.1:0-5116 GCA_038230955.1 Candidatus Doudnaibacteriota bacterium | reverse complement strand
ACCAATGACCTGGGTGCCGACTCGCTTGATACGGTTGAATTGATCATGGAATTTGAAAAAGAGTTCAACATCCAGATCCCCGACGACGAAGCCGAGCAGATCACGACCGTAGGTCAGGCTATCAAATACCTTGAAGCAAACGCTGGCAAGTAATGCCGTTTACCCGGTATTGGTGCTAACAGCTTGCTGTTCAACTCAATACCGGGTAACTCAACGCTCTCTTTTCGCCGCCGACATTTCATCTCGTTCTCCACTTCGACTTGTTCGTGCCCCTCGCGTTACCCCGCTTCATCACGCAGCCTATAGCTGATTGGTTTGGTCCTTCCAAAGAGAAAGATCGCCGAAAACAGTTGCGCCGGGCAATCACGCACATCATTGGCGAGAAACCGAGTAACCTGGGGTTATACCAACTGTCGCTCCGTCATACGTCGGCCTCGAAAGAAACCGTCGTTAAAGGTTTCCGCGAGTCGAACGAGCGGCTCGAATACTTGGGCGATGCCGTACTCGGCATGGTCATTGCCGAATACCTCTTCAAAAAATTCCCCTACAAAGACGAAGGCTTCCTGACCGAAATTCGGTCGCGCATCGTCAACAGGGAAGCCCTCAATATCATTTCGCGAAAAATAGGCCTCGACAACCTGCTCGAATATGACGGGCAGCGTGGCCGGATGATGCCCGCCCGTACGTCTATGTATGGCGATGCCCTCGAAGCCCTGGTAGGTGCCGTTTACCTGGACAAAGGATTTCATTTTTCGCGCCGGTTTATTCTGCATAACCTGCTGACTCACTACGACTTAGATGTGATTGTTAACAATAACGTCAACTTCAAGAGTAAGCTCATCGAGTGGGCGCAGCGTGAAGGCAAAGACCTCCGGTTCGACATTGTGTCGGAGCGGGGCACGAGCCAATTCCGCGAATTTGTGGCGCAGGTGCTGGTTAATGAGCAGCCGCTGGCTACCGGCACCGGCTACAGCAAAAAGAAAGCCGAACAGTCTGCTGCCGAAAAAGCGTTTGAAACGCTGGGGCTGGACTAATTTCTAATAGCCAACGCTGGTTTTGCCTGCGAGGCCAGCGCCTGACTCAGTTGTTCATTGAGCCAAAACCCCACCGCCTTTTTCTTGATATTCAGCCGTTTATGGATTAGCGTGTCGACCTGAATTTCGCGTTTATCGTCGGTATAATACCGAATGATGGTTGTGCCTTTGCGTCCTGCCTGATCTTCAACAACCCAAAAACCGCCTGTGGGCATGGGTGGTGGCTGCCGGAGCTGATCGATCTGTTGTGCTGCGTGGATGCCGGACCAAGTGCCCGTGGTGGGTGGGACCGGATCAATCTGTTGGGCCTTAAGTGCCCCCGTCAGCAGGAGGCTGATGCCTATACTCAATAACGTTTTCATGGGATTGGCTGTGGATGGGCATGGTGTGACTGTGAAAAGTGTCTGGGGCAGTAAGCCGCTCTAACTGTAACAAAGGTCTATAGACACGACCCTACGCCGCGTCCCATAAACGAGTGACGTGGAAACTACATGGTTGACTACCCATTGAACAGGAGATGGCCGTTTCAAACGCTTTGACCCGCACGGTCTTCCCCAAATTGGGCGATCCGCCCTACAAATGGCCTCTGTCAATTACCCGCATGAATTCTGGCTCCTGCCCGGAGTATTAACTGTCCACCTGGTGTATAGCGTAGTTTCTGGACAGCTACTGCCAGGGCCGTACCCATCAGCCTTATGTATTAATTCATAAAGTGTTAAGCTAACTCCTTTCATCTGTAAGTTTCGGGGAATTGATGGTAATAAGCGAATCAATGGGCGTAAACGGCAGTTTGTGGTTGACACTCAGGGTCGGCTCTGGGCTGCTGATGTGCATGCTGCTAACGAGGGCGATGGACCGGCAGCCATCCAGATCATAGGTGTTATCTTATGGGGGCGGGTGATCGATTGGAAAAAATCTTTGGGGATCAGGATTACAATGGGGTCTTCAAAGAAGAATTAGCGGACTGGAGCATCGATTTTGAAAAAGCTTCTCGTTCCGAGTCAAAAAAGGGATTTGTGCCGCTAGCAAAACGATGAGTTGTGGAACCGGTCCGCCGGTGCGGAAGTATCGGTGGACAAACGTCTTCCGACGGTTGGTGAAAGACTACGAATACACGCTAAGTTCATCCATAAACTGGCTTTATTTGGCTAATATCCAGCTTATGCTTCAACGAATACCATCAAAATTAGTCACTTGAATTCCCAACACGTTCTAAGAAATTAGGTTAATTGCACTTCAAACTTAAATCTAAGAATGCAAGGATTATTATGTGTGTAATTTATAAGCTCAATGTCCTTGCCACCGCATCTGGCTTTGCAAAGAGACGTTGCTTTGAATTCTTTAATTTATAGGTGTGATAGTATTGTAATGGAAGACGTTGCTGGGAAGGATGGATACAACTTTGGCGTGAAAAAAATTATTTTCCAAGCAGGGATTGTAGTTTTTTAAAATCAAAATTATTTTTGAAATCTGCCAGTATTTTTGTACTTATTTCGTCGCCCCCGTTGGCATAAAATTCTAATGAAATAAATTGCACGGATGTTTCTGAAACGTTTTTGCCCAAGTAATTCGGGTTGAGCGTTACCCATTGTCTGCCCAGTGTTACATCGTCTGTATAACTTGTTTTTCGCAAATACACTACCTGCTCTGAGCCATCCCAAACATAAATAATGGGTTTTGCTAAAAACTCTTTACTGCATTTACTAGTAAACTTATCTATATCTTCAGGAGTAGCTATAAAATTTGGCTTTCCTTTCCATACTGCATTGTATGCAGTAGTCCATTTTTTAAAAAGTCCCATAAATTCACCAATACTAATAGGTTTGAATAAAGGGATGTTGGATTTTGACATTATGATGGATGTATTTTTATAATTATCCCAGTTGTAAAAATGTAAAGGAAATCCCATTAAGGGATCTTTCTCCTGCGCTTTTTCGATATAGTAAACGGTTTGGCCATTTAGCGAATCTACTTTGTCTTTATCTAAAATAAAATTGGGCTGCTTTTGTTTATCCCTTACTAATTGAGGCACAAAACCATTTACATAAACAGTGAAACCAAAACCTCCGTTCATGTTACTTTTATTTAACTCGCCATTGTCTTTGCATATTATTTTAGTCATAGAAATATCCATTAAGCCTTTTACCAGGCCGTCGCCATTTTTATTATCTACCTGCGCCTTCCATCTGCCTATAAAGCCTTTGTTGTTTTTAAATGCGCTCGCAAAAAGCTCAAATATCTGTGCCATCTTTTTGCACATGGCTTCAGTATTAGCTTTGTTTTCTTTGCCGTTGGCGCCAATGTATTTGTATGCATTAGACTGTATCCAGGTTAACGGGGTTGCCTCCGCCTCGGCAGTAGTGCATTGAGCAAAAGAGGACAAGGCAAAAATCGTTGCGAAACATGTTACAATTATTATTTTCATGAGCATTTGCATTTATTGATTTTGTAACGAAAATCGTTTAGTGTTTATGTAAGCATCGGGATACAATAGCTTGTTTAGTCTTGAATGGGATCATGAACCACTTTCAGTTTAATGATCCCTTTCAATACCTCAATCATTTCGTCCTTATGTTTGGTATCAACTTTATCATCAATCAACGTGGAAGAATTATTTTGTGCGTTGAAAAGAACAATAGCTTTGGCTGTGGCGATTAGGTCTGCAATTCCTTTCTCGGCTTCTTGCTTTTGCTGCATTAATAAGTACCGATCTTTTAATTTTCCTAATGTTGTAGCGCTGTTAGACATAGTGGTTAACACAGAAAATTTACTCATCATTTCTTTACCCATATCCTCAGCCTTCTTTTCATTGGCTCCGGTCTTTTCAGAAACAACAAATACGCTATTCAAGTAACCCAATAAATCAGATGTATAAGACGTACTTACCGATTGAGCATCTAAACTTTGGTACGTCAGGGGTGCTAGGGTAGCCGTATCCTGTTTGCTGTTATCTGAAAAGTCTATACGGAAGACCGGGAAATACATAAGCATATCTTTTGAGCCGCTGTAAGGAGAGTCCTCCCAATTGCCTTTCTCATCTTTTACTGATCTTATACCTCCTGTTACCTGCATCGGGATGTAAGAAGCCACATTACCATTAGCAGCATCAACTTCAGTTTGCCTCAGTGTCCACTTACACGCTATTGGTGCCAGGCATACATACACTTTATGCTTAGTTTGAATTGTACCATTCGCTTTAAGCTCCACTTTGCCATCATCAGCAATCTGTACATTAAAATCAATATCAACTGTTAGCGCAAACCGGTTCAACTTTAGAAGTCTATCAGTAAGTTTGTATAATCTGTCAACTAGCTCGTCGTTAAGACCATGTAATTGGGCTGCCCTAGTTCGACCCTGCATAAATGGTATATCGAGTATTACGTCCCAGTTTTTTTTGACGATCTGTTCATTGATGTAATTTTCAAATTCTGGTCCTTCCATTAGTTGAATCGCTTCTTCCAATAAATTTATGTTGTCATTACGGCCCAATAGTTGCTTTGTTCTTTCGTGACCTACTACAGTACGAATGACAGTATTTTGCATAAAAACATTTTTTCCATAACGGTTTATCAGTTGCTTTATTTTTTCATCTAATCTTGAAAAATAACGGCTATACGCTTTGTCTAAATCTGCGTTAAGGTTGGTAGAGTCATAATCAATAGTAGTTTTTTCCATCTCAGCAATTTGTATAGTCTGATTAATAGTTGCATAGGTTCTGAATAAATTAGACTCATATTCCATAAATTTTTCTCTCCATTTATTCTCATCGTCTACATAACGTTGTTGTGCATTTGTATCGCATCGGTTAGCGACGCTGAAATTCTCTATTGGCGGCGCATCAAAATTCATATTCGGTTCATTTTGCAAAAGCTGTTTTAGCTTGTTGTGCAATGCCGCAAGATTTTGTGCTGGTGTCAACCCTTTATCAACACTAGCTCCCTTTGATTCGCTGGGCACCGGCTTATTTAGTGAAATCTGGGGCAGATCAATAGTATTTTTGATAGCATTATTAAATAGACTATCTATAGCAGCAAACTTACCAACCGTCATTTGAATCAACGGATAATTCATGAAACTGTTTT
>JBBRMG010000040.1:0-5259 GCA_038230955.1 Candidatus Doudnaibacteriota bacterium | reverse complement strand
TCCATTATCTTGGACGCTTCGCGGTGGAGGGGTGGTGGGAGGAGACGCGAGGAAAATGCAAGGAAAGTTTTTGGTTTTTGCACACGCGAGTCCGCGAGCGTGTCCGAGGCGCATTGGTTAGCATCACCACGCAATCGGAGCGTACGAGGAAGTTTCAAGCCACCACGCGCTCCGCGCGTGCGATTAGTCAGAATCAGGGTTCAACTCAAAATACATTCGAACTTTGTCCAACAAACACCACCAAAAAAGATTTTCGCCTTCCCACTCAGGCATAAAATCTTATAGACATGATTTTAGAAAGATTTTATCTTTTAATATTGACACGTCTGAAAATAAATTATACTATTCACCTACCAATCCTCTTCGTGCTTGTCATGAAGAGTGTGTCAGCAACCCGCCATTCGGCGGGTTTTGGTTTCTCTGGCCTTATACCCTCGCCTTTTGCTATACTTAAGCCATGAAAAAAGAAACTATACTTTCAGGCATTCGCGCCACAGGTAGGCTCCATATTGGCAACTACTTGGGTGCATTAAAAAACTTTGTGGACTTGCAAAATGACCCCACTAAACAAGGATTCTTTATGGTGGCCGATTTACATGCTCTTACTACCCCATTCGACGTCAAAGAACTGCGAGACAATACATTACAAGTCGTGGCGGAATACATTGCCGCTGGTCTTGATCCGGAGAAGTCCACAATATTTCTCCAAAACAACGTCCCCGAACACGCCGAACTAACATGGATATTCGACTGCATTACTCCCATAGGCGAACTAGAACGCATGACTCAATACAAAGAAAAGTCGAAGCAACACAAAGGTAACTTAAATATGGGCCTGCTTAACTATCCAGTCTTAATGGCTACCGATATATTGTTATACAAACCAACGTATGTTCCTGTAGGCGATGATCAAACTCAGCACTTAGAGTTAGCCCGCACCATTGCTCGCAAATTCAACACTCGATTTGGTCACACATTCCCAGAACCAAAAAACTTCACGATGAAGCCATTGCGAATTATGAGCCTCTACGCCCCCGCAAACAAAATGAGTAAAACAGGAGACGTGGCGCTAATGCTAGATGACTCTCCCACAGAAATTCAGCGCAAACTAAAGAAAGCTGTGACCGCCACAGACGGCAGTAAGTCCGCTGGCGTGGACAACCTTATGCAAATTTTGAAATTCTTTGCTAAGCCCGAGGAAGTAAGCTACTTTGAACATGGAATAAAAGACAACACTATAAAATACAGCGAGCTAAAAGAATCGCTAGGTAAAAATGTATCCGAACATTTCGCTGAATTCCGAGAAAAAAAGCATGCCCTGCTCAGTAAGCCAAAACAACTCATGGAAATACTAGCGGACGGTGCCCATAAGGCCAGAGAAACAGCCGGCAAAACAATGAAAGAAGTAAAAGAAAAAGTGGGATTGCTGTAAATAAATTAAATATTAAAATATCCTCATAATGGGCATTTGGGATTGGATTGATACAAAATCTATAACAGATAAGCTGAGGCTGGAAAAAACCCTAAAAATTGCCATTCGAATTTTATATTTCACCACACTTATATCTGCAGTACTGAGAACTTTTCTCATACCCAAAGATTACTATAAAATAGTGTACGATTTTGCAACACACAATACTGCTAGTTGGGGCTCAGCTTTTGAAATAACTTTCTGGTCTAGCGTGATTAGCGCATTCACACTATTTATTATTTTTCGCTTATATATAAGATATAAACAAATAGAGTTAATCAACACTAATTCAGTGGAATTTTATTTATGGTTATTGGGGATGACGTTCATAACCATAGATGGAATTTTGTATGTCCCAATAATTAAAGGCTTGGCCTTTTGGCTACTGTATAGCCTATTCCATTTGGGTTTTGGAACAACAAAAGATTTTTTTACTACACTAAACGGCTCTCTTTTCAGTTGGTTTAATATTATTGTAGTGGGTGTATTTGCTTTATATTCAGAAAAAATTTTACCAGATAGTCGGATACACTAAAAGATATCAATTCCGAATCAGCGCCAGTAACTCATCCCGCTTTTCCTGCATCAATTCAGGTGATTGCGCTTCCACTGTCAACCGAATCATCGGTTCAGTATTAGAAGCGCGCACATTAAACCAATAATCTGGGTACTCCACAGTCAGTCCATCAATTAATACGTGTGTTCCGTCGGCATAGCGTTTTGCAAGTTCGTCTATTTTGGCCAGCACCGCATCTCGGCTTGCCACTTTGGTATTGATTTCGCCGGAATGGGCATAGCGATTATACGGCTCCACTATTTCTGATAGCCGCTTGCCGGACTCTGACAAATACTGCAGCAATTTTACTATTAACACCATTGGGGCCTCAAACGTTCCATACGGTAATTTATAAAAAAAGTGTCCGGATGACTCACCACCGAATATTGCCCCTTGTTTTAACATCGCTTCTTTAATCAGAGAATGCCCGACTGGAGTAACAATAGATTTACCGTGGCACTCTTCTATCATATCGCGAGTTATGCGACCTGGACGGATATCATAAGCCACCAACGCATCTGGATGCGCGCGTAACTCTATCTGCGCCAACAATCCTCGCAGAATTGCCGGGGGTACAGTATGCCCTTTTTCATCTATAATAAACAACCGATCGTTATCACCATCAGGGGCCAAACCTAAATCGGCGCCTTCCGCCAAAACACGTGCTCTTAAATCTGCCGTGTTCTCATCTTTCATTGGATCTGCCTCGTGTGATGGAAAATTACCGTCGAGCTCAAAGTTCATCTTAATCAAATCTCCGGGAATTTCATTAAACAGCTCAGCAATATCTACAGCGCCCATAGCGTTGGCCGCATCTGCCACAATTTTGAAAGTCTTTATTTTAGAAATGTCGGCGTGTTTTATTTGGTCCGCCACTTCTACCGCTGTTACATCTGCACGGTGTGACAACTGACCTTTTTTTTCTACTACTTCGCCTAAATTATCATTTGCCACCATGTCCCGCATTTCCATAATGCCCGTGTCTTTGCTAATTGGAACGCCATTCGTGCGCACCATTTTCAAACCGTTATATTCGCCCGGGTTATGAGAAGCCGAAACCTGAATGCCACCATCGTGGGCGAAGTAACTGACAGCAAAATAAAAAGTTGGGGTGGAAACTAAGCCAACATCTTCCACGTTCAAACCAGAGTCAAGCAACCCTTGAATGACGCGCTGTTTTAATGATGGTGTTGATAGTCGCATATCACCGCCAACGGCAATGGTCAGAGCGCGACCGGGATTTTCCCGCTTTAATATAACCGCATAAGACCGCGCAATGGCATATGCGCCATCTTCGTCTAATTGTGATGGATAGACACCTCGAATGTCGTATGCTTTAAATATAGTAATGTCAATATTCATACTCTTATCTTACCAATATTATGACAATAAAAAAAGATGTGGATCGGGATAATTAATATCCTTTTCCACATCCGGAACATACTACTTAAAACTGCTAAGCAGTGGCGGGTTTGCCAATGGCGTGATTAGAGATGGCCAGCTTGACCATCTTCTTAAAATCAGCCAGCACAAGTCGCACTATGCGAGCTTTTCGCTCACCGGCGTGACGCAATTTTAAAATAAGCGCCTGGCCTTCGAGCTGGATTTTTTTCACAAAAGGGCCCGCGTTATTCTTCAGATGGTTGTATACCTGATGAATGGTCGGTTGGCCCGACTTATGCAAGCCATGCAATAGACGGCCGAAAAATGTTTTCTCAAAAGCCAACATATGCTGTAGGCCCAACGCAACACCATTCTTGGAAGTAACTCTGGAGTTTTCTCCAGCAAGCAGTTTCTGTTTGTTCATCTTTAACAATATCCCTCGCTTCTAAAATTTAAATTTCTACACACGAATTGCCAAACCACAACAACACGATTTCCGAAATATACCATGCCTGGTGCGAGTTGTAAAGACTTAGGATTTCGGTGACGGCAATCCACTAAACGTTAACCGGCATAAATTAACCTACTTTCAAATATATTACAACAAAAAGAAAAACGAGGGCAATGAATTTGTCATTGCACCTCGCACGATTGTTAGATTTCGAAAGGCCAAAGTCCAAGAGCCAAAGCCCCAAACAAAAGACAAGTTTCCAAAACCCGAAAACCTGCACTACCCGAGAATCACCAGACCGCCAGCGCAAGAGTCATCAGCATCGCCGAGGTAGCTCCCGCTGTCGAAGTCGAGGCGGTCGTCGCTGGCGCTGAAGTAAAGCGAGTGGACAGACGACTGCCACTGGGTAGCGGCAAGGTCTAACAACGGCGTTTCACTATCCCGTGCTAACACATTGGGATGAGCCACCATTAACGCTGCGCTGTCGAAACCGCCAGCAAGCAGAAACTTGTCAGGTAAGCTCGTTATCTGCTCACGGTCTGCGTCAACGCTGAAGCCCTGCAAGCAGTTCGGGAAGTAAATTCCAATTACATTGCCTTGCTGCATTGCTTCCACGAGCCGTTCATGACGAGAGCCTTCCACGATAGTAGTCTGAGCTGTCAGCATTCCTCTTCTGTTGTTATTAAAACCCCGTTTCGGGAACTCAGCCTTGTAGCTTCGTTCGACTGCGGTGAGAAAGACATCGTCCAATACCTGACCGTAGTCAGCCACCTGCGTCTGCGGCAGGTAGAACGGCAGATGAACGCCGTTGGTGATGAGCTGAGTGTTCTCGTCAGCACGCAAACCGTCAAGAATTGTCTCTGCACGGCTCTCGAACTCGTCTGCTGAAATCGCCTCTTTCAGAGTGAAGCCGTCTACGATGCGGGCGAGCAGCTCGACATAGTTGAGTTTCGGCTGCTTCAGGTCGTAACTACGATTTGCGTCAGCAACTGACGACTGCAAAATGCGAGGCGGAATGCGGCGTCCGTGCTTGTCGAACCACTTAATAATCGCATCGGTCAAATTGACTTCTTTCTCGCCTCGCAGGATAGCCTGGACGACTTCCTCGCCGCCAAGAATATTATACAAGGCTTCGTTCTTGCCGAAGGTCATTCCACCATTTTTTATGGTTTCGAGTTCCTTCGTCCCAAGAACAGCTTTGATGCCACTGCTGCCATTGAGTAATCTCGCAGCCGTTACAGCTTCGTTAAAGGTCAAATCTCCAAATTTATTCATCGTATCCTCCTCGGGCTCTTTGCCCGAATTTTTCATTTTGCCACTCCCCGTGGCTTGGGGACTTTTCAAAGCGAAAAGACATATCAATATATTATAAATAAAGAGAAAAGTCAATGGGCGCAT
>JBBRMG010000039.1:0-5393 GCA_038230955.1 Candidatus Doudnaibacteriota bacterium | reverse complement strand
CCAGTCATCGTTATCAGGAAGGAAGCAGTACAAAACCCGATAGCCAAACACGAGATCACTGTACCGAAAATCGAAGTTGCGAACTTTAAAGTTGTGAAAAATGAAGTGACACAGGAACAGCGTAAAGCAATTGCGCCATTTGCTGAACCAGCTGGTATAACTCTGTCTAAACCAACCAAAGAAAAAACATCTTTTAAAATACCCGATCCTTTGTCGATTAAATTAATCCAAGAGGTTGCATTAAATCAGTCTGCATTACGGAAACCCGAAAGCATTACTATTGATTCAAGAAACAATAAAATCTCTGAGCCTATACAAGTGCGCCCAGTGATTAACATTATAGATAAATTCGGTCCGGAAAAGATTGGCACAAGCGAACAATTGCTCCAAGCAAAAACAGCTGGTTCCAATACCACTCAGTCAAATGATATCGCCACTACCCCCAGCATATTTAACCCTGCCGGAATCAGCCTAGCATTAGCTGCATAAATAACCTATGTCTGACTTCAGTAAAATAAACTATTATGACTTAAAATTGGAAGCTGCCTCCGGCCGCTTGCCTCTGTGCATTGGTCGGACAGAAGAAATGGAACGACTCAACCGCATTGTCAGCAAAAACCTGAATAACAACTGCGTCATTGTAGGCGAAGCCGGCATTGGCAAAACCTCTTTTTTATACGGTTGGAGTCAATACATTCTCAAACAACCTGTCCACGCCAAACTCCAAGTGGTGCAAACGACAGCCGATAGTTTCACTAATGTTCAATCACCCATCGGTCTGTCTACGAAGTACAGCGACGCATTCTCGACTGTATCGTCTTGCGTTTTTATCATCGATGATTTTGGTCGACTCGTATACGGTAAGCCTGCGGCTTTGCAAGGCATGGTAAGGTTGATTCAACCCTTATTGGCCAATCCCGAAGTTCGTGTGGTACTGATAGCCGAACCGCAAGCCTGGCGCTGGGTTATTGAACAAGATCCTAGCTTAGCCAATGCACTCGACCTATTGACCATGAAAGAGCAGAGCTCAGAAGAGTACCTCAAAATAATGCAGCAAGCTGTCACTAAATTTCAAAAGACTCGCGAAGTTAATTGTACCGATGAAGCCTTGGACACTATTATTACTCTCTGCCAAAGATTTTCTAAGTTAGGGGCTTTACCTGGTAGCGCTATCCGCATTTTAGACGAGGTCATCGGCGCCAGCGTTGCCCTGAACAATACTACTATTAGCGATTCGTTAGTACAAAAAATAGTAGCCGATAAAACTGGCATACCCATGAACCAACTAGCCGCCAGCGAATTGGACAATCTAAAATCCCTGCATTCCAAACTGGCCGAGCACGTTATCGGCCAAGACCAAGCTTTGCTGACTATTACCAATATGATTCAACGCGCAAAATTAGGACTAAAAAATCCTAATCGTCCCCTAGGTTCGTTTTTAGTACTGGGGCCATCTGGAGTCGGCAAAACTGAGACTGCTAAAACGTTAGCGGAATTAGTCTACGGTTCTTCTAATCGTAATTTTATTCGCATAGACATGTCTGAATTCGGCGAAGCCAACACCGTTCCCCGACTCATTGGCGCCCCTCCAGGCTATGTCGGTTTCGAAGCCGGTGGCGGTCTAACTAATCCAATTCAAGATGAGCCATACAGTTTAGTGTTACTAGATGAAATTGAAAAAGCTCATCCAAAAATTTTTGATGTCTTTTTGCAAGTGTTAGACGATGGTCGCATTACTTCCGGCCAAGGAGAAACCGTAGACTTTACCCAAACCATTATTATGGCTACCTCTAACTTGGCCGTAGACAGAGTGTTGGAAGGTTACGCGGCCAAAGAAGACATTTATGGCGATGCCTTTATTCGCACTCATATCGTCCCCCTGCTCACGCAACACTTTCGCACCGAATTTATTAATCGTTTTGATGCCATTATTTTATTCAAACCTCTCACTCACGATGACTTAGTGGGTATCGCTCTATTAGAAATACAAAAGATTGAACAGCGCGTCAAAAAACATAAGATAAAATTTAATATTGACCCGGCAATGTTAAGTGACCGAATTCGCCAAATTGCCGATCCCCGATTTGGTGCTCGCCCTGTTAAGCGCTTCATTGAGGAAACGTGCGAGACTCTTATTACTCAAGCATTACTAAAATAACCACTATGAATGCACCAAGAACACATTTACGACCAGAGGATTTGAGCGAAGCCAAACTTGCTCAGACAATTAGCCATCGCCAGAAGGACCTAGAAAGCATTAAGCAATGGGTGGGCTTAAAATTTTACTACCGGGCATCGGAAAAAATTAAAGCGGAGGAGGCGGCATTGCGTAAACTATTAAACCGAGAAGAGGTCAAGCGCTCTGTTTTATCGGAATATTCATTTGTGCTTGATCCACTTTATTTTGAACAGAAATTCTTAAAATTACCGTAATGTCATCTGTTATTCTCGGCCACAATTCATACCGCGGCAAAACAACCCCTATTCGCATTGGTGGCACTGATCGATTGCGTCACATGTACATGATTGGCAAGACCGGTGTTGGCAAATCGACCTTGTACCAGAATATGGCGCTACAAGATATTCATAACCGCAATGGAGTTTGTTTCATTGACCCCCACGGCGAATCTATTGAATGGCTATTAGAACGCATCCCTGCTAACCGTTACGAGGATGTCATTTTGTTTGACCCCTCCGACAGCGATTTTCCTTTTGGCCTGAACCTGCTGGAATGGACCACTGAAAGCGAAAAAGATTTTCTAGTGGCAGAGCTAATTAGTATATTTTACAAATTATTTGATCCTGATAAAACTGGCGTAATTGGCCCTCAATTTGAACATTGGTTGCGCAATGCGGCCCTCACCGTAATGAGTGGTGAAGGCGGAAGCTTAATAGAAATTCCTAAACTATTTGTGGATCGTCGGTTTGAAGCCGCTAAACGAAAAACTGTTACTGATCCTTTAGTGCAGGAGTTCTGGAGCAAACAAATGGCCCAGACGGCAGACTTTCACAAATCAGAAATGCTAAACTATTTTACATCCAAATTTGGCTCGTTTATTAATAATGCGCTCATGCGCAATCTCATTGGCCAACATAAATCTAGTTTTAGTTTTGATGACGTGATTAATGGTGAAAAAATCTTGTTAGTGAACTTGTCGAAAGGGAAAATTGGCGAGCCTAACGCTCATGTCCTTGGCCTTATCCTTATCGCTAAACTTCAAGCTGCTGTGTTAAAACGGGCCCACGTTCCAGAAATAGAACGCAGTCCTTTCTATCTGTATGTAGACGAATTTCACAACGTTGTAACAGACACATTTGCTGGCATGCTGTCCGAATCTCGGAAGTATGGACTCGGTGTCCATTTAACAAATCAATACTTTGCTCAATTACCGAAAGTCATTCAAGACGCAGTCCTAGGCAATGTCGGCACGCTGGCCGCTTTTGAAATTGGAGTAGAAGATGCAGAACAATTATCGAAAGAGTTTGCCCCATTTGAAAAAGATGATTTCATTAATTTGGAACGGTATAACTACTATATAAAACTGATGATCAACGGCAAAATGAGTGAAGCCTTTTCCGGCATTAGCTTGCCTCCTATGCCTGTCCTTGACCTAAGCACGCGGGAAAAAATAAAAACCATAAGCCGGGTAGCTTACGGTTTTCCCAAGTTATTAGTAGATGAGCAAATAAAAGCGCAGCTACGATAAATAGCTATTTAGGCTCCACCACATTTTCGGGCTTCCCATTAACGAAAGCTTTTATATTTGTGGCCGTAGTCTCCAAAATACGGCGAATGGCTTCAGAAGTTTGAGCCCCCATGTGGGGGGTGATAATAACGTTTTCCATTTGCATTAACTCATGATCTGCCAGTACGGTTTTGAGCTGTTCTTCTTTAGGATGCCCATCTGCCAGTAAGTTCAGTTCATCAGTGACTGCCCCCTCTTCTTCTAAGACATCCATACCGGCACCGGCTAACACTCCGGCCCGCAATGCATTAACTATGCCTTGAGTTTCTACCAACGGACCACGCGATGTATTTATAAGATAGCTCCCCTTCTTCATCTTCATAATGTTTTCTGCATTAATGAGATGATGTGTAGCCGGCATGTACGGCACATGTAATGTCACAATGTCAGAAGTAGCCAACAGGTCATCCATGGTCAAATATTTAAAACCGTACTCAGTAGCCAGCTTTTCATTGGGAAACGGATCATAAGCCACCACTTCCATTCCAAACCCTTTAGCGATTTTAATGGCATAAGCTCCAATGTGACCGGTTCCAATAACACCAATGGTTTTGCCCGATAAATCAAACCCACGCAACCCATCAAAGCTAAACAAGCCTTGCTCCCGTACTCGCTTTACAGCAGGGTACATCTTACGAGACAGAGTTAAGATTAAAGCGAATGCCAACTCAGC
Source organism: Candidatus Doudnaibacteriota bacterium (assembly GCA_038230955.1). Lineage (GTDB taxonomy): Bacteria > Patescibacteriota > Doudnabacteria > UBA920 > UBA920 > JBBRMG01. Next base: position 974 of record JBBRMG010000039.1, on the reverse strand, counting down.
CACGGTGTTCTGACCATAAGTTGGAACGTTACTGACGACCACCCCTTTATCTTTGGCCGCTTTAATATTAATGTGATCAAAACCAGTGGTACGAGTTGCCACTAACTTCAGCTTAGGTAAAGCTTCTAAGACAGCGGGTGTAACGAGTGAAGCGGTAAACATGGACAGCACTTCGCTATCGGCTTCGGGTAAAGCGGCATCGGAAAATTTCTGTGGATGAAATGACAACTCGTGACCCGGTAACATATCTTGAATAAACTTGGCTTCCCAATCGGCAATTTCATAGAATGCGATCTTCATTTGTATTTTTGTTTCTTAATATCACTGAATCTAAGCTAATCATACCATGAAATAAGGGTTTTGTCGAATTTAACCCCTCATTGACACTACTAAATCAGATATATTAGCACCAGTTATACCAGTATTAAGTCCGTCACCTACTTCATCGAAAAACTGTTGGCTGTCATTATTCGTTAGATACTCTGCTGGGGATAATCCCATGCTTGTTGCTGACTTTCGGGTAGTCCCGTCAACAATTGCGCCGGCCATATCGCCATTATCATGACCATCGGAAGCGATTGCAATAAATACACCGTCCTCTGCAATGCTCGGCACCACAGATAAAGCCATTTCTCGGTTTCGTCCCCCGTCACCGTGCCCCATAATAGTCACTGTGCTTTCTCCGGCGGCTATTAAACATTCGCCGGACTGAGTAGCGGCTAAAATATCCAGTCCCACAGCGCGCGCTTCGCCTTCAAAATCTGTTTTCCAGACTCGGGGACGCAATCCCAGCTCTTGGGCTTTGGTTTTCATAGCCGTGACTGCGTCGATAGCGGAGCACATTAGAATATTGCTCACTCGCTCAAAATACATCTCATCTTTCGGAGTTTCAACCACATTACATGATGGTAATTTGCACCTATCAAGCACATTATACCGACGCAAAATTTCAGCGGCCTCTTGAGCGGTAGTTT
>JBBRMG010000038.1:0-5763 GCA_038230955.1 Candidatus Doudnaibacteriota bacterium | reverse complement strand
TTATATTGTTTCAGATTGAGAATGTCGTATTATTTCGCGTTGGTAAGGTAGCGGCTATGTAAGGAAAACAAGACAAACTTACGATCTTACCCACTTCTGAAAACAACCCCTCCAATACATCCTTAACGCACCCTTGAGCCTGGGCTAAACAACCAAAAACTCGATGCTTTAGCCCACGACGAACCTCCATAAACACCCGCTCCACCGGATTAAGTTCGGGACAGGCAGGTGGTAACTTACTGAAAGTCATTTGTGTATCCTCGAAATAGTCCGCTTTATGGGCCTTCGACCCATCGGCTACCAAGAGGGTAGGCCGACTCAGAGTTCCATTGATCTCATGGAGGAACCACCTAAAAAAAGCACCGTTCAGTTTGGGCAGAAAAGCCGCAAAACCCGCCCCCGTAAACGGACATAAGGCTAAATAGAGATACACACTCTCATAGCCAATCTTGACCTTAGACACCGGACGATGACCCGATGGCCCCCATTTGCGCCCCAGGTCGGTCCGCGTACCGGCGCGTAACTCATCGGCATAGAGAATATCCGAGTAGGCAAAGTCTGCGCTCAGCTCACTAAATTTTTTTTATAGGTTTCGACCGCACCCGGCGGCTGGTGGGCATGAACAGGCCGACCCGTTTTTGGTTTTATACCCAGCCGTTTACACAGGTCAAAGACCCCGCCAATGGTGTAGTCTACGCCTAAACTACCAGCCAGATAATTTTTGATGTCAGCGAGTGAGGTGGCCTGGTCATCCATCAGAAATCGGCGTAGGTGGCTGATTTGGGTCGTTGAGAGTTTGCCTATATAGGTTGATTGGGGTGGGCTGATGAGGTGCTGGAGTCCATGTTGCTGATAGTTTTTCCAGATTCGCTGGGCTTGGCGAAGGGTGAGGTTAATGGCTTTGGCGGCCTGCGCCTGGGTTTTGGCCTCTTGCGACTTAAGTAGTCGCAGGAAACGGACGTAATCGCGATATTGGGCTTTGGCCTGTTTTTTTTCGGTAGTTTGCAGGGTAAGCAAATCTTCCTGAATTTTGAGGGCGTAGTTCATGGAGCAAAGGTACGACACAATAATTCTGAAACGGTATTATTTAGTGAGAATGGTCAGAATATATGGAGTGATAAAAAGAAACTTCACTCAGCCCGCCGTAAAAAAGGAAAGCAAATGTTTAATGCTGCTTGGCGTGATTTATGGTTGGCTTTTTTGAATAGCCTTGCTTTGGATCGAACCGCATTTAATGTATCGATTTCAAGTGATGCATTTCTATGGTTTTCAACTACCCCTATTCTATTTACAAGTAAACGTGGTTATAGAGACCCTGTTGATAATGGTCGTTTAATTCCGCTTGACGATTATGAATTAGAAGATGAAGAGAGTAATGATTTTACAGACGATTTCGACGACGAAGGAGGCTTTGATGAGGAGAATATTGTTAATTGACCAAAAGATCTAATCCAATGAATAATAGGTATAAACTTCGTGTTTTGAATGAGCCGCAACTGAAATTTGCATATGGCCAGACTTTGTCTGATCCCCGTGATGGTCTGACCCTATTCGGCCCTTTTGATAAAGGTAAAGTCAATAATTTTTCCGTAGGAATTATTGGAACTCCTGAGGGAATTATACGTTTTAAACGCTGGATGCAGTCAATACGAAAGCCAATCTATCATATAAAAACTGACTTAGCAAAACCTTTTTTTCCTGGTTTTGAAGAAGTTTATGATATAACATTTAATGATCAGCACTATGCTCAAGTTCCTATCGAATCAAATAGCCTTGAGGTATTTTACAAATATAATGATAGTCATGTTCGTATAGCGAAAATTGTTGATCTATATGTAGAAGAGTTAGTTCGCTACCAAGTAGAAGAAGAACGCAAAGTGGATTTATGGTTCGTTGTTATCCCTGATATGGTTTATCAGCTATGTCGCCCCAAGTCGTCAGTTCGTGGAGAAGGTACAATTAGTGAGGGAATTAAAAATTTCTATGATCGTAACAATGAAGGGCTCTTCGATACAGAAGATACAAGAAAATTGAGATCTGCGTATAAATACGAAAAACATTTTCACAATCAGTTAAAAATTAAATTATTGAAACATCAGATATTGACACAGGTGATAAAGGAAAGTACTATTGCATATAAAGACTTTCTTAACATTAAAGGGGAACCAATACGCAACTTGGAAGCATTCCAGACGGATATTGTTTGGAGTCTTACAACTTCAATTTACTATAAAGTTGGTGGTTTGCCATGGAAATTATCTGGTATTCGCGAAGGGGTCTGTTATATCGGACTAGTTTTTAAAAATGATGATAGACAAAAAGATCGACGCATCGCATGCTGTGCTGCTCAGATGTTTTTAGATTCAGGTGATGGCCAAGTGTTTAAGGGTGCTGTTGGGCCTTGGTATAACTTAAAGACTAAAGAATACCATTTAAGTAAAGAGGGTGCTACAGATTTATTAACAAAAGCATTAATTGCCTTTAAAAAACAATATGGTTACCCTAAAGAAATTTTTGTTCATTCACGAACTGATTTTAACGACGAAGAATGGAACGGATTTTTAGAAGCTGCAAAAGGTGCAGAGAAAGTTATTGGAGTAAAGATTACTCATGAGAAGACATTCAAGCTTTTTAGAGATTCAGAGTATCCAACCATGCGCGGTACCCTTTTCATCAAAGATTCCCGAGCGGGCTATTTATGGACGAAGGGATTCATACCACGCATCCAATCAGTAATGGGGTTAGAAACGCCTAATCCATTATTTATTCAAATAAATCGTGGAGATGCCGATATAAATGTGGTATGTAAAGATGTATTAGCTCTTACAAAACTAAATTATAACTCTTGTCGCTTTTCAGATGGTGTGCCTGTTACTTTGAAGTTTGCAGATGCTATAGGGGAAATACTGACTGCTGGGCCCAATGAGGGTAATGCTGTTTTGCCATTCAAGTTTTATATCTAATGCATTGCTTATTTGATATGTAACTGTAATATATTCAATACGCTCATTTTAAGTCAAATTAATTTTATTTCGATTTATAATACCATACTTGTGTGTCCTTAACATAAATGAGTATGCTGATATCCATAGATAAAACTAAAGAGTCGACCCGGAAGGAGTAGGTTGATTTCCTGCAAAAGACGAAAGGTGAAGGGATCAGTGAAGCTCGCATCTTTCTCTGGATTATAAACGGCAAGTATCACAGACTCTGCTTCGACGGTATTTTACGAGTGCGTCATCCGTTACAGAAGGAGGTGTTCAGCTAATTCGGCTTTTGATTGATCGTGAGTTTAAACTGATGGAAGACCTTGGTGACTATTTCAAAGAAGATTTGAGCATTGTTCTTAATCAAGATTGACTGAGCCAGAAAAAGAATAACTAATACAGTTTATCAACGAGCATTGTGATTAGTTCGAAGATAAAATGGCACTACTGGCCCGCATCTTAAGTAAAAGACCATTTACGAGCAATAGAAGTTTGACGAAAGGGAGCGAAGGCTTTGTCTGTATCTTCCTGAAACATTGCCCTACCGCCTAAAAAGCGGTATTTTTATAGTGTTCTTTCTGCGCGGCTCCGACGTGTTACTTCGGGCAAAATCAGGATGCGTCAACGCCGACATATCCCCGTTGACCGTATGCAGGTCAACCCCCCTAACAGCATCCAGCTAAGTCTGTTTGGGTTTCTTTCGGGGGCTACGTTGCCCCTTTCCCGCCCTGAATCTGTGCCGGTTCGCCCGCTCGTCGGCGAAAGCCTTACCGATAGGGCAGACGTGGTTTTGCCGCTTATTCAGGAACGGCCAGCAATAAACGGGCGCAATTTCCGGCTAACCCCTGACCTATTTAAGGCCAAAACGTTAGGCGAACGTATAAAGGCCAACGTTAGGGCTATCCAATTAGCCAAGCGACTTGTTGAGGAAAGCAGGGAAGCGACCGACGACGAGAAAACCCAATTGGTGCAGTTTTCCGGTTGGGGTGGTTTGGTATCGGCATTCGAGGAAGGAGGCCGTTACTTATCCGTTTTAGACGAGGTACTGACAAACGACGAAAGGCAGGCCGCAGCCGCTTCTTGCCTGACTGCTTTCTATACGCCCCCGGCCATTATTACCGCCGTTTGGCAAGCCGTTGAGCAGTTCGGTTTTACGGGTGACGGAGTGCCGCCCAACGGAATGCCGCCCAGACGTGTATTGGAGCCGGGCGCGGGTATCGGTCATTTTCTGGGCTTTTCGCCCCCTTCCGTAAACGCCCGTAGCGAGTGGGTAGCAGTAGAAAAAGACCCGATTGCCGGGCTTATTTTGCGTTTGTTGTACCCGGATGCTATGGTAGAAGTGGGCGGTTTTGAGCAGGTCGAGTTAGCGAATGGTTCGTTTGATTTGGTTGTTGGCAACGTTCCGTTCGGCGCGTACAGCGTTTATGACCGGCAGAACCCCGATTTGTTGGCTTACCCGATTCATAACTATTTCATTGGTCGGTCGGTGCGGTTAGTGAAGCCGGGCGGATTAGTGGTACTGATAACATCGTCAGGAACCTTTGACCAAAGCGGAGGGGAGTTCCGGCAGTGGTTGAGCCGACAGGCTGAGACCGAATTGGTTGGAGCCATCCGTTTACCATCATGCGCGTTTGAGACGCTTACCAATACCAGCGTAACAACTGATGTTTTGTTTCTGCAACGACGGGAGGGCGTGAACCGTCAGTTTGCCGGACATTCCTTTGAGCGAACGATCAGTATTCGGAGCCGGATCGAACCGTCGAACCGCACCGAGCAAGACGGGGAAGAACTAATGCAAAGCCTGTATATTAACGAATACTTTGCCGGGCGACCGGGGCAGCTATTGGGGGAAATGGTTTGGGCTGATGAAGTGTGTAAAGGTGGTTTGTACCGGGCCGACCGGCCAACGCTGTTTCTGGAAAACCCGGAGGAGTTGGGCCAACGACTAACCGAAGCCATTTGCCAACTACCCAAAGGCTTTTTGATAGCCAATAAGGAGGAGCAACGGCCAGAAAAGACAACAGACCAGATAGCAGCCTGCTTTCCCGGTTCAATACGCATTAAAGGCCGGACGTACAGCCAGCTTACCATTATCCGGCAATACAGAACCCTCAAAGAGACGTTTACCGCCCTGTTAGAAGCCGAGCGCGAGGGTAAGGGGGATTGGGAGGTAGAGGTGTTAAGAATGCACCTCAACACCTTGTACGACGAATTTACGGCGTTTTTCGGCCCCCTGACTAGTAACCGCCAATTGTCGTTTCTGGAAACGTATGATTCCCGTTTTGCCCAGGTACAGGCGTTAGAAATTCCGCAAAAGGAGAACGGCGGTTCGGCGTTCCGAAAGGCAACTCTAAAAAAAGCGGCTATTTTTCGGGAGCGGGTAAATGTAGCTCTCCCCTACCCTACTACGGCGGAATCCGTAGCCGACGCGATGAATCTGTCAATGTGGTTTCATGGTGGGCTGAATCTGTCGGTTATGACGGGTTGGCTAAGTCTATCAGCCGCCGACGTTACCGAGCAATTACTTTCGGCAGGTTTGGCGTTTCTTGACCCAATAACGGGCTGTCTGATTGAGCGCGATGCTTATTTATCGGGTAATGTTCGGCATAAACTGACTATTGCCGAGGATAAGGCCCAGGTTAAACGCATTTAAATAGCGGTTAGGACTTTAAGCAAATAATTGTTATCCCAACCCGCTAACTTCCGCCGACTCTTAATACTTTCTTTGTCTTTCATACGATGCAAGGCTTGAAGAGCAAGCTTGCGAATGGTGGCA
>JBBRMG010000037.1:0-5993 GCA_038230955.1 Candidatus Doudnaibacteriota bacterium | reverse complement strand
TTTAGTCCGTCAAAAAACAGGTTTAGTCCGTCAAAAAACAGGTTTAGTCCGTCAAAAAAACAGGTTTAGTCCGTCAAAAAACAGTAAACTTTAACATACTGTGAATTTATTCTGTTTTTTGCCGTTATAGCCTCAGAACCCCCTAAACCAGTTAATTTCCCATGAATCAGGCTTTAGAAGTCCGTCAACACAACGCCATTACCACGGCTCGTTATGAGTACTCAGAGTTGCAGTTAGACTTGTTCTTCTATCTGCTCTCAATGCTCAAAAAGGACAAGACAGACGGAGTTTATGAGATTGTAGTGAAAGACCTGTCGGCCATGACAGGGAAAGAGTACAAGTACGGCTATCTGCGAAAAGCTACTGAGGAGATGGGTAGCCGAATGTTTGAAGTGTCAACCGCTAAGAGTTATAAACAACTCTGGATGTTCCAACGGGTCGAGTACATAATTGGTGAGGGGCGGATTGAGATAGAGTTTGCCAATCCAATCAAACCCTACTTGTTCGATTTGAAAGACAATTTCACCTCTTTTCAACTCTATGCAGCTCTACGCCTGGGCAGTAAGTACGCTAAGCGAATCTATGCCCTATGCAGTCAGTGGAAGGACAAAGGGCAAACTCAGACATTTAGTCTGGATGAGTTCAAGAAGATGCTGGCCCTACTCGATGACAAAGGCAATGAGCAATACAAGCAAATTGGACAGTTTAAGCAGTTTGTACTGGATGAATCAGTTAAGCAGATCAATCAGCACACTGATTTACAGATAGGCTACACACTCCAAAAACGGGGCCGTAGCTTTCAGAATATCACTTTCACGGTTAAGGCTCAACCGCTCGCCGTTGTCCTGCCTGTCAAAGATGGACCGGCAAAGGTGGGGGCGGCTCCGGTGGGTGTGTCAGATGCTCAATACCAGAACGCCCGGCTATTACTGGAGCAATGGAACATCAAGCGGGCCGACGTGGTGAATCAGATAATGAACTCAGCCGGGCTGGTGCAGGAGGTCAACAAGTTTGCCTATGAGTTGCAGACAGGCAAGGTCAAAGTAGAAAAGAACGTGGCGGGCTACCTGCTTACCCGGCTGGGTTTAAAAGAACCAAAGGGGAGAAAAAATGACCCCGTTTAGTGGGGTCATTTCTCGGTTTAATCCCTTAACATAATAATCATTTATACAACGCATCTTAGAATAATACAATTCTATTAGGGTTAGAAGAATCATCAGTTTGCCTACTTTTGCTGCGAACCCCAATCACTACAAATGGAGCCTGGACAAATTAAGCCACTTGAAGAAATAGTACAGCCACAGCAGAAAACGGCTTCATATCAATCAGTTGACAAACTACAGAACCTGTTAAAAACAGAAGTCTTTCATCATACAAAAGACCCTAAGAAAGCAGCGGGTCGAGCTTTAGGCACATTGGTTGAAGTAATCACTTACTACCTGCTCAAAACTTGGGGGTTGAACAATCAAATTTCCATAGAGAGAGGGCTTGCTGAGTATGGTAATCCATTTATATCGCATAATGTTGAGTACTCGCTACATCCTATTCTGCGAAGTTCGATAATGGATTTACCAAAAAATGGCAAAACCATTACATCACACGTTTTATTGAAAGCTCTTAGAATAGCAGGTTTCGACTTAACAGGATTAATTAAAACAGATGCGAAGCTTATAGAGAAGAATGTTTTACGTAATGCCTGTACAATTGCAAAATCTGAGACCACGAATTTATTATGTAGTATTGAATCTGAGACTGAAGAAGTTTTACGCTTGCACATATACGAGCAACATAGCAAACCCTATGCTATGTTTGAGTGTAAACGGGTAGGCGTTGAAGAAGGCATGACTAAAGGGCCGCAAACAATCGAAAAAGCAAAACAGGGTGCTTATGTAGCGCGTATGGCATCGTCACTGCAAAAGATTCGTTCTGAGGACGGTAAAATGCAAGGAATTATTTACAGAAGTGATGGCTCATATACTCTAAAGCCTTATGTCGAATTAATGGAAAGCGTGATTAATTCGACGGATAAGGAGCTATTACGTAAATTCATTCTGACTGTTGGTGTTGTCAGTAATCACGGCAACTGGATCAAGAAAGATGCAGATGGCTCATTGGCTTTTAGTGAAGAAAACTTCCAAAAAGAATTGATGGTATTAGCTCAGTCCTACGACTGGCTGCTGTTCTTGACAGATCAAGGACTTTCTGAATTTGTTGATAAACTGTTGTTCAACCCTTTACCAGAACACGAGTTTTTGAAAGAAACCTTCTTGGCGAGTTATACGGAGGGCAAGACAAAGAACCAATTCACAAAAGTTCAGATGAATATCAAAGCTGACGCGTTGTTGCTGAAATATTTCAAAGACAATCTTGAGTCAATTGAGAAATGGTTTAATGTTATTTCACCTCCGAAGAAAACGTTAGTTACCTTGCAACAGGAGTTAGAGCAGTTGAAAAATAAAAACTGGGTAGACATCTTACAATGAGCGCAGGAAGAAGTATTATCACATTAAGTCAGTGCTGGGGAACACCACACAAATACGTTAAGGCCGTTAAAATGGTCTTCAATGGACGTATAGACCTTGATCCCTGTTCTAATGAATATTCTGTTGTTCAAGCTAAAACAGAGTATCTTTTACCTGAACACGATGGCTTAAAAGAGTCATGGGATTTTGAAACAATATTTGTTAATCCACCCTATGGCATTGATAAGGAAAGAGGAACAACGATAAAAAATTGGTTAGCTAAGTGTGCTTATGCTCACGAAAAGTACGGTTCGGAAGTATTAGCTCTTGTTCCTATTGCCGCAAATACAGCGCATTGGAAAAAGTTTGTATTTACAAAAGCAAGGGCGATTTGTTTTCTATATGATACAAGACTAAAGTTCTTAGAAAACGGACAGGACACAGGAAAAGGCGCGCCTATGGCTTGCTCAATGATATATTGGGGCAATAATTATCAAAACTTTTACGACGTTTTTATAGAGCATGGCGCGGTGGTAGATATATCCAATCTGATAGGTGAAACCATAGGGTCAGACCGTAAAAATTTAGCTCTGTTTGCTTAACATTTAAGGGTTGTAGTAGCGATCATACAACCGTTTCCCCTCCGGTTGTGTCTTTACCCAATTGGTGAACTCCCGCACGGCCTGCGTTTCCGATCTGGCCTGTGACAAGGCCGTTTCGCGCTCCCGGTTCAGCACACTAACACCCACGATCAGCAGGGCGAACCCAACAAAGACGACCGCTGCGGCCTGCCATGAGGTGAACCCAACCCGGCCGGCGAAAGCATCGGCCTTGCTGCGGCTGGCCCACTCAATTCGGCTGGCAGCTTCTGACCCGGCCCGCTCGATGCGACCGGCGGCTGTTGTGCCTGCGGCTGTGATCGCGTTGGCTCCGGCATCGGCTGCGGCTTTTATCCCGGCTGGCGTGGGCATTCCCTTTTTCAATTCAGGGAGTACGAACCGAGCTATTCCTTCGCTGTCAATCGTAAAACTAACTCCTTCGCGGGCCTCGTGCAGCAACGCCTGTAACTCGGCTTGGGTCGCGGCTGTGGGTCGCCCCTCCATGCGGTCAATCCGGGTATTCAATCCCTCGATGGCCCGACTCTGGCGGCTCAACTCATCCGTCAGGCGTTTGATTGGGTCGTATTCGGTTGGCGTACTGTCACTTCGACGCACCGGCTGGGGCGGTGTTGGTTCGACTGCCTGACTCTGGGTACTCGGCTGGCTTAGATTTCGTAAAAACTTATTCTCGTTCATCGGCCTAACCCCCGGCTGATTCGGGGGGCGTTTTCGGGTTTCTGTTCGATTTTCTGTTGTTGGGCTATCTTCTGTTGCTCGGCTACTTTGGCAGCTTCTATGGCCTGTTTACGGGCTTCTTCGGCCTTCTGTTCCTGCGCCACTCGCTGCCGTTCTCGCTCGGCCTGCGCGGTGGCCAGTGCTGCGGTTAACTCGTTTACGTCCTTCTGCTGGTAGGCTTTGCTCAAAACAGCCCGCAAATCGTCGGTAGACTCACTTTCGGGCGTTTTACCGGGTTGCTGGTACATTTCTACCCGTTGGCCCTGTTCGTGGCTCTGAGCGCGTTTCTGGGCTTGCTCGGCGGCCTGTTGCTGCATCTCCCCTTTGGCCTGCTCGTCACCGTACTTCATGCAGTGCAAAAACCGGAATGATTCGGTTAACGAACGCTCATAGCTGAACGCCTGGTCAAACGTCTGCTCGGTGCGCTGGCTAAAGCCGTTGCGCTCAAAACCGCCCACCACCGGCCCTTTGGTGGTGGCTTTGTGGTTGGTCAGGGGGCTAAGGTGGTAGGGGTTCTTGCGCTGGTGCTGCTCGTTTTTTTTCCCTTCTACATACTCCCGTAGGTTCTCCGTCCGGCTCACGATCACGTGAATATGGGTTTGATCGCCTGTCTTGGCTATGCCCTTTTGTTGCTCGCCTAATTGTACGGCCCGGTCGGTGTGATCGAAGCTGCGGCTATGCTCAATCTTGGCGAACCACACTAAATCTTTGCTTTCTATCCCCTTTCCAAAATTGGCCGCATACTGCTCCATCGTGCCGCGGGTGAACGCCTGTAATTTCTGGGGGTCAGAGCCAATATGGGCTAATTCAGCCTGTGAAGGGGCTAAAATCACCTGATAGTACTTGGCATCCTCCCGGCCTAAGTTGCGCTTGTTGTGGTCAATCTCGGCTACCACTTGGTGGCCAGCGAGCTGCTCCCGGTTCTGGCCGAACCATAATCCGGCCTGCTCCTTCTCTAAGTACTCGACCAATCCCCCGCAACTACCCGGACTACCCCCGCCTATCTTGGCCATCATCGCTTAGTGGGCTTGTTCTGCTGTTTGATTAAATCATCGGTCTGCTGCTTGTACTCCGGGCGTAGGGCGTTATCCACCAAAGCGGTACGAAACGAGAGCCGCATCAGGGTTTGAATCGCTTCCACCACACTTGTTAACTGTTCCTCTAACTGCTCCGAGGTAATAGCGGTGCTGCCTGAACTTTGCCCGATCTGGGTACGCATGGCCTTTACTTCGGACAGAATAGGCTTCAGTAGTTCCTTCTCCTGCTCCCGGATAAATCCAATCATGCGTTTATCTAAGGTGTCTACTTTTTCGGTCAGTTTCTTCAAAGCTACATCAGGTACATCGGCCTTTGTATCACGGGGGTCAGTCTTGGTCATGGTGAAATACTGCGCCATTACCGCGATCAAATCTTTGTGAGACAGGCCAAATTTAGTGCCTAATCGCTCTAACTGCTGGTGGGTACCTGCGCTGACAGATAAGCTTTTACGGTCGCTCATGTAGTAAAGTTTTATACAATTACTAATTGATAATCAGTGAGTTATTAAAAATGTATACAATTTGTACTAACTATCCGTATAATTAGCAATCATAACATATTGATTACTAACCACGTAGGGCGAGAAGAACGGTAGGCCGCGTAGCGGAATAGCGTTCCGTCTCGCTCTCTTCAAGACCGCTTCGCGCTACGCTCCCGGATGGTCTACGATGACAAAGGGGAGAGAAAAGAGAATCTACCGGGGCCAAAAATGGAACATCACTCAGACGGGTGATCTGACGAGCTGCGGCAGTAGCAGAACAGCGTAAAGTAACAGCAGGTCTTTTCTTTCCCTGTTGTTGTCAGGTTGACTATATTACCGGATGACTATTCTTAGAAAAATACAAGTCGTGAAACAGCTATAACTAAGTTTATAGTTACCCCCCCCCCCTTGCCCTTTTGATTTTTTGTTGTTTTTGTTTTTTCTGTTTCCTCTTTCCCCCTTCGTTATTCTTCTCGCGTCAGCTTTGTTGGGTTGCGTCAGCCACCCTAAATGCCGTTTTTTTTGCAACACAATCTTTGTGTTATTTGAAATCTTTGTTCTATTTGTTATCCTATATATAGGCGAAAAAACAGGTTTAGTCCGTCAAAAAACAGGTTTAGTCCGTCAAAAAACAGGTTTAGTCCGTCAAAAAACAGGTTTAGTCCGTCAAAAAAACAG
>JBBRMG010000036.1:0-6281 GCA_038230955.1 Candidatus Doudnaibacteriota bacterium | reverse complement strand
TGAATATCTCAATGAGTTTTTCTTCAGAGATTTGCGAGTGCATGGGGGCTGGAGATTTATTTGTTGGCTTAGACACCACAAATGTAGTCTCACAGTCTCCATTGCGCTTTTATCCCCTATCATAATCCCGTATTCACGTTAATTAACAAATGGAATGGCTATTTTGGAAAATGACATTGTAAACAAACCCGCGCAGGACCCACTCGACAAGCTGATTTTTGAGCAGGGTTTAGGTATCAAAACGTTGTTTTTTGATACCGATCTGGATTTGATGCTCGTTCTGCTGACCAATGGCCGGGTGCTGAACCTGAAACTATCGGGTTTTTCCCGGCTCAAAAACGCGATGCCGGAACAGCTTGCCAAGTACGAACTCGAAGACGACGGCACGGCGGTTAGCTGGCCCGCACTGGACGAAGACCTGTCCGTTCGGGGATTTATCAAACAGGCCGCTTTGGAAGAAACCTTGTATCACCTGGCGCGAGTCGCCTGATTACCTCACTGGATCACATCATGGGAAAACCAACCGGATTTTTAGAATTTACCCGCGAACTGCCCAAAAAGCGCGATCCGCAGCAGCGGATTCACGATTATAACGAAATTGAAGTACCGTTCTCTGCCGACGATTCGCAGCGGCAGGCGGCCCGGTGCATGGACTGCGGCACGCCGTTTTGCCACAGTGGCTGCCCGCTCGGCAACATCATCCCAGAGTTCAACGACGCCGTGTATGAGCAGAACTGGGGCTACGCCTACGAGATTCTGGCCACGACCAACAACTTCCCGGAGTTTACGGGCCGCATCTGCCCCGCGCCCTGCGAAGCAAGCTGCGTTTTGGGCATCAACAAGCCGCCCGTAGCTATTGAGTTCATCGAAAAATCTATCGCCGAAATTGCCTTCGAGCGCGGCTTCGTCACACCCAAACCACCCAAAGTTCGCACTGGCAAAACCGTTGCCGTGGTGGGGTCGGGACCGGCGGGGCTGGCGGCAGCGGCTCAGCTAAACCGCGCGGGGCATACCGTCACGGTGTTTGAACGCGCCGATCAGATTGGTGGGCTGCTGCGCTACGGCATCCCCGATTTCAAGCTCGAAAAGTGGACCATAGACCGGCGTCTGGCCGTCATGGAAGCCGAGGGCGTTACGTTCAAAACCGGCATCGACGTGGGCGTAGCCATCAAAGCCGACGATCTGCTGGCCGATTTCGATCTGGTGATGCTCACCGGCGGCTCGACCGTGCCGCGCGATCTGCCCATTCCGGGGCGCGACCTGACCGGCGTCTATCCGGCCATGGAGTTCCTGAGTCAGCAAAACAAGCGCATGGCCAACCGACCCGTTACGGTCGATCATCAGGGACAACCCTACGGCAATGGCGAGTTACTGGCTACAGACAGGCACGTAGTGGTCATTGGCGGGGGCGATACCGGCTCCGACTGCGTTGGTACGTCGAACCGGCAGGGTGCCGCAAGCGTGACGCAGATCGAGCTGATGCCAATGCCCCCCACCGACCGGGCCGCCAATACGCCCTGGCCCAACTGGCCCATGATGCTGCGCACCAGCACAAGCCACGAAGAAGGCTGCGACCGGCAATGGTCGGTGAACACCAAAGCATTCATCGGCGACGAAAACGGTAACCTGAAAGCACTACGTATGGTGGACCTAACGTGGGAAAGCAAAGACGGGCGAATGCAGATGACCGAACTGCCCGGCTCCGAGCGCGACATTCCCTGCGAACTGGCTCTGCTGGCGGCTGGTTTCCTGCACCCGCAACACAACGGTCTGCTTACCGACCTCGGCCTGGAACTCGACGAGCGCGGCAACGTCAGAACCACCAACTACCAAAGCGCAACCAACCCCAATGTATTTGTGGCGGGCGACATGCGCCGGGGGCAGTCGCTGGTGGTATGGGCTATTTCGGAAGGCCGCGAAGCCGCCCGGGCCGCCGACTACTATTTGATGGGCGAGACCCTGCTCGAAGCCAAAGCCGTTTCTATGCTCGACGTGGCGTAGCGTTCCACTAAATACATATAAAATGCCCGGTAGCTGGTTTTAAACTGGACCGCCGGGCTTTTTTTGTTTCCGGGCGAATAACCCGTATTTATGTGTTACAATTTACTGCCAATCAACACCATTCATGCGCGGTTTAAACAAAGTAACCCTACTCAAAAACGGCACCGACCTGCGCTACATACAACTTCTGCTGGGCCACGAAAGCAGCAAAACGACTGAGATTTATACGCACCTGACCACCAAAGGGTTCGACCAGATAAAAAGCCCGCTGGATGAGTTGGATATTTAGCGACAAACATCTTACTTGCTCCAGCAATGTTCAATCTGATAGCTTGGCGGGGAGCGGATCTGAACTTAAGCCCACTTACAGACGAAGCGGATATAAACGAAAGTTTGCGCCAAAACAAGGGCACTTTCGTCAATACAGATGTTGTGCGTAATTCAGTCGCACGGCAACACTGACGGTGTGAGATTTGAATTCTTATGAATGATGACAGAATTAAATTTATGAAAGTATCTTTTAAGCAAATTCTAAAAGGGATTCTTGGAAATAAAACATCTATGCAATTATCAGATAAAAACCCAGTAGTCTTCGAAGATTTTTTTAGCAAAAAAAAAAATTTTTATAGGATCATCTTCAGAAGGGAAAAATATAGCAACAAAAGTAATTTCTGAGTTAAAGAACCAAAAAATTGAACCGCTTCCTTAGTTTGATTATTTTAAAAATTCAAGACCTCCACTTCAAGAGCTTGAACAAATTTCGTTAGATATAAATGGAGCAATATTAGTAGGAACGTCGGAAGACAAAGCCATAATTCGAGAACAGAAGTGGTCTCAAATGAGAGATAACGTACTGTATGAGTATGGATTATTTTCAGGGATTATAGGTCGGTCAAAATGTAGTCTAATTGTTCCTGATAAAGAAGATTTTCGTATTCCAAGTGATTTCTTAGGAGTTTCCTGTTATAAAACATATAATGATGACAACGTTGGCAACATAATAAGTGAAGTTATTAGTTTACTTGTTGACACCATGTCAAAGCCTAAGGCTGACGAGACTACAAGAACAAGAGGTAGGCGGCTTCTGAGGTTTGTTGGGTGGATAAGGAATGAATCCTTCCGTTTTGCACAAGAATGGAGTAGAGATACTTCAAAAGATTTAATTGCTAACCGAATTATTGCGGTTTCGGGATTTATTCATGACGACCTAACGAGTTTAGGACTAGATAAGGAATACAAAAGAATTGAAGAAGCAGTACTTGAATCAGTCGATAATTTTCCTGTATTAAATCGGAGGCCAAATTATCGTGACTTAGAAGACGGAATACATGCGTTGCTACACGGTATTCGTCCTCATCCTGATGTTCTTAAAGGCCTTCTTTATAATATGCCAAGAGAATATGGAAGATATTGCCATGAGAATTGTAACTATTGGAACCGAGATTATCGGTATTGGGAGAGATATTGGTATGATGATTACATTGAAAATCGGCCATTTAGATCTTTCCGTGATAAGCCTATCTGTAATTGTCATGCTTGGGCACTAGGTGCAGCTGAAGCCGCTACATTATTTGAGAATGTCGCCGGTCAGAGCAATCCACTTTCAGCTTTGGAGAACTGGTCGGATAGATTTCTTCCAAAGCTCAATAAAGCACTAACCGAATTCGAAAGTAAACTACACGAAGATTTGTTTGGCAGCATATAGGTAATCTATATCGAGGCTCACATAATGAGAACTACGCACAACATCGGGTTTGCTGCAAGGCTGGCTGGACATTGGAGCAATGGGCATTTTATCGCTGTTGTGCTTCATCTGGGCTGGACGTACATTGTTGGGCTTTTGTTTGTTAACCTGTACTTTTATATCTTTAATCAGCAGCGGTTCCGGGCCGGACGAGCAATGAATCCCAGCCCTACAGCAAGCCCTGCTCGTTGGGCGTAATTTTCAAACCGTAACCTAAAATGGATATGATAGATATACTGATTTCTGAAATATCACAATGCTCTAACGAAGAGGACAGCCTAGCTAAGGCGCTATTTGGCGTAATTTTATTACTAGAGAATCGAAGCAATTATAAAGAAGATCAAAAATTTCATCCAATATCTGAACTAAATGACTTTATCTCTTACATTGCCTTAAAGAATAAAATATCCAGCAAATTAATCGATGACTCAAAAGGTTTTAAATTATGCGAATCCAAAGAATATGGTGAAATTCTAATTAATAAAAGGATATCAAAGGACGGTTTACACTACCTCTCAAGCAGTCATGAATTATTTCCAGTATTTCACGATGAACCGAAAGAAAGAAAAAGTTATGACTTTGAAGTAGCTCTTTCATTCGCAAATGAAGACCGAGATATTGCGGAGGCAATTGCAAATAAATTAAGTAAAGATTATCACTTGAGTGTATTTTATGATACATATGAGAAGTATAAAACTTGGGGAAAAGACCTTTATACTTTCTTATTTCAAACATATTCGGAAAGAAGTTATTTATGTGTAATACTATTTTCAGAACAATATCAAAAAAAAATTTGGACTAAACTCGAGTTAAGAGCAGTTCAATTAAGATTACTGAATGAAAAACTAGATTATTTATTACCATTAAAATTAGATACCACAGACCTTCCTATTGAGTTGAATACAATTTCATATTTACAATTTTCAATGAAAGACTTGAACGATATTTGTCAAACAATTTCCGATCGAGTTTGGGATGATAAACTAGATTATTGGTATACTGAGGAGGATTTGGCTCGGTACTTAAATATGTCTCAAATGGTACAAATTTTTTTAGATGAATTCTATCCTGAATTCGAAAAGGAGAAGAATAGGAAGAAACTACTTGTTAAGTTGATAATTACTTTAGCTTTTCTTTTTGAAGAATATGTAACAGTTGAAGTTAAAGGATTTTTCGAATACTTAATCTTCGGGTTTCAACCAGTTTCATCAAAGTTTAAAGATGATAAATTTAACATGATAAGCCCCGATTGTTATTTAAGAAGGACGTTAAATGGCAAATCTATTTTTAATATTCAAGACTCATATTGGAGACCAATTTTCAATAAGTACAAACAGGAAGCCGACGAAAATGATTAAAACTACGCCCAACATGCGCTAAAAAGAAAGAAGGCTTGAATTCGCATTTCCAGTGCATATCACCCCTTTCTCCCTTTTGTCTACTTCAGCCGCGCTCGTAGCTTGACTGAAACAACAAAAGCCAGCCGCTCAATAGATTCTCCATAGCTTTGAGGTGACGAAACCATCCAAGACTATGACCACCTACAAACGACTGACTTTGGCCCAAAGGTACCTCATCCAGACGCTTAACCAACAGGGAAAGACCCAAGAACACATCGCCCAACAGGCCCATGTAACCCAGGCAACCATCAGTCGGGAACTCGCCCGAAATCGACTCCCAAAGCCCCACCAACCCTATCAGGCCGAACCCGCCCAAAAACGGGCTGCCACTACCAAAGCACGCGCCCCCTACAAACTCAAAGGCAACCTGTTAACCCAGGTTATCACCCGCTTGAGAGACTTTTTATCCCCTGAGCAAATCTGCGGAGAACTACAGCGGCAACACGCCAAGAAGACCCTCCACCATGAAACCATTTACCGATATATCTATCGAGACCAAAAGCGGACTAACAGGCAAGCTGCTGACCATGAGGAGCTTACGGCTTATCTGCGCATTCGACACCGCAAGCACTACAAGAAACGGGGTAAGCCCGCTAAACGCGAATTAATCCCCAACCGGGTCAGTATCGACCACCGTCCGGCTATTGTCGAGACCAATACTGAACTGGGCCACTGGGAAGCGGATACGGTCATTGGCAAGGGCCACGATGGAGTTTTGTTGACACTCGTCGAGCGGTGTACCAAGGTGGTGTTGATTGTTAAACTCAAGTCCAAGAATGCCCTTGCTTTAGCCAAAGCAGCCGTCAAAGCCTTTGGTCGAAGTAAGCTGCCCGTCAAGACCATCACCTTCGATAACGGTTTAGAATTTGCTTGCCATGAACACATTGCCCGTCAATTGAAAGCCGTCACCTATTTTGCTCATCCGTACCACTCGTGGGAGCGTGGACTCAACGAAAATACAAATGGGCTGATCCGGCAGTACATTCCCAAGAGCTGCCCCATTAGTATAGTGCGCCCCAGCGACGTATCTTGGATCGAAGACCAATTAAACCAGCGTCCGCGCAAAACTTTGGGTTATCAGAGTCCGGCTGAATTTGCCAAAGAGAGACTTTATGCACTGGAAATGTGAATGCGCG
>JBBRMG010000035.1:0-6409 GCA_038230955.1 Candidatus Doudnaibacteriota bacterium | reverse complement strand
TGTCTCCATTGTCATGACCTTCGGAAGCAAGTGCAATGAATACACCGTCCTCTGCAATGCTAGGTACCACAGATAAAGCCATTTCTCGGTTTCGTCCACCGCTCCCGCGCCCGACAATAGTTACTGTGCTTTCTCCGGCAGCTAACAAACATTCACCAGGTTTAGTGGTGGCTAATATATCCAGCCCCACAGCGCGCGCTTCGCCTTCAAAATCTGTTTTCCAGACTCGGGGACGCAATCCCAGCTCTTGGGCTTTGATTTTCATAGCTGTTACTGCGTCAATAGCGGAGCACATTAGAATATTACTCACTCGCTCGAAATACATCTCATCTTTCGGAGTTTCAACCACATTACATGATGGTAATTTGCACCTATCAAGCACATTATACCGACGCAAAATTTCAGCGGCCTCTTGAGCGGTAGTTTCATCTTTTACTGTAGGTCCGCTCGCCACCATTCCTAAATCGTTTCCTGGAACATCAGAAAAAATCATACCAATAACCGTGGCCGGATAACAGATTTTAGCTAAATTACCACCTTTCACTTTGCTAATATGTTTGCGTACAGTATTAAGCTCCGTAATAGAAGCGCCTGATTGAACCAATGCTTTAATAATAGCGTCTTCTTCATCGCACGTCAGTTCATTGGGTGCACAAAGCAAACTACTGCCACCTCCACCGATAACCGCAATCACTAAGTCTTCCTGGTCGCATCCATCCAACAATTTCACCATCTCATCTGTGGCCGCAACATTCACAGCTGTCGGATAAGGATGGGTCCCCACACGACACTCAATATTCGATAACTGTCCCTCGGTTAAATCAATCACAAAACCACATGACACGCGATCACCTAACATGTCATGCAAAGCAGAAACTGCTTGCAAAGCGGTTTTACCAGCACCCACCAAAATTACCCGACGATACTGCTTAATCGAAAACTTTTTCCCTTGCACCTCAAGCAGACCACTTTTCCGGTTATAACTAACTTTTCGCCAAACTATTTCTTTTGGCATGATCGCAAACATGCCAGCCTCCGCAATAAGCAAAGCCTGACGGCGTAATGATGACGTATCTATCTGTTCAAAATTTTTAATTATCATAGAGAATCCCGATTTGGTTTGACACGTATGGCATCATCCCGCCTTTGGCGATACCAAACGAATAACGCCCCTGCAATAATCAGAATGCCAACAATAATCAGCAACGTATACGAAAAGCCAGTTTTGCCAGAATTTACAGAGCTGGAAACTCCGGCTCCATTTGAGCTAACCAAAGTCGCATCACCAGACTGGTCTACTTGAGGCACAGCCGTACCTTCTGGTAAAACTCCTGCGTTAGTGACGCTATTTACATTATGGGAAATGTTAGGTTCAACACCCACCGGTGCAGGTTGCAATGGTTGCACCACCGGCACACTACCCTTCACAGGAGATGCAGCCTGAGCAGTATTCAAAGGAGTCTTTGTCAAGAATTTCATTACTAATATTATTAATTACTACTCCAACTAATTTGTTGATAACCGTCCGTGGTCAATGGAAAACTGGGAGGCGGACTATACAACAAGTTGCCATCGTAGGTAGTGACCGTATTCTGGTAGCCAGACACAACGCTATTACCACTAACCCAGGTCCAGGTCCACACTCCATAACTGCCGATTGTACCATACACAGTAATAGTACTTTTGACATTACCCGAATAGTAATAAAATTGGCAACTACCGTTTTGAGCGAACAGCGCAGCATCGATTTCCAAAGTATTAGGAGCATAATAACTCACCAGGATGTTCCTCTGAGCAATCAAACCGAGAACATTCGTACCGTCTTTGGCGGCGTATGTAATATTATTAGGAATGATAATGTCGGGTGCTGTGTTAGCGTTATATGGTAATTGAGCGGCCGCCACCAATGCTCGTCCTTTGACCGTCCCTTCCACCCATGTTTTATCTTCCACATAAATCAGCCCGTTGCTCGGCAAATTTTGGGTGGATTGCAATGTGCGTGCATTATAGTCTAAATATTCATTATGCGTATTGCCATTGACATCCGTTCCACTTTGATGCGACCGCAACGATGTCACTTTGTACACACTAACCTGTCCCACACCCCCGCCAGTGACACTGAACACTAAAGAGTACCCTTGGGCATTAGAAGGCGGCAAATATATGCCTCCGGACTGCGAACTGCTCTTTATAGTAGAGAAACTAGACGTTACAGATGCAAAATCCACATTAGGAACGGGATAGTCCCAAAAATCTTTGGTACTTTGGGCAGCACTTCCCCACACCCCGTTCTTCGTCTGTGAAGGGCTACAGCCAAAAGTAGCAGTACAAGTGTAAGTAGCCTTCGCGGAAGTAATAGGCGCGTTGCCCGTGCCATCAAAACGTATACCGCCATTGGAATGCATCAACCCACTCACAGATTCACTATTGCCAATCCAGGTATCACTATTAGTGAGAAATCCGTATTTGGCTAAGGATGGTACCCCATAACGGCTCACGATAGTGCGTTGCACTTTTGGATTAGCTGTAGCGTACGCAGTAGATTTAATGATCACAACCGTGGAACCACTAGGCGGTGCGGTAATTTCCAAGCAAAACTTTCCAATAATTTGGTTAGCATCTTCGTCCGTATAATCCTGAGGATAACAAGGGTTAGCAAAACCAGCTTGTGAGGTCGGGGCGGCACCGGTTCCATTCTGATAGTCGCTGGGAAATTTTGCCAAGTGCCACTGGTAATAGTTAATTCCCGCTTCAGCAATAGAAAAAGCTTGTTCGCGATTCACCGTACTGCGGGTTACGCGGAATTGGGACACAGCAGTGCCAAGCACGGCTAGCATCATTACGGAAAAAATAAAAATTACAACAATCTCGAACACAAGAATGCTACCTTGTTCGTCTTTGGGCAAAAAATATTTTGAAAACAGTGAATTCATGCTAATTAGCTAAATTGGTTTTTAAATTGCGGATAGCAGCCCCTGAAGTGACCGTATAAAAACTGGTATTTTTTACTCCGGCCTTATTAAAAATCTGCAAATTTAATTTGATAAATCTGACATTAGTCACATTAATGGGCTGAGTTAGCGGTGTGTTAGTAGTGCCATTATAAGTGTCAGTATAATAATAGAACAAGGGGGTAGCACCACCGTTAGCCACATCGTTTTGGATCGCTTTGCTGACTTCATTACCCACAACATAAACCGGCGGACTGCCTGTAGGATCTATCACCCCTCGGTACATTTTTCCACTTTGTAGATAATACCGAACCCGTTCAATTTGACTATCGTTGTCGACGTTACTGAAAAAAATTAATTGTTGGTCACCCGCTGTGTTAATAGGATATGAACCGTTTTGCGAGGCCACAGCATTGCGCAGTTCAGTTGTAATAGAGAAAGCAATGCGCCGACCTTGGTCTGTGTCAGTAATTAAATTAGCTTGCTGATTTGATCCAGTAAAAATAAAGGCGACTAACCCAATTACGCCCAAGCTGAGAACAGTAAAAATCGCCAGCGATACCAACAATTCAATTAATGTAAATCCGCGTTGATTCATTAAGGTGACATTAATACTTCCAGCACTTGATTGCCATTCACATTCAATGACGAAATAATGCTCGTCTGGTAACCAGTAAGAGAGGTGGTTAAGGTGTAGTTATTACCAGCTGTCAAACTAGGGAACATCGCTTGTCCGGGAGTGTAACAGCCGGAAACATAATTGATAGCAGTGCTAGTCAGAACAGGAGTCTTATTAGTATCTGTGGTGGAAAGAAAAGCTTTGTAGCGAACGTAGCGATCGTTGTCATGAACAGAATTTATGGTAGTGCCCGACACAGTATAATAAGTGGCGGCAGTGCCATCCGGCCCTTTATAGTTCCAGGTTGAGTTATCGCTATTAGAAGCAATTTGAAAATTTAGTGTTGCCCCGGCCGACTGGCTAGTTGGTTGCCAAGTTAAAGTGGTGAAGTTTGTGGCTGAACCGGTGTCATAAGAAGATGACTCTAGCGTGCCGGACAAAGCGTATTGACCGGAGGTTTTTTTCAAACGCACACCCGTAGGAGCTGAGTTAATATCAATATTACCGTCATCTGTGTAGTATCTGGAAACTGAACTCCAGTTACCTTGTCCAGAACCACCCGTCCATGAACTTTGGCTCCACACACTACCACCCGTAGTAGCATAATCATCTTGCGGTACTGACCCACCTTTATGCAAGTTCACAGTCGCCCCCTCTAAAGCTACCCCCGTTGCGGCATCTTTCACAATAACAAGTAAACTATTAGTAGAAGCCGGACCAAGAATGAGCGTAAACGTTTGGGTTGTGCCGGGCAGAACCGTAATTTGTTGAATCGGTGAAGTGCCATAGACCATAACACTTTGCCCAGTCAGCAACGTTGGAGTATATACGTCCCATTCAATTGGATTGATAGAAATTAATCCGGCCGAGGATGAAAAACTCTGATTGAATTTCAGAATGTTGGGGTTTGTGCCAATTAATTTTTGACCAGCCACATTTACATTAACCCCATTCAACGGTTGACATGTCTGATCTAATGTCTTGATAAGCAAGGTGCTTGGCCTATCAATGGTAAAAGTAATCTGAGTGATTTGGCCATTTTTTACGGTAGCATCTGGACGCACCGGATTAGGGTTAGACCCCGTAATGGGATAGGTTTGGTCAGATGTATAACCGGTTTTAGATACTACTATGTGATATCCGTTGACGCTGGCCGGCAAACCGACTTCTGTCCATAACCCACCCGAATCGCTGGATCGACTAAGAAGAATATTAGGATTTAACGCTAGGTTTGCAATACTAATGTCGACATTGGGCACGGGGTTACCGGTGGCATCAATAACTTGAATTGTGATAGCACCAGTATTAGGGTTAGTTATTAAACCTTTCGGCGATACCGTGGTAACAAAATTGGTAGTCTGCCCGGTAGCCGTATTTTTAATAAACATTTTTACTTGTTTGTAAGTCGGATTGCCTACCACATTATCGGCCGGATCGTGAACATAGGTCACCTCGTAATAAATCTGATAGGTCTTCCCTTCGATGGTGGCTGTTTTTGCGTTGGCACAACTGTTGGCACAATCAGGAAGCGGTCCCGATGGATTACCGTTTAAAGTACCAATTTGGCTGTACGGTAAGTTGCGCACAATCTCCATGTAGTCGTTGGACAAACTAGCAATTACCACTTTTTCCCGAGCCAACCGCACTGACTTGGCCAAAGAGCCATATGCTCCAATTACACCTGTCAGCAATATTGAAAAAATGGCGACACCAACAATGACTTCCATAAGAGTGAAGCCGATTTGGCGGTTTGGGCCGCGGAAAATTTTAGTTATTTTTGATAACACTTTTTGGGGAATTTTGGTTTCTAGAGTTAGACTCGGAATGCTTTTAATCGAATATCTGTGTATTTATTATACCATTTTTTGGGAATTTTGGCAGATTTGGTATTGAAAAAATCGCCTTATTTTGTTACACTATCAAAAGTCGGTCATATTTCTGATCGGCGTAATATATTCGGGAGTAGCTCAGCGGTAGAGCAATCGGCTGTGAAGCACGATTCCCCGGCAAGTGCCGGTTCAAAATACGCAGCCTTCTTGAGTAATCAAGATTGCAAATAAGGTGAATTGCTGGAAGCCTAGGCGGCAACGTATGGTAATCAGCAGCCAAGCCCTAAAAAGTTTAGGGAAGGTTCAGAGACTATCCCCTTGTGGGAGTACTTCGACTCTACGCTTTACGTAGGTCGCGGGAAGCGCCTTACATCCAAAAATTTGGATGATGATATAGTCCACCCCTTTTGGAAACATTAGGATAATGTGTAACCGATCGGTCCTGGGTTCGAATCCCAGCTCCCGAGCCAAGAAACAACATCAGTATTTAAACTGGTGTTTTTTCTTTTATCTAAGGCTGTTTTATTAGGTTCTAACATAACAGCTTCATTAGGAATTTCAAGTAACGCTTTTTGAATCATTGAAAATGGTTTAGGTAAGCTTATGTTAAGTTTTTTATCTTTTAGTATTAGGTTCTGACCAAGTGTAGAGAGGATTGCCCGTTTTTGTTTTATGTCACCTTCATTGAACCAGTAACGTGCATAGTGTGCAAAATTAAACGTCTTCTCTGACAACTCTAACCATTTATTTTGTCTTGTGTCGGTATCTTCTAATAATCTTTTAAGTTTTTCTTTCTCTAGTATTAATGAACTTTTTTTGGCCATGTATTCTTCTTCTGTAAGCTCATTCCTCAAGCGCATTTCAAGAAGTGGAAGGTACCCGTTTTCTTGTAATGTCAGTCCTAACTTCTAATGGGTATTAAATTAGTTGTTTTGTATACCGCTTGAGCGTAAGCATGAGGCGGCATTTTTAATTTGCTGTGTATGCGTTTGTAGTTGTAGTAGTAAATC
>JBBRMG010000034.1:0-6599 GCA_038230955.1 Candidatus Doudnaibacteriota bacterium | reverse complement strand
GGCAGCCCCTTTGCTACCATTACCCAGAAACAACTTGACCGGGTGGTGAAGTTAATCAATACCCGGCCGAGGAAGCGCCACCGTTACCGAACTCCAGATGAAGTCTTTAACGAGTGTTGCACTTTGGATTAGAATCTAAGCCCGCTTCCTCTCGAATTGATCTATAGTTTGTATGGTATAATGATTAAGTAATGATCAAGTTCGAAAACGTTCAAAAATTCTACGGGCCGAGCAAAGCGCTCAATAACATCAACATCCATATTAACCATGGGGAATTTATCTCACTTGTGGGCATGTCCGGTGCGGGTAAATCAACCTTAATGAAACTCATTATCGGCGAGGAAAAGCTCGATGGTGGCCGAATTTTAATTGATGACATAGACATGGCATCAGTCCGCCAAAAAGATTTACCTTACCTGCGTCGCAAGATTGGCATTGTATTTCAAGACATTAAATTACTGCCCAAGCGCACTGCCTATGAAAACGTAGCATTTGCCATGGAAGTAAGCGGTCATCGGAAAGAAAAAATTGCAGTAGATGTCCCTAAAATCCTGGAATTAGTTGGGCTCATGCACAAACGCGACAACTTCCCCAACGAAATGTCGGGCGGAGAAAAACAGCGCGTTGCCATTGCCCGGAGTTTGGCTCATCGCCCAGTATTACTATTAGCCGATGAACCGACTGGCAACTTAGACGCAATTAACGCCGCCGAAGTGCTCGACCTACTGTTGAAAATCAACCGACTGGGCACCACAGTTATTCTGGCTACTCATGCCTCCGATTTAGTGAATAAAATTAAGAAGCGCGTTATTACCATTGAAGGGGGACAAGTAACAATGGAACAAGAACAAGGAAAATACCAACTTTAAGCTATATGTTGAACACGATATCTTTTTTTCGCATAATAAAAAACGGGGTTACCAACTTCTGGCGTAACCGCTGGCTGTCAGCGGCATCGACTTTAATTATGGTTATCACTTTAATTATTCTGTCCACACTGTCTTTGCTGTTTGTGGTTACCAAATTTTCCATCGACTCTATCAGGGAACGGGTGGATATTAGTGCTTACTTCAAAACCGGGTTAGCCGAAAACCAAGTGTTGATAGTCAAAGAAGATATGGAGAAAAATCCCAAGGTTAAAAGTGTCACCTATGTCAGCGCTGATCAAGCTTTGGCCATTTTTAACGATCGCCGTAAGAACGATCCCAATACAGTAGACGCCATTAGCCAGCTCAGTGAAAATCCACTTCCGGCAACTTTGCAGATTAAAGCCCAAACTTTGGATGACTATCAATCAGTTGCAGATCAATTGAACGGCGACAAATACAAAGCATCCATAGATAAAGTGAACTATGCCGATAATAAGTTAGTAATTGAACGGCTGAATCGCATTTTACGACTTATTATCACTTTTGGCTTAGCATTAATAGCTATATTTGCGGCCATTGCCGTACTAGTTATCTTTAACACTATTACTTTAACCATTTACAACCGCCGTGAAGAAGTGGAAATCATGCGATTGGTGGGAGCCACAAATAGCTATATCCGGGGTCCATTTATTGTTGAAGCATTAATGTACAGTATTGTCGCCACAATTATTACCAGCGCTTTACTGATTCCGGTATACACCAGAATCCTGCCCAATATCAACAGTTACCTAGGCACATCAGGAGATTTATTCTCCGCCATTTATTTTAGGTTTTGGTTTATTATCGTGATTCAATTAGTAGTCGCGTGCTTGCTCAGCATCGTATCCAGCTTCCTGGCCATCCGTCAGTATTTGAGGATTTAAGAGCACCTCTTGCCAGAATTTCTAAAGCGGGTATAATAATGAAGAGCCCCAAACTCTCTTTCCGGAATTTTCCGCAGAGGGTTTTTTGTTTGATGAAAAACATGTCCATAATTCCTATTATATGAAAGTCATCCTGTTAAAAGACATCCCTAAAATAGGCCACAAAGGCGAAATCAAAGAAGTGAGCGACGGCTATGCTATGAATTTTTTGGTGAAGCAAGGATATGCCGCCATAGCTACAAAAGAGGTGCAAGACAAAACTGCTCGCCATAACAAAGAACTGGTAGATAAAGCAGTACGCGACCAAAAAAAAATGGAAGATTTAAAGCGCAACTTGGAAAAACGGACATTCGCTCTGAAAGTGAAAGTGGGGGACAAGGGGCAAATCTTCGGTGGTGTTCATGAAAAAGATATTGCCGCAGAGATTAACAAAACTATGAGTACAACATTTGAAAAGAACTTAGTCGCCGGGCATACCGCAATTAAAGCACTTGGTGCGCATCCAATAACATTGAAACTAGGTGGGGGAGTAAAAGCCAATATTAAAATTAATATAGAAGCCCTTTAGAACCATGTCATACCACGTTAAGCCGCGCAAAGCTGGCAAACTCAAAACCAAATTCATTTTCGTTTCCGGTGGCGTAATTTCTTCCGTAGGTAAAGGTGTGACAACCGCATCGTTGGCCGCATTGCTGGAGTCTCGCGGCTACACTGTTGCTCCAGTCAAATGCGATGCCTACCTAAACGTTGATGCCGGCACTATTCGGCCACAAGAACATGGCGAAGTATTCGTCACCGATGACGGCATGGAAACCGACCAAGACTTAGGTAACTACGAACGGTTCATGAACACCAGTTTGTCTGGTGCCAACTATATGACCAATGGCCAAATTTATCAGACGATCATTCGGAAAGAACGAAACTTTGAATACGACGGTGAAGATGTAGAGATTGTGCCCCATGTACCGGAGGAAATGATTCGTCGGTTTGAGCTCGCCGCCCGCAAGCGCAAAGCTGATTTTGTAATTGTCGAAATTGGCGGCACAGTGGGGGAATATCAAAATATATTATTCATTGAAGCCAACCGTATAATGAAGTATCGCGACGGTCGTGACTGTGTTCACATTCACGTCGGCTATTTACCCACCCCACCAAGCATTGGGGAAATGAAATCTAAGCCTGTCCAAACTTCTTTACGCCTTCTTAATGGTAGCGGCATTCAAGCAGACTTTTTAATTGCCCGCTCGGAAGCGGCAATTGATGACCGCCGCAAAGCGTCTTTGTCGTGGATCAGTAATATTCCGAAAGAAAATATTATCGCCGCTCCCAATGTCTCAAGTATTTATCAAGTTCCTCTAAACTTCGACAAGCAAGGATTAACTGACCAAATCTTGGCCAAGTTCGGCATGCCTGCTAAGAAGAAAAATACGAAAGCTTGGACCAACTTGGTTAATAATATTATTAAAGTTCAGAAGTCGCCAAAAGCTTTTGATATTGCTCTAGTTGGGAAATACTTCGAAACGGGGGACTTTAAACTAGCCGATGTCTATATCTCCGTAGTTGAGGCCATAAAACACGCTGGCTGGGCCAATAAGACCAAAATTAACCTGCACTGGGTCCCAAGTGTTTCAATCGAAAATAAGGGCGCTAAGGCCGTTTTGGGAGCATTTGACGGTATTGTTGTGCCTGGCGGGTTTGGTAGCCGGGGCACTGAGGGGATTATTGAAACTATCAAATATGCCCGAGTTAACAAAGTACCATATCTCGGTCTTTGCTACGGTATGCAACTGGCCACTATTGAATTCGCTCGCAACGTAGCCAAGCTGCGTAAAGCCAACACCACCGAGGTAGACCCGAAGTCGCCACATGCCGTTATTCACATTATGCCCGAGCAGGAAAAGAATATGCTTAACCGCGAATACGGTGCTACCATGCGACTGGGTGCTTGGGACTGTGTTATTAAACGCGGCACTCATACCGAGAAAGCATATCAGGCTGGCGGTTGGATTAAAGCTACCGGGGCGGCTAAAATTTCCGAACGTCATCGTCACCGTTTTGAATTTAACAATGAGTATCGCGAACGGCTAGAAGAAGCTGGATTGATTGTTTCCGGTACCACACCCGACGGCCAGTTGGTCGAAATTATCGAACTAAAAGATCATCCATACTTTGTCGGTTCTCAGTTTCACCCAGAGTTCAAATCCCGACCTTTGGCGCCGCATCCGTTGTTTGTCGGGTTTGTGAAAGCCGCGGCGAAGAAACGGAAATAATTATTATTATTTCTATAAAACCGCTCGATATGCTGAGCGGTTTTTTTTATTTCCCCATACGACGTTGGCGATCGGCAAATTCTTTCATAGCCACTTTCAAATGTTTCTTATCGAAGTCTGGCCACAAAGTTTCGGTGAAGTAAAATTGGCTATTAGCCGTGAGCCACATCATGAAGCCGGCCGACCAATGCGGTTCGCCGCCAGTGCGGACTACTAGGTCGACGTCGGGTAGATGGCCGGTCATCAATCCCTTGCGCAACCCCTGTTCCGTCACACGGTGTCCAGCTAATTGGCGCACCGATTCCAACATCTCCATTTTGCCATCGTAACCGAATAAGATTGTCAGAAAATGCTTGGTGCACTTAGCAGTTTTATATTCAATATTTTCTACCGCTTCCACTAATTTTTTGTCATGGATGATTTCTTTCCACAATCCTAACACTTCCACTTTAATTCCATTATCCAAAAAATCTTTTAGTAGTTGAGGTTTAGCCAACTCTTCTCGTAATATTTTATACAAATAATCGACTTCTACTTTAGAACGTTTCTGTAAATTGTCATACGAAGCCGCCCAAAATGTCACATACGTAACACCTGCTGTAAACGCATCGCTACTAATTTCCCGAAACCGCTTGGTCCCATCTTGATGCCCCTGCCATGGCGATAACTGACGCATTGAAGCCCAGCGGCGATTGCCGTCTGGAATGAAAGCGATATGGTAGGGAACAATATTGGTATTTGCAACCATAAAATATAAAGACCCGAAGTTATTCGGGCCTTACAATAAAATTATTAGCTAACGGCGACTGCTTCTTTCACAGTAGGAGCAACGGTTGCTTTTTCAGCTTTGGCTACAGGAGCCTTGGCCTTAGGAGCGGCGGTTGGTCCGGCGACAACGCTGACTACGCGAGTTTTGCGGAGGTTACCGTGGAATTTACGAAGCATCTTGTGCTGGAATTTGACCAAGCCATCCATTAAGGAATATAGGGTGGAGTCACCAGCGACTTTCACGTTCTTGCCGGCTTGGTAACGAGTACCATGCTGGCGAACAATGATGCCGCCTTTTTTTACATATTGATTGCCGTATACTTTAACGCCTAAACGTTTGGAGATAGAGTCACGGCCTAGACTGGTACTACCCCCGGCTTTCTTATGAGCCATATCTTATTTTAAATAAAAAATTAAATCTTCTCGAAGATCACGATTTCCCTGGCGACAACCTGGTCTTTCCTGTCATATATTACGCTGCCACGTTCAGTGAGGCGCAAAAATGGAATGGAACTAGTCAAAGTTGAGGGAATCAAATCTATAAAATTATATCCCAAACTGGTCAGAAAGTCAAGATTCGGGAACATTTCGTATTCTGTGACGTTTTTCTTGTACGCTGGCAAACAAAGAACAATTCTAGCTCCTTTTGATAAAAACTTTAGCCAATCTTGAAAGGCTCCTGTATATAATTCAGATAGCTCCTTGAAGTTGGCTTCAATTTCGTGAGGGCGGGGGAATTTGCCGTACATCGGACCCAAATAGCCTTCGGTCACTATCCCCGAAACGGTTTTGTAAGCGCCAATTTCAGCGAGCTTCGCCACAAGTGTCGACACTTCTTTGGCATCAGCTACTTCGACGTGAAATTTACCCGGAGAAACTTTGTAGCGGTTACGGAACCACTCCAGGTTTTTTTCGCTCCCAGTTATAGCTATCGGGTTGATGTCCGAGCCGAGCATACGGTAACCAAGAAGCACTCCTTCTTGCACAATCGTCCCAATGCCGGCGAATGGATCAAGCAAAACTTCGTTGGCTTGAACATTGGCCATATTAAGCATGACTTGAGCCACCTTTGGGGGAATCATACCCTGTTTTTCGTCGCGGGTGGGGCGCTGATAGTCACGGCGGCCATAGTCTTCAAAGTCTTGCACTGCCAAAGTCTTGGCGGTGTAGAGGCGGGTGACACCGGCGATGACCACAATTTCTGCACCCTTAGTTAGCAAAAGGTTTTTTGTGACAACCACTGAAGCCAAAGCCAAAGAATTAAATTCCGGAATGACTAACCGAATGCTGGCTCCCAAATCCTGCAACCCCCGCTTAATGAACATGCCCAACCGTTTCGGCTCACCGAACGCTTTAATATCCATGTTCAATAAATAGACACTAATGCCAAACTGGATCTTCCCTTTGTAGTCTTTTAAGAAATCAGTCTTAAGCTTGCTCGGGCTAAAGTAGTTTTGGAGCACAAAATTAATGGAGTCAGTATCTTTCTTAGCTATTGTATCGACGATTTTCAGAATTTTTATGACACCACCCAAACTGCGCTGTAACTTTTCGGCATCTAATGCCACTTCCGTCTCTATAATTAATACTTCCGGAGAAATATCCAAAACTTTGATGGGTACATTCATTCGTGCAAGCACATTGAACAACTCAGCCAAAGACAACGTATATACCCTCCCTAAGACAAAGGCATATTGCATAAATGATAACTTACGAACAATTTAAAAATATTTTGTTGGAACTGAAACCCAAACTGATCTATGCGTTCT
>JBBRMG010000033.1:0-7265 GCA_038230955.1 Candidatus Doudnaibacteriota bacterium | reverse complement strand
GTTTTAGATCATAAACCTTATTTGGGTCTACTGTTGGCTTTACCCCAGGTGTATTGCTCACCTCTTCCACTTTCTGGCTTAGAGCAGACAGCTGCTGGTTCAAACGCTTTTCATGCTGTTGTGAACGATACATGCTGTAGCCAACCCCTAAGAACAGTAGAATAATAAAACACACATACGGGAGAAGCGCCCTGAATCGCTTATGCGATTTCAAAGGAATATCTTGAGACTCATTTTCTATATCTTGTTCCATTTGTATTTATTATACGGAGCCAGGGGTTATTTGGCAAATGTTTTGGCTAGAGTATGAGGTTTTAGCCCTTCAATAAAGCATAGGCCGCAATCCCAAAGGCCACAGAGACATTCAAACTTTCTTTTTGGCCCTGCATTGGTATCTCCACAATGTGATCGACTAGGGCAAGAACATTTTTGGGGATGCCTTGTGTCTCCTCACCTACTATGATAACCAACGGAAACTTCGGTTTATAACTTGCCAACCTAATTGTCTTTTGTGGTGATTTAACATTATTTTCCAGCGCCACAATCGTCACGTTGGGAATTTCAGTCAGTAGTTTCTTAATCATCCGCACCCCAGACTTATTGCTTTCCCAAGGTACAAACTGTTCCGCTCCCAAAGCAACTTTAGCCAGCCTCGGGTCAGGCGGAATTCCGGTATACCCTGTCAAGAATATTTTGCTCACGCCCAACGCATCAGCCGTACGAAAAACAGACCCTACATTATGTAGGGATCTGATATTATGAGCCATCACTCCTAACCATTTCTTTGTACTCGCCACTAGACTGGTCGCTTGCCCCGCTCCATTACTTCTTTGACCTTGGTCACGACTTGATCAATGGACTGATCACTCTTTAGTAAATAATCTGTGCAACCAGCTTCCATAATTTTACTGATGGTATCTGCATCACTCATGTTTGTCAGCATCAATACTGGAATAGTAGCCAACTCTGGACTCGCTTTCAATTCCCACAGTGTACTAATGCCGTCGAGCTTTGGCATCATAATGTCGAGCACCATGACATCTGGGTGTATCTCTTTGGCAATCGCTAAGGCTTGCTCCCCATCATAAGCGGGATGAGCTTCAAACCCGGCATCGGTGAAAGCTGATACCAAGCTAGCGGAAATTAGCTGGTCATCTTCGGCTAAAATTATTTTTGGCATATTGTTTCTCTTAATATCTCAATTATTTTTCTAAAGGTAGGCTAAAATAAAATGTGCTGCCCAAATTCTCGCCAGCGCTCTCGGCCCAAACACGGCCACCATGCGCTTCCATAATCCCTTTGCTAACGACTAGTCCTAGCCCTGTGCCCTTCCGACTGCGGTCACTGGAAGATAGCTGTTTGAATTTGGAAAATAGCTGATTCAGGTCTTCTCGAGTAACGCCCACACCGGTGTCTTTAATAGCGACCACAGCTCGGTTAGATTGAGCCTCGATACTAACGTTAACTTCAATACTACCACTATCTGTATATTTTATCGCATTACTGAGTAAGTTGTCCATTACTTGCGAAATGCGAACTTTATCGCATTTTACGCGGCAATTTGGCGGTGCAATCAGAGCCAGCGTTAGATGCTTTTGAGCCACTTGGGCCTCAAATATTTTCACCTGATCAGTCACAATTTCAACTAAGTTATAGTCCTGCTCATTCAGCTCAAACTTACCGGCCTCAATTTTAGCCACGTCCAACAAGTCATTGACCAGTTCCAACATGTTAATAGTAGCTGTGCTAATGTTAGCCATACTTTCTTTGAGCTTGGCGTTATCGGGTTTTGCTTTCACGTCTGCCAAAGTTTTTAACAATGCATCACTAGACCACCTCACTGCTGTTAACGGAGCGCGTAGTTCATGCACCATCATAGCCGTAAACTCCTGGCGCAATTTTTCTAAAGCTTTTTCCGAAGTGATGTCATGCAACACTACAGACACCCCTCGTTTTTCTCCTTGCTGATCGCGCACCGGTGTAATTGTTAACTCCAGTGCTTGGTCCCTTAAGTAAACCTCAGATATCACAATGGGCATATGTTTTTCCACGGCTTCTTCAATTTTGGTACGCAAGTCAACTTTACCAGCTAGAGCATTGATGATATCGAACATGGTAATATCTTTACCTCTGACTACGCGCAGTTGCAGCAAGTCGACCACCGCTGGGTTATAGACTTGCAATTGATTATGCAAATCTACCATGAATACTCCGTCGGTCATGGAATACAAAGTCGAAGCTAATCGTCCTTTTTCATTTTCCAAAACGCTTTCCAACTTTGTTACGGCAGTCGCCGCCTGATTAGTAATGCTGTACAGCACTTGGGCTTGGCTATTACCGTATAAATATTTTTTACTCGACGCTACATTAATTATTCCCAACAACTGATCGGAAATAATAATAGGGACATTCACATACGACTCAGGTCTGCTGTTTAAGTGGTCGTCTAAAATAGTCCCAGTAATGCGTTCATCCGCATTAGCCAAGTTTACTTCTTGACCACAGATTGCACTAATGGATTGAAGCATTTGGTTTTTCACCTCATCAATGAATCGATGTGGTACAGAATTATGGACATGGCATTTGAAAATCATTGATTCTGGATCGGCAAACAGGAGATAAGTTACTGTGTCGTAGTCAAGCAATGTGCCAATACTGCTTGTGATGATTTCCACAATCTTATTGGTGTCCAAAGAATACCCAATGCGCTCGCCAATTTCCTGCAATACTTGAATTTGATAAACTTGTTGCTGAAGCTGAACGGACTGCTCCGCTTGTCCTTGTAACTTGTTTCGTTCTCGCAAGGTTCGCCGGAAGTAAACAAAAAACACAATTCCTAATAACCCGAAGTCCAAAAATAGTAAAATCGATGGGATCATTTAAATTTTTCCTCCATCGGCTAAGGAACAAACTAAATGAATTTTCTCCAGTGGTTGGTTATATTCAGCTTTGACTTCTGGATATTGATCAAGCAAAGAGTACAAAGCCAGCTGAGTAACCGGAGCCGACAAGTCCATGTAGGCATTGATTAATTCCTGCATGACTAACGGCGGACTACCTGTAATGTCTGTGGCATCACCTGTGCTATCTATGGTAAGACCGGTAACACCCAAAGCCGTATCTCGTGCAATATTGGGACCCAAAATGACCATGTGGCGACGCACAAATTCAGTAATGAACCTTTTGTAGTTTGATATTGGTGTCATGTGGTACTAATGGCGCTCCAAAGCGCTGAACTTGCTTTTATTATAACACATCTTGCCTAATCTTGATTATTTTGAGCGAATATAGTATGATGGTGCTGTTTTCTGCAGAAAAATTTGGAAGAGGAGTTTGACTATGAATATGCGAGATTTCAAGGAAACTAATGGTTTCACTGAATTTTTTAGTATTTTGTTTTTATTCGGGATTTTTGCTTTTGTCGCCTGTGGTAGCTCGTACTTGTACAACAACTACTCCGGCGACGATTTCACTTACGTTACTGTCATCAACCAGAATTGCCAGTAACCATTCCGGTCTTATAGGAGAATGGACATGAAAGAAGAAACAACACTTAGCACTAAAAAGTTCGCTATTTTTTTATCGGTGACGATTATGGCCATAACAGGCACGTTAGTAGTCTGCATTTTCTGGCTTGGACCAGCAGGCGAAAAGGCTCATGCAGCGGAGCAAAGGACGTATGTCGAGACAAATCGCACTCGACCACTTCGATATAATCCAGACAATCCGCTGGAACGGCAATTAGCCGGTGCCATTAACTTCAACCGGCGACAACGCGGTATTACTGTTAACCCCTACGATGAGCCCATAACTATTGGACTCAGAATTCGGAAAGACAAGATTATTGCTTGGCACACCAGCATACTCGATGGTTACGGGTTAGATATTATTGACAATCTACCGCCTGAGGGATCAGACCGCACTGTATGGGTAACGGAAATAGCAGCTCCTCAACTGATCAAAGATCTGTTTGACGAGCCAGCCAATAGACCGCGAAAAATGGATTTGCCGCCGTTTTAATTCCAGCTGTATGCAGCTGATTAAAACCAACCCCGGACGAGAGACAACAATCTTTCGCCCGGCTATTTTTTTATCTATACATTATCAAACATACTTTTAAATCCCGTACAGAGTTTCAATCTTTGCACCGAGTCCTTGGAGACGGGTTACTAAATCTTCGTAACCGCGATTTATAGAATAAACATTGCGCAACACTGAAGTGCCTTTGGCGGCGAGCATTCCAATAAGAATAATTGCTGCCGGGCGCAATGCTGGCGGGCAGTCAATGTCGGCCGCTCGCAATTCCGTGGGGCCGTCTATGTACACCCGATGTGGATCTGCTTGGCGCAGATTAGCTCGCAGCTTATTCATCTCCATATAATAAACTGCTCGGTTCTCATAAACCCAATCATGAATAAGGGTAGTACCTTTCGCCTGGGTAGCAATGGGAACAAAGAATGGTAAGTTATCTATGTTCAAGCCCGGGTAGGGGCGGGAATAAATTTTTTCTTCCAGCGCTTTCAGACGCGATGGCAATGTTTTAATGTCCACTAAATCCGTAAAATTGTTACGGCTCTTGTACCGCTTCCCCATTTTATACTTGAACCCCATCTTTTCCATTTTCAACAGTTCTAGCTCGAGAAATTGAATGGGGCATCGCTTAATTGTAATGGTCGACTTTGTAGTGGCCGCCAATGATAAAAACATCATTGCTTCAATTGGATCTTCGCTAAGTGTATAGGTAACGCGCTGATTGATTTCCGGTTTACCGCGAATCGTTAAAGTATTCGTGCCGACACCGTCTATTCTTACACCGCACAATTTTAGAAAATGACATAAATCCTGCACCATGTAATTGGACGATGCAAACTTTATTACCGTAATGCCGTTAATACGACTGGCCGCCATAAGCGCGTTTTCAGTCACTGTATCACCGGACTCATACAGCACTATTTCACGAGCTTTCAGTTTTTTGGCCGAGACATCATAATAATCGTGATGCGTTTTAATTGTCACACCAAGATTTTCTAAAGCATAAAGATGCGGCCTCACAGTCCGCTCCCCCAATTTACATCCACCTGCCAAGGGTAGTCTGAATGACTTGAACAAATGAGACAGGGGGCCGAGCAACATTAATACACTTCGAGTTTTCACTGCGGCTTCCTTGTCTATTGCCGCTAAGTTCAGTTTTTTTGGCGGCTGAATGTGCAAATCACTGTCCACCCACTTTATAGATACGCCAATACTGGTGAGCACTTCAATAATGCGATGCACTTCTTCTATCTTTGGCACGCTACGCAGAACAGTCAACCCTTTATTTAAGAGTGAGGCGCACAACAAAGACACTGCTGCATTTTTTGATGTATTGGTAATAATAGTGCCTGATAACTTCCGGCCGCCTTCAATACGAAAACTAGTGGAGTTATTAGCCAGCGTGACAATAGGGTGATGCAAGGCTTGCGACATTTTATTGAGCATTTCGGTACTAAAATTCTGCTCCCCTTTTTCCATACGGGCGACCGCACTTTGGCTCGTCTTTAAAGCTTTTGCAAACTGCACCTGAGTCATGCTACGATCTTCCCGTAATTCAGCAATAAAGCTACCAATTTTTGCTTGCTCTTCTAATTGTCGGGGTACGTTGTTTTTACTGGCCATATTATAAAGTTAATACTCCTTATATCATATATGATATAAATTTGTTTGTCAAAAAATCATCTGGGCCCAGAGCACCCAGTAGACCTAGCTAAACCGGCCGTGACTGCCTCTCGTGCTACTGGTTTTAAACTCTTTCATGCGACCAAAACCAATGGAGTCACGAATAATATCGCGGGCTAAGAACGCGGGCACGCGGGCCACAGTAAAGTCATCGTACTTCGTATTAATGCTATCTAACGCCGCTGCCAACTGTTTGCTGTGCTTATCCTTGACGAACAAACTTTGCTGCGCCACCTGGTTTTGTACTCCCGCCACCGTCACGCCAATTAAGTACGGTGCTTTGCGCCAAGTTTCATTGGGCCCACCAATGCCATTAAGCATCCGAATGGCTTCCAAAAACAGTTCGCGGCCATCGTTTAAATAAAACCCTAAGCGCTCTGACTTCCCAGCACAATTATACTCGGCGTCATGAACATGAACGCTGACCACGTTTCCCTCCAGTCCATTCATGCGCAGCCGCGCACCGACCATTTCCGACAGTTTATATAGCACAGGTTCAAGCGACACTCGTTTGCGATACTCTGCCGGCATGGTGTACATATGGCCAATAGACTTAATCGGCTCTACTACATCGAACCGTTCTTTCCAACTGCCTTGCAGTTGTCCCATCTGGTGAAGATGCTGGCCCATGATGCCAAACTTGGCCACCAGTTTCGACACCGGATAGTCCCGCAACTGCCTTAAAGTGCCAATGCCTAAATACTGCAAATTCCTTTTCATCCGTCGACCAATTCCGGGAATATCTATCAAATCTAATTTATCATACATAGACTCACGGTCCTCTGGTCGAATTATAGTAAGCCCGTCTGGCTTCTTCATGTCAGAACCAATCTTGGCCAGCAACTTATTATCGGCCACACCAACGGAACAGCGAATCCAGTCCCCCACCTCAGTTTTCATCCGGAGCTTTATCTCGTTGGCAATTCTCGCGGCTTCCACCCAGGGATCAACGGCGACAAAACCACCTTTGCCGTCTGGCTGTTCAATAACGCAAGATTTGGTTAAATCCAAAAATGCTTCATCGATACTATACTTTTCCACTTTGTCCGTATAATCTTCGAACACCTTCAAAAACCGGGCGGTATATTTTCGATACCTCGCCGGGTTAGTTTTAGTTAAAATAATTTTCGGAAAGAGTTGCCTGGCTTCCCATACTGGAGTGCCAGTTTTTATCCCCCATCGCTTCGCTTCCACACTGGCGGCAATAATAATGCCGCCCAAGTGCTCACAGACCCCCACAGGCAAACCTCGCCATGCCAAATTATCCTGCTGTTCACAGCTGGCAAAATAACTGTTCATGTCGATGTGCGCAATAATACGAGAGTGTTCTATCAGGCCCATATTCATATGGTATACGTTCGTACACCTAGAGTCAACCTAAATGGCTAGACAGAACTTATCTAGTCCACGCTTAGATTCTAATCCAAAGTGCAACACTCGTTAAAGACTTCATCTGGAGTTCGGTAACGGTGGCGCTTCCTCGGCCGGGTATTGATTAACTTCACCACCCGGTCAAGTTGTTTCTGGGTAATGGTAGCAAAGGGGCTGCC
>JBBRMG010000032.1:0-7475 GCA_038230955.1 Candidatus Doudnaibacteriota bacterium | reverse complement strand
GCTCCTAGCTCAGTTCTTTGCTCTCCGTTAATATGTGTATATGGCATCTTTGCTGTTTGGTTAATGATTGGCTCGTACCATCATTGTACCGAATACAGAGGTGTCTTTTTAGTTATGTTGCACTTGGGAGTAGAATCCAGCCTTAGTATGTTGCCAAAATATATTTAATGTTTGCTTAGTTAAACTTCTCATAAGTGATATTGCGCTAGTATATTCGACTTGTGGCAATGCGGTCCCGGTAGACGCGAAAAAACACTGCGGCAGTAATCTCCAAAATCTTTCGGGCCACGGTCGCAATTCCTAAATGCTCAGCTGCCAACCCCTGTACATGTCCGGCCGCTAATTGATTAGCAACAAATAATATTAGCAGAAATGCGCTGCTGTAACCAGCAGCATAAAACCAAAAATTTTGTTTTGAAAACAATAGTCCTCCGGCCAAAACAATCTGCATGACACCTAGCAGTATAAATAAAATACCTGTAGGTATTGATGCGGCTAATCGTTCTGATAACACCACAAAATGCAAAATACCCGCTCCTATTAATACGCTGGCTAAAAAATATCGTTGATTATTAGACATAAATATATAATAGCAAGCTTTGTTCCCCTTTGCTATAATAAAGACATGAAATTAATTATCGGCTTAGGTAATCCTGGCAAACAATACGAACGAACGCGCCATAACGCCGGCTTTTTAGCAATTGATTATTACCTCAAAGACAAATCTGCTATTACCTGTCAAAGCAAATTCAATGCTCAGATTTGCGAGCTCCACTATGGGGGGACAAAAGTATTTTTCGTAAAGCCAGAAACTTTCATGAACCTGTCCGGTGAAGCAGTGCAAGAGATTAGTCATTTCTATAAAGTGAATCCTGCTGACATTTTAATTATTCACGATGAGGTCGACTTGTCGCTAGGCAAAATTCGGATTGCTAACGACTCCTCTGCTGGTGGCCATAACGGTATCCAGGACATTATAAACAAACTCGGCACTCAAACATTGCGCCGCGTTCGGGTGGGAATTGAAACTCGGGAAAACCGAACCGACATGCCCACAGATGCGTTTGTTCTCCAAAAATTTAGCAATGATCAGCTAAAGCAACTGGACGAAGAAGTATTGCCGCAAGTGAATGAAGAGATAGAGAAGTTCATATTTATAGTATAACAAAAAACTCCCCTTTAGAGGGAGTTTGATGCTGGAGCTCCTTGGTGGAGGATGTTATAACTGATATTTTTGCAGAACTTTTATCCCTGAGTTTAAAGTAGGATCTTAATGATCGCAATTACAGCAATTAGGGTCCAAATTATATTCAAAACTCCAGGTTGAAAATTCTTCTTATTAAAAGAAACAATTACTATCCCCAAAGCACCTGTTCCATTTAGTAGTTGATACCATATGCTGGTGGGGCTTAAATATTGGAATGATACTAGAAGATAAGCTAATACGATTGCTACCGTGCCATACCATCCAAAAGTTTCAATTATTTTTTTGTTCATTTTTATTGTTACCTTGATTGATAACATCAGTATAACAAAAAACTCCCCTTTAGGGGGAGTTTGATGCTGGAGCTCCTTGGTGGAGCAGGCTAGAATTACACTAACTGTAAAGCTGGCTATGGGTGCCGATATCTATTAGCATTACCGTAGATGGGTTAATTTTTTCGTACAGCAAACGCCAATCACCAGTAATGTCAATACTGTTTGAACCTTTGTACTCGCCCACTAATGAATGATTCCTAAGACGCGGATCAAACTCATCTTTTAAAAAATTTCCATCCTTTTGTAAAATTTAGTTTTTATTTTCTGCGGTACTTTACCAAAAGATTTTTCGAATTTTCTGTGTGTAACAAACTTCATGCACTAAGATGCTTTTTAAGAGCGTTTACAGAATTAAATGGACCGCTAATGTTTCTACCGGTCTTGAGGTCCTTGCGA
Organism: Candidatus Doudnaibacteriota bacterium; assembly: GCA_038230955.1. Lineage (GTDB taxonomy): Bacteria > Patescibacteriota > Doudnabacteria > UBA920 > UBA920 > JBBRMG01. Next base: position 5,540 of record JBBRMG010000032.1, on the reverse strand, counting down.
ACCATGGCAATAGTCTTTTTCGTCCTTGCGTTGGGTTGTGGAGCCAAATCTAATTCAATAACAGGGTTATTAATTAAGTGTCGCAAAGATAAGTTAACCAAGGCAGTCATGGTGATACCATTATGCTTAGCCAACTTTTCTACCTGACTTCTAACCTTAGTATCAGTCTTGATGTGTAAAATTGTAATCATATATTTATATAGGTTAATATATCCAAATTGTATCTAAAATATTTATGCCCGTCAAGTAACCGCAATTCCTGTTAAAGATAAGTTAAATTACGCGTAAAAATAAACCCGCCATACTGGCGGTTTTCTTTATCTAAATTTTATGTGGTAGCTGTTATGCTGACTACCCCACTTGCAAGCGAAAGGTTAAAGACAGACGCCTTTGAACCGTTACTTGACTGCTACTAGAAAGTGATAGGAGGGATGACACTAACTTTCGCAACTTGCAAGTGAGGTGGCTAGCACAACTACAAACTCAATAACTAAATATTATTATACTCCTAATTGAGGGTTTTGTCAAGGGGCTTTTTCAATATACCTCATATTCATTACCTTATAATTGAACTCATGAATCATATCACTCTTCATTCACCATTGTACCCCCCATTATTAAAGGAAATCCATAATCCCCCCAAACTCCTCTATTATAGAGGGAACTTAGATCGATTAAGCGACCCTCATTGCCTTGGTGTAGTTGGCAGTCGTAAACCCAGTGCTTACGGCAAGATTATGACTAAGCGACTGGTGGAATCACTAGCTACAAATGGCATAACAATTATTTCGGGATTAGCTTATGGTATTGATGCCATCGCTCATCAATCGGCGCTAGACGCTGTTGCTGACAGAGGGCTGACTATTGCGGTCCTTGCGTGTGGGTTAGATAGTCCCAGCATATATCCGTATGCTCATAATCGACTAGCGGAAACAATTATTAACGCTGGCGGTTTACTACTTTCGGAATACCCCCCAGGCACACCGGCCCTCCCACACCACTTCGTTTTACGCAACCGGATTATTGCCGGGCTCTCCAAGGGTGTTCTTATTACTGAATGCGGCCTCAAAAGTGGGGCGCTAATTACCACCAAGCATGCCCTTGAACAAAATCGGGATATTTATGCTTTGCCCGGACCAGTCAATTCTAGTATGAGCACTGGACCCAACCATCTTATAAAACAAGGAGCGCAATTAATTACTGAGGCTGATGACATTCTCCTAAACTTTGGCATATCACCGCAGATATCGCATCAGACGATTATCAGTAGCGCGAATTTGACGAACCAACAGGATAAAGTGTTACAATGTTTACAAATAGCAAAATCGCCAGACGACATAAGAGCCGACACGGGTTTGGCAATCGCCGAGATTAACACTATTTTAACAATTTTAGAAATCAACGGGCTAATCGAAAACTTTAATGGCAAATATCAAACCTTATCTTAAAATTATATTACCGATATTATTTATTCTGGCCGCGCTACTAGGATTAAGCCGGCGCTCTATACATTTATTTGGCGTAACTGAGTACAAGGCTCGAGCGCCGTTAACTCAAGAATCGCCGCAATCTAACGATAGCTTGCAATCGTACTTAGACACAGCTAATAGTCTTAAGAAAAAACCTCAGAGCGCGACCGACGCTGAAGCGTCGTTCATCGCAGTCGGCGACATCATGCTATCTCGCGATGTGGCTGACCACATTATTCGGGCGAAAGATCCCACACTGACATTCCAAAACGCTAACTCCTTGCTGACCTCGGGGGATTTTAATTTTGGAAACTTGGAGTCACCCCTCTCTGGCAGCAATACCTATACTTTTAGTAACCAATTTATTTTCAATGCCCCTCCATACGTTTTATCAGGATTAAAGCAATATTTCCGCATCCTAAATACCGCCAACAACCATTCCTATGATCAAGGAAAAGTTGGCATCGATTATACTCTTTCCGCTTTAGCCCAAAATGGCATTACTACTGTCGGCACAGGCAGTAATTTAGACGATGCCTGGCAAGGCAAAGTTGTCGAAAAAAATGGCGTGCGCATTGGTTTTCTTGGAGCTTCATATACCCCAGCTAATACGGGGGTCAACAATGATTACGTAGCAGTTATCAAAGACACGACCCGATTAACTCAGGCAATAGCAGTACTGAGACAACACGCTGATTTTATTGTAGTAGCCATGCATGCCGGAGTGGAATATACACGCACGCCCAATCCCGTACAAACCAAATTCGCTCATGCTGCTATTGATGCTGGCGCTGATATGATTATCGGAGCTCATCCTCATTGGATACAACCACTGGAGCAATACAAGGGCAAGTATATTTTCTACTCACTCGGTAACTTCGTATTCGACCAAGGCTTTAGCCAAGACACCAAAGAAGGATTGGCCCTGAAAGTCACGATAGGTGGAAATTCTCTCAAGGAAGTTGATTTAATCCCTGTGATTATTGAGCATAACTGCTGCCCTCGCTTAGCTACCACGGCTGAAACAAAAACTATTTTGACAAAAATTAATCAACCGAGTGGGACTATAATTCCTTAACCTTATTTGACAGGAGTTATGTTGTCCCTGTAGAATCAGCTTTGTAACTAAACAGACCTCATGGCCAAGCATCTGATTATAGTAGAATCACCGACTAAAGCGAAAACTATTTCGAAGTTTTTGGGCGCAGGCTACGACGTAGAAGCATCGTACGGCCACGTGCGCGACTTACCCAAAAGCAAGTTATCTATTGATACGGAGCATGACTTTGAACCAAAATATGTTATTGCTCCCAAAGCCAAGGAAGTAATAGAAAAACTGAAAGCCAAGGTCAAAAATGCTTCCTCTATTATATTGGCTACTGATGAAGATCGCGAAGGAGAGGCCATTTCTTGGCATCTTGTTCAGGCACTGGACTTAGGCAATGAAGCTGCTATTGCCACCGGCAAAGCCGACGATAGAATAAAACGTATTGTTTTCCACGAAATCACCCAAACCGCTATTCAGCATGCTCTAGAAAACCCACGCGGTATTGATTTGCGTTTAGTAGACGCCCAACAAGCCAGGCGTGTCCTTGACCGCCTTGTCGGTTACGAGCTATCCCCTTTCTTATGGCGCAAGATTCGTTATGGCCTTTCTGCCGGTCGAGTGCAAAGCGTAGCTGTGCGACTAGTAGTAGAACGGGAGCGAGAAATTGAAAACTTCAACCGCGAAGAATATTGGTCTATTGAGGCTAAGCTCTCAAAACAAAAAGATAGCGCTGTGTTCGACAGCCGCTTAGTCAAAATTGCAGATAAAGCCGTTGGTAAAATGGATATCAAGGCTGGCGATGAAGCACAAAGAATTACAGCAGATCTGAAAGACGCAAAATACCAGGTTGCCGATATCACAAAAAAAGAAGTGCGGCGCAATCCGTCTCCCCCATTCACCACTTCTACATTACAGCAAGAGGCGGCACGAAAATTGGGATTCTCTGCCAAACAAACCATGGTTGTGGCCCAACAGCTTTATGAAAAAGGGTACATCACATATATGCGTACCGATAGCTTAAACTTAGCCGCTTCGGCTTTAACTCAGGCCCAGCAAGTTATCGCCACTGAATTCGGCAAAAAATATGGAATTGAAGAACCTCGAAAATTTGCCAATAAAAGCAAAGGAGCTCAAGAAGCCCATGAAGCTATTCGCCCCACCGATCTAGCCAAAACCCCGACTATGCTCAAAGTGGAGTTGGAGCGCAGCCAAGCTCGGGTCTACGATCTCATTTGGAAACGAACTATTGCATCTCAAATGCAGCAAGCTGTATTCGATCAAACAGCGGCAGACATTAGTGCAGGAAAATATACATTCCGCGCCAATGGCCAAGTAGTTAAATTCGATGGCTTTATTCGCGCCTACACTGAAGGCCAAGATGAAAAGGCTGAAGATGAAATCGAAGGCGTACTACCAGAATTAATTGTGGGTGAAGCTCTCCAACTGCACGAACTATTACCACTGCAGCACTTTACGGAACCGCCTGCCCGCTATTCTGATGCCACCTTAATTAAAGCGCTTGAGTCCAATGGTATTGGTCGACCTTCTACTTATGCCCCAACCCTTTCGACTATTCAAGAGCGGGACTATGTCTCAAAAGAGGATAAAAAATACAAACCCACTGAAGTTGGAGTGCTGGTGACGGACTTACTAGTAGAAAACTTTCCCGAAATTGTCGACGTTAATTTCACTTCTCACATTGAAGAAGAGTTCGACAACATTGCGGAAGGAAAAACCGAATGGGTGCCGATGATTCGTGAATTTTATGAACCATTCAAGAAGAATCTCACCGAAAAAGAAGCGAGTGTTGAAAAACAAATAGAAATATCCGATACCCCATGTCCTCACTGCAGTAACCCGATGGTCATAAAATTTGGGCGCATGGGTAAATTTATGGCCTGTCCCGATCCCGAAAGCAAAGTCACTTTGCCGATGCCAGAGGAAGCGGCCATGATTACCGCATTAACTGCAAAGACTCAAGGGGAAATGTGTCCAATCTGCGCTAAGCAAATGGAAGTTAAGCGCGGCCGATTCGGCTATTTCCTTGGTTGCGTTGATTATCCTAAATGCAAGGGCATCTCCAAAATATGGAATAAAACTGGGTTCAAATGCCCTAACTGTTTATCCACCGATGACCTGAAAGATAAACCTGGAGATATTGTGGAAAAGAAAAGCCGTGGTCGTGGTCAAGCATTCTTCGCTTGCACTCGCTTCCCCGACTGTACCATTGTCCTAAGCAAGAAGCCGGAAACAGAAGAAGAATTGATGGAAATGTATCGGGCATGGAAAGCTAACCCGCCAAAGGCTAAAGGTACCAAAACCTATGGTCAAAAACCTGCCACTAAAAAGTCTGCCGACAAAAAGTCTGCCGACAAAAAAACCACTCCCACTGAATAACAGCAGAGTGGTTTTTTCACTAATCGTTTCTGCCGTAGAGTTTATTCTCGAGAAAAGATATTTCGAATGCTTTTCGTAAACCCACAATTGTGTAGAAGTAATGAAACCATCCAAGCTGGCGAAACACATAGGGGAGAAAACCCTTCATATAAAAGTTTGGTGTTTTCAGAATAGCCCACTTACCTCCCAGCGGCACAATATAGCCAAAAGTTTTGCATAAATAAGGCTTAGGTTGACGGTTATGAATTAATTCAGCGATAGCCTGCCCAACGTAAGCACCTTGGTCAATAGCCTGTCGAGCTGTAGAAGGCAAAGGTTTACCGGTAGTGTCTAGAAAACATGTCTGATCACCTATTGCAAACATATTTAACAATTTAGTGGAGCGCAAAGTACCATCAGTCATCACTCGGCCACTGCGATCATACTCTAACTCCATACTAATGGGCACTTGGCGTGACTTAATGCCCGCGGTCCAAATAATGCAATCGTGTTCTAATCGTTCACCATTATTGAACTCTAAAAAGTTTTCTTCTACTTTGGTAATCATACAGCTAATTCGAATCTGCAAGCCAAATGATTTCAGTCGATAATTGACATCGCGTCCTACCTGCTCGCCTAATCCCGGC
>JBBRMG010000031.1:0-7921 GCA_038230955.1 Candidatus Doudnaibacteriota bacterium | reverse complement strand
TGTTAAAGCCATTGGCTGCTGTTGTAGACAGGTTGAACACTGCGCTACCACCAGCGGTGACTGTAGCGGAGGGTGGGCTACAGTTGAGGGTGTAGGTAGGGGTTGCTACAGGGGCCGTATAGTGAAAAGCAGACTGGAAGTCTTGCGAATTTCTGATGACATAGTACTCACTTGTTCTCCGCTCATCATCAAAAGTATCAGAATAATAACCTAAATCAAATGATGTCTGCCCAGCCGGTAAAGTAATTGTGGTGGTGTATGCATCTGCCCAGGTTGGAGAAGCAGGAGCGTTAAAACAATATTCTGGGGGGCCCTGAACATGAGTGGGAAAAGCAGAGGAATAGATCGGAGTAGCGGGAGGACTACCTCCATACAGATAATCATGCTGCGGGTTTGGGCTTAAGTAGACTCCAAAGTTACTCTCCATATAATCTCTATGGGTTGTTGAGTCTAGCGCATTATTATTAGACCATTGACATGGCAGGTCCAGTTTTCCAGGAGTTATGGTAACAGAATAGGAGTTGTTGCCCAAAGGAGTGACGGAAGCATTGAAAGTCGAGCGACCAGCTGCATTCCAATATAAATAAGCCTCAGCTTTCTTGTGCTGATAGAAAGCCCCTATTGAAAATATAATCAGTGAAATAGCAAAGACGTAAACTGGTATAAATTTGGAGTACTTATTCATTCTTAAAAATAATAATTTCTACTTCCCCTGAACCCCACCATTTACCATCTCCGTATAACTAATGTTAACAGTCTTGATATGAGACTGAGAGTTCTCGTCAATAGACACTTGAAGATTACCATTGTCCTTGGTGCCATAAACCATCTTGAGAGTCGGTTGATCAATCATGCTTTGAATTTTGTAACCGGCTTTGACTAAGTAAGCTTTGTACAGAGTTAAGTTATCGGCCAAAGTGGCCTTAGTCTCAAACACACGAGTAGCTTGGAAGCGGCCGTCAGGAGCAGTGGCGTTGTAGTTCTGGGTGATTTTGGCTCCGGCCTCTATTGGAATGTCTGTTGGAAATTTAACTGGAATTTGATTAACATCAACATTTTTTTTGACTACGCCAATATCTAGCCTGCTAGCTCTGTGGTTGCGGGCAGTGTTGAATTTGTTGTTCGTTCTAAAGTAGGCTCCTGCCGTAATTGCCAGGGCTGCTGTGAGAATGAAAAGGATAATCAGTTTCTTGTTCATTTGTGTTTTTATTAATTTAGCTTAACTAATGTAACTCTACTAAAGAAATATTGACGGTAGTAGTTTTTGTGGACGCGTTCTCAGTCATAGAGACCTTGATTTGAGTTTTGCCTTTAGTGCCCAAAACGGACGTATAATTTTGCACCACAATTGGATCTTGTACAGTATAACCGTTGGTACGGAAGTAGGCCTGAAAGATTTTTAAATTGTCGGCAGGACTCTTGGTGGATTCAAACACTCGAGTAGCCTGAAAGCCGCCACTTGTAGTAGAGGCGTTGTAGTTTTCGGTAATTTTAGCACTTGCTTCAATAGGTATGTCGGCTGGGAATTTACTTGGCAATTTGTCATTCGCCACCGCTGTGATTGTTGGTTTGAAGATTGGGGTTTGATTGTTTTTAGATTGACTGCCTTGTCGGGGTTGTTTAGGCAATAAAAAAGCCACAATAATAATGGCAACAACGGCAAGTATCCCAATAATCGCAAAGAACCAGACAAATTTGGGTGAATGGGTGAAGTTATTCATAGTTTTCTATATTTGTTTCGAACCTTTAGCTAATTTATAGATGAATTATACATGATTTTTGACTAAATGTCAAAAAAATAAAAGCTGCCTTATCTAGGCAGCTGGGGTGAAATGATCTTATTTTGTCTCAACGACTGGTTCTGGATTAGGCTCAGATGCAACTTCGATAGGAGTTTCAACAGGAGTTTCAACGACTGGCTCAACCGGGGTTTCGGCGACTACCCCTTCAACGGCAGGGGTATCCGTAGTATCTGTCGTGGCGGCGGGAGCTGCTGGAGCTTCCGGTTCAACTGGTTTTTTTGGAATTGTGAAAGCTTTTACTTTAGTGACACCCTCTAAAATTGCCTTAGTGACAAAAAGATTGTGTACCGTAGGGGACAAAGTGACATGTTGATCCATCCAGTACTTCAATCTATCTTCTTTGATACCAAAAACCTTGGTGTGCGGGTTATAGTGACCCAGGATTTCAGTGAACTTCTTATTAGCAGCAGAGGTCTTTTCTGCCAGAATTATGCGGAATTCAGGCTTATTCTTTTTGCCGGAGCGTTGTAAGCGGATAGTTAGCATTTCTTAAAAAAATCTTTAATAGCCAACAAATACTAACACTTTGGCCGCAAACGGTCAAGCCGGACGATTGCTTAACCCTACATTATGTTTACCTATAATTGTTTAGCTTTACTTTTTTAAGCTCCCATAATACACCAGAAACGGTTCCGGAGCTGGCAGCTGGCCAATTATGTTATAGTAGGCCAATTGAGGGTTATTGGCATTAAGGCACAGATCATCTGTGGATTCATGGCGGTAGTGATTGCAGACAAGGAACAGATATTCATTGGAGTTTGAAACTTTAAAATTGTTTCCATCTGGCTCAAAATCGGAAATCTCTACAAATTTTTTGTTGAACAATTTTTCTAGGGGTGCCCACAGTGGGGCGGGATTAGCTTGTAGCATAGCTTGCTCAGATTCAGAAACGAAGTACTGAACAGTAAAAAAGTTAGGTTCAGGATAGTGGTTTTGCATTTGGATTTGATGAGCTTGATCATGGATCGCTTTGGTAACCTCAGTTATGGCATTCGTTGTATACTGCAGGCGACCCGAATGATCGTGTGAATCGGCAAAATAAAAATTAGCGGATATAGTTTTGATCAACAAAAAAATTACAATCACTTGTGCTACGCGGAAAGCTTTATGCAAACTGAAAAAGGACTCCAGGATCTCCGCTGTTACCAGTATAACCAATCCAGAAACGGGTATAAAATAATAATTTACAATCTTATCTGAATCAAACAACGACACAAGCACAATCATTTGCACAATGAAACCGATAACAATAAGCAAATGCTTACCTCGTGGTTCAAACTTAAACCTCATCACATAGGTAAAGACGGCTACTAACAACAAGCCCATTAGACTCAAAGCTAAAATGTTATACGAAGGATATTGATAATACATTCTCCATAATTTTGTAAAATTACTAATGACGTGCTGCAAAATCGATTGAGGGCCAAGAGAGAAATTTTGAGTTAGAGCACTTCCCACTAGAGGAGGAAGTCGGAGGTAATAAAGCAATACGGGAACATAAACAACAGTTAAGGTCAGTGTGAAAGCTCCCACGGCCAAAAAATAATTCCTAATATTTTTACCAGGCCTCAGAACCAACCAAACGCAAAAGGTAAAAATTGGGATTAAAGCAAAAACAGAATTATGAATAGCGCCGGCAAAAGCGAACATCGCTGAACCGGCTATAGCCGGGTACGCGGTTTTTTTATGATACGCCCATAGTAACAGTAAATAGCTCGCGTATAAAAATACCGCCATAAAATATGGCTGCCACATCGCACTGGACTGCGACAAGTTTTGAGAACTAAAAGCGTACAGTGACATCGCCACTAAACCCACAAAAGGCGAAAACAAATATTTACCCAAAAGGTATATCGCTCCAATCACTAAAAGCTGGGCATATACATTAAACAATCCTAAAAACATTAGGCTGTCCCGTATATATAAAATTGCCGCCAGAATATAATAATATACTGGGCTATTTTTTATTTGATTGTAGGAAAATCCATTCCAGGGCCCAAACTGAGGACTCTCCGCGTACACTTTTATATGATGCGCCACCAAATAGTCTCTATTGCTCTCATACTGAATAATCGGATACTCCAAAGCTCTAATACTAAAAACTAAACTGACCGCGATAATCCCTAAGGCCAAAATATCGAAGATATGCAATTTTAAAAAAGATTTTACAGAGTCCATTATAAAATTATTTGCGGCCGTAATCTTTGGCGATTCCTTCCACGGCATTTAAACACACCTGGGAGCCAACCTGATCAAGCGAAGAACATAATTGCCGAGCGGTCGCCACAGGAAATTGTTCAAACACAAATTCCTGCGCTGAACCTGTCACACAAGCGTTTTGATCAACAGATGCGCTAAAGTTTTTACACACAGCTCCAGCTGACTTGGGGTTTCCTTCCGAATGCTGGGTCGCAAACAAACCCACTGATGTAATACAAAAAGTTTTTAAACTATCGGTAAGTTGCGCACAAGTTTTAATCGCCGGTGCTAGTTTTTCAGGAGTGCTATTAAGCATATAAAAAATTTGGTTGCGCACGCACTGTCCTTGAGTTTCATTGATCATACCCAAACAAAATTTCCACGGATTGCTGTAGTCAATGCTTATCTTAGTCGAAGATTCCATGATACCGTTATAATACTCCATAAAAGCGCCATCAAAGCAGTAACTGCTTTCCGTCTGAGGAAACTGCTGGCACAACGGCAATGCAGCAGTGATGTCACCTTTGTATCCGAGAACACCATGACCAATACCATGTATACAAGAGGCTACGACCCCCGGCAATCCTAGGTCCTTACAACCTTGTTCCGCGCTAGCCAAGCCCCCCTCACCCTGTTTTTTTACCAAGTCTTCCAAAAAACCATGGTAACAACCAAAAGCAAAATTGCTATCACATACTGCCAAACCTTTAATGCCCTGTTCTTGGTAAAGCAAACGGCCAACTACGTGAGCTAAGTCATGGCCTTGAGCCTGCTTATTCTTCCACTGGTCTTTCAGGTAAGCGTAAGCTGCAGCGCCGCCTTTTTGTTTTGCTAAGTCCTGAATATAAGCTATTTCTGCAGAAGAAGCAGGATTTGCAGTAGTAGCGGTTTGTTGATCGTGTTGGAGCATGCCTCCAAAGTCAGATGTACTGGCCTTGAATTTGCCTGATGGATTGTGGTGCTTGAGATACATCCAACCCAGCACTCCAACCACCAATAAGGCCAAAGCAATGATTAACTGTTTTTTAGTAAGAATGATTTTAATTTTCATACATTAAAACCGTTGCTTACAAATTTTCTGTTGGTCAGGTTCTTTTACATACTGACAAAGTTCACCAGGGCCAGCATGCGTATAGTAAGCCATGGCATTGAAAATATCTTCATAGCACTTACTGTGTTTTGGAGAATTGACTAAGGTCGCACACAGTTCATAAGGCATTTGCTTTACATCTCCCACTGAGAAAGCGGCGTTGGCAATAGTTATAAGACAATCATCTTGCCTTGCTGGAGTCGTAGCATTTTTACACAACTCAATTGCTTTTTGAGATTGCCCTTGGGTCAGTGGATGAATTTGGCGGGCAAAATTGTTGTAGCATAGATCTTGATATTTTATATTCGTCACCTGATCACAGCCGACCGCAACCTTGCGTAACTCGCCATACAGTTGGTACATAAAGGTTGCTTGATTTGCCCAACAGCCCGATTGATATTGATCAGGCATGGCGTCGCATGGATACTGTGGGTCAGACTGTTTAATAACCAGGCGATTAGGTGAAGGAGATCCTTCGTGTACCCCGAAAATATTTTCCATAAACACCCCATCTTGGCAATTAAATAATGGGATGTCTTTATCTATTTCATGAAGCTTGTCGCAATACGGCACCGCTTGTAAAACCTGATATTCCTTCCAGGCCAGAAAACCATGGCCGGCAGCGTGACTGCACTGACTGAGAACGGCGCTACCCTGAGACTTGCACTGATCGATGGTCTTAGCAACTCCTTCGAGCCCGTGATCGGCTAATTCGTGCAAAACCACCCCGTGATAACAAGCGCTTAAAAAAGAATCGTCGCAATAAAGCAAAGCTTGTTCACCGTATTTTTTGTAGGCTACATCGCCTATCTCGTGAACTAGTAAATGGGTTTCGCCGGTATAAGGCAAGCCCGAGGCCCGCATAAAGCCTAAAGTTTCTTTGGGCCCATATTTTTCTGCCATGCCGCGGACAATTTCAGCTTGTTTCTTTGTATCAGTTTCTGATTTGAGCTGGTCAATCTCTGGTGGCAACTGGCCGTTGGGGACACTGGCAGTGGTTGCAGCTTTAACTACAACAGTACCGTGATCGTGCGGGTACAAATGGTCATGATAACCCCAGCTCCCCTCACGGAAAAAAGTAAACTGCCAAGTCTGGCCCGGACCAACTTCTTTAAGTGGATCAAACCCAGGATAATCGTCATGGGTTGGATGCGGGTTCGAGGCTGGCCAACGCGCAGTTTGGCTATTGTTAGTCCAGCGCACGGTATCACCAGCATTAATCTCCACTTGATTCGGCTGAAACCCTTGGGCGGTAACGCTAACGTCAATAATTTTACCGCTTGCTGTTTGGGTGGACTGCTTAGTCAATTGTAGTTTGAAATGGGGATATAAAAAAACGGCCAGAGCAACAACAACTAGAGCACCTGCGGCAATTACTAAATGCTTGTTTTTTAGTTCAAATTTTATTTCCATAACGATTTCTTACTGTGGTTTACTCCTGGCAGAGCGGCATGCGTCAGCATATTGTTTATCATTAATAATTGCGCAGGCTTCGGTTTGAGTATGAGCGTCTTTAGACCAGCCTCCGGACGCTGTTCCCATACCTGTGAAACAAAAGTCTTTAAAATTTTTGGGTACTATATTACAAAACTCTAACATACGATTAGCATCACCTACGTATCTCGCGCCCAAAGCATTGACCACACCATTGATACACTGATTCTGATGTTCTTCCGAACCAGCTAATTGACAATGGTCAATCATTTGCTGTAAATCCTGAGTGTAGCCCACTTGGTTCGAGCCCATTACACTATAACATCCCTGTTGAAAATCCGACGGCACCTTGGCGCATAACGCGCCCGTCTTCGCCCAGTCCCATTGACTCAATTCAGCAAAGTAGGAACTCTGATACTCATAGCAGACTCTAGCATAACGCATATCGAGAATTGTGCAAGGATACATTGGATCGTCTGCTTTCAAATATTTCGTCGGGTGATCTAAATTAGTAGAACTCGATGAATTTTCCATAAACACCCCGCTGTAACAAATTTCTCTATTTTCTTGCGTTGGTAATGCGTCACAGAATTCTAAAGACTTTGGCACATCAGCATCTGTAATGAACATCATGGCGTGACCAATGCCATGCAAACATTCAGCATAAATTCTCGGAGCTGAAAAATCTTCCTGATTACCACAAACTGCATGTATATGATTGACTAGGGTTGCGTGGTCCGCCTGGAATGGATCTATATTTTTGCTTTTAAAATACTGCTCAATTACTCCATGGTAAAAACCACCCCAACACGCATCATTTCCTTTCTCATAAGAATAGGCCACGCTGCCGCGGTCATCATAGGTCATTCTGCCGATATAGTGTGCAGCCTCATGGCATCTGGCAAATACTTCCTTCTGGGATTCGGTATCTTTAAAAACATTCAAGATACGCGTAGTCCCAAATTGCCAATAAAACAGTTGGGCTACCTGTTTGTAACAGTTATTATCGTTCGTACTGTAACAAAGAGCCATCTCCGCCGCCACATAATCGCGGTCCGACTGAGAGGCTAATTGTTTTTTAAGTCCAAAACTATTACTTTGTAGTAACTTTACTAGAGCATGATCCGAGGGTTTTCCAGAATGAATACGCCAAACGAAAAATCCGGCAATAGTGCCAAGCACTATAATAACCATCAGCAATAAAAAATTGATGGATTTTCTAGAAACCTTGATTGTAATCAAACTTTAAAATTATTATTTAACGAAGCTGCCCTTCATGATCGGGTTACCCATCTTAGGAGTTGAACCAGGACTTCCGTCTACTGCAGTGATAACAATGCTAGCAAAATCCATCCAGCCGTCTGGGCCAACGGTGCCCAGTACATAGTCACCTGCA
>JBBRMG010000030.1:0-8505 GCA_038230955.1 Candidatus Doudnaibacteriota bacterium | reverse complement strand
TGCAGGTGACTATGTACTGGGCACCGTTGGCCCAGACGGCTGGATGGATTTTGCTAGCATTGTTATCACTGCAGTAGACGGAAGTCCTGGTTCAACTCCTAAGATGGGTAACCCGATCATGAAGGGCAGCTTCGTTAAATAGTAGAACGCATGAACGAGCGAGAGTAATTGACACAGGGCAATAAAATTGGTATTGCGGAGAATGAATACCGCACAGGAGTTTCCGTGTTCGCGCACATGCATCATCTGGACGTCGATGACGAATACCATATGCGACAATTTGGCGCTAAGGAAAGAGTGCAGCGTCGTAAGGAGTGGTCGCTGTTGACCACCTAGTTGAACAAACAAAAGATAGGGTAATTAGCCAACGAAGATTTTTTAATTTTCTGCGGCTTTTTTCTTTATCAAAAATAGGCTCTAACTTAACAACAACTACCAAATTTTTCAATATTTGTGGATAGCTTTTTGAAACAAATTGAAAACTATTCCGTCGTCTCTATTTTCCCTTACAAACAAGGGTCTTTTTAGTTTATGGAATCTAGTTTACAAAGTTTTGACCCGCCCCACAGAGTGGAGTATACTACCTTTGTGATGGCAAAAAGTGGAAGAAAGTGGGGATAAGTGGGTGGATAAGTTGATAACCCGAACTCATCTCAATTAAGCCAAGTACACACTAGAATTCAAGAACGATGTATGTTTATCGGAGAATACCAGGCAACAATTGATGATAAGGGGCGCATTTCCATTCCAGCGAAATTTCGCACCCAACTGAAATCCAAGGTAGTCGTTACCCGTGGTCTTGATAATTCGTTATTTCTGTATACATCAGATGAGTGGAAAAAGCTGGCCGAAAAGTTGGCTAGTCTCCCAATTTCTACTGCTAACACGCGAGCTTTTTCTCGCCTGATGCTTGCAGGAGCAATGGATTGCGACATCGACAAACAGGGAAGAATTATCTTACCTGCGTATCTCAAAGATTTCGCCAAGATTCAAAAGCGCTTGGTGTTTGCTGGCCTTTATAACCGCATTGAAATTTGGAGTGAAGACCTATGGTCCACATACAAAGCGGCGACTGAAAAGGAAAGTAATGCTATCGCTGAACAGTTAGGTAGTCTTGGTGTGTAAGTACCTATATATGCTCGGTCATTATGGTTCCGAAAACTATCGCTCCAGTTCCTGCGGCTGAGCATGGCTCATCCTAGGAACTTATTCGCTCAATAGTTTTTTTGAACAATAATGATCGACCACACATATGTACGAACACATCCCAGTTCTTTTAAACGAAGCGTTGGAATACCTCAACCCTAAACCGGGCCAAAATTTTATTGATGGCACGCTGGGTGGCGGAGGATACACCGAGCGAATTTTGGAAGCAGTTGCTCCAACTGGCAAAGTGTTGTCCATTGATCTCGATTTGAAAGCGATTGAACATTTGAAAGCGCGACTAGTAGGTAAGTCGTACGCTAAAAATTCGCTTGCAGTCCACGGCAATTTTGCGCGGCTAGATGACATAGTCATGCGCGAACAGTTTAGCGATATTGCTGGAATAGTTTTCGATATTGGTCTGAGTAGTTTTCAGTTAGATCAGTCATCGCGCGGCATATCATTTCAAAAAGATGAGTTACTGGATATGCGGTTTGATCAGTCGGATGAAACTAGTGATGCTCGATTTATAGTCAATAACTATACGGAAGCAGAACTGACAAAATTATTCCGCGATTATTCTGAGGAACGTAATGCTAGCCGTATTGCCCGAGCCATAATTACAATGCGCGCTAAGCAAACGATTCAACGGACGGGGGAGTTAGTTGAAGCCATAAAGTCGGCTTTGCCGAAACCGGTAGCCCATAAGTGGACCGACAATGCTCGTCGAATTTTCCAAGCGTTGCGCATTGAGGTCAACCATGAACTGCAAAATTTGCAGGAATTCTTGCCAAAAGCATTAGACTTAGTTATTCCGGGCGGTGTCCTAGTAGTGGTCAGCTTCCATTCGTTAGAAGACCGCGTAGTGAAGCAGTTTATGAACGAAGCGGCCACGGGTTGCATTTGCCCTCCAGATTTTCCCATTTGTCAGTGTGGACAAACTCCCATAGCCAAAATTTTAACCAAGAAATTAGTTAGCGCTAGTGAGATGGAGCTGACACAAAACAGTCGTAGTAAGGCAGCTAAGCTCCGCGCACTCCAAAAGCTGTAGCCTGGAGTCAGCAAGCTTAAAATAGAAGTTATGAGTACCGTGTGTGCCTGTCACGCGTTGACGGGCAGGCATGGTTCCCATAAAGACCATTAATCCTAAGACACAAAAACAAAAATGTCGACAAAAACTTTTTCATTACCTAATCTGTTTGGATTCTCCCCACCGATAGTGAGATCTGAACATCGCGTCTCTGGGGTCACCTCGCGTAGCCCATTGAGACAAGAAACACATCGCCCAGCTATAACCAAATCCCGTGTGCGTACTTCGTCTCTCTCTCGGGCTACTCGGTCAGTTAGCCTCATTGCCACCGCTCAGTCTAACCGTAATTGGGTGGGGTTGTCGTTGGCCGTGGGCGTAGTCGGTCTTTCTATTTTCTATATGTTCGGAGTTAACGGCAATGTCGCTACCGGTTATGAAATGCATCGGGCTCAGGTGAAATTGGAGAAGGCTCAATTAGAGAATAAAAGATTGATGGTGAAGACGGCCGAAGTGGGCTCCATGACTCAGATTCAAAACGAAGCTATCGCTGAAAAATTGGTGAGTATTACATCGGAAGAATATTTACAGCCCAACCATTTGAGCGAACGGTAAGCCAATGGTTCATCGTCGTCCTATAAATTCGCCAAGATCAGCACTGAAAGATCCGGATCATTTTCGCCGGCGCATCCTCCTATTTATTATTGGGGTATGCGTCTGTTTTGGTTTTATCATTGTGCGGCTGGTATTTCTGCAAATCATTTCAGCCAGTACTTATGCGAAATTAGCCGATAACCAGCATTCTATTTACGAAAAGCTTAATCCGGTGCGAGGAGAAATAAAAATTAGCGATAAGTTTAGTACCCAGCCGTACACAGTCGCTACTTCTATTGAGAAGCAGTTAGTCTACGCGGTGCCGTCGACCATATCTGACCCCCGTACTACAGCTGATAAATTAGGTTTTGTTATTGGAATGACCTCTGACGAAATTTACGCTAAAATATCCGATCCCAAGAAAAAGTACGTTCAGATAAAGCATCAGCTAACTGATGACGAAGTGAGCAAAATAAAAGTATTGAAATTGACAGGTATTAGTTTTGACTCTGAGCCTATTCGGTATTATCCGGAGAATAGTTTTTTAAGCAATGTCCTTGGGTATGTTGGTTTTAAGGATTCAAATAAGACGGGGTTTTACGGATTAGAGCAGTCAAAAAACACCGAGCTAACCGGACAGCCAGGAAGCTTAGATCAAGAAAAAGATTCCGGCGGCGCCTGGATCTTTAACACACGAAGGAATTATAAGCCGGCTATTAATGGCGATAACCTAATTTTAACTGTAGATAAATCTATCCAGTTGAAAGCAGAAGAGATTATTCATAAAGCGGTCAGTGATAACGGAGCAGATTCCGGCACTATTATTGTAATGGATCCCCACACTGGGGCAGTGCTGTCTATGGCAAATTATCCATCGTTTGACCCCAACAATTATTCTAAAACAAAAAACGTTGCTGATTTTAATAACATGGCGACAGTGGGTAGTTATGAACCAGGCTCTATTTTTAAACCACTGACCATGGCCGCCGCTGTAAATGAAGGCAAAGTTACTGCGGAAACTACATTTACAGATACCGGTAAAGTTGAGGTCGATGGTTATACTATTAAAAACTCGGACTCTAAAGCCCACGGGGTACGAACTATGAGCCAAGTATTGGAACAATCTTTAAATACGGGAGCAATTTTTGCTAAAGACCAAATTGGTAACGCTAAGTTTTTGGAATATGTAAAACGGTTTGGGTTTGGCCAACCCACGGGGATTGATTTACCAGAAGCTAAAGGCAGCCTCAAGGGCTTAGATGGTAATGTTAAAGTTAACTACGACACGTCTAGTTTTGGTCAGGGGATCAGCGTTACTCCCATTCAAATGATGCAGGCTTTCTCGGTGTTAGCTAATAACGGCGCTATGGTTCGGCCGTACATTATTCAATCCCGCATTACGGACTCAGGCAAAACGTTCACTAATCAACCAAAAACAGTAGGTCAGGTAATTAGTTCTCGGGCGGCGGCTATGACTACCGGTATGTTAGTCAATGTGGTTGAGTTAGGGCATGGCAAGAAAGCGGGTGTACCCGGGTACTATGTGGCGGGGAAAACAGGCACGGCTCAGGTGCCACGAACAGACGGCCCCGGGTACGATCCTCATAATAATATTGGAACTTTCATTGGCTATGCCCCCGCTGACAATCCTAAATTTCTAATGATGATCCGCGTTAATCATCCGCGTGATGTGTCTTTTGCAGAAACATCGGCCGCTCCTTCTTGGGGGGTCATGGCCCAGTTCTTGTTGAATTATTATGATGTGGCACCAACGCGCCCAATTACAGCCAAGAAATAGGATAAAAGCGAACCGCTAGGTGTTCGGTGTCAAAGCCATTTGTTATCGGGGCGATTTGATTTTTTAGGTTTGGAAGTGTGTTTGATAGTGTGCGATTTACCCCAGTGAACGTGGTTCCAAGCTCGTTCATGAAAGAAATAAATGCCAGTGCTGTAAATGTTTGAGATAACGACAAAGCCGGCCACTGCTTTTACTTGGTGGGTGAGCGCGTACACCACGATGCTATCGGCGGTCATAATAACAATCCGATAAGTAAGCGCTTTAACAATAGACCGAGAGTGCTTTTCGTGAAATACCATATGCTATAATTATATCATAGACGCTAAATGCTTGAATGAAAAAATCTAGAACAGGCGCTAACCTGCGTCCCAAATTGCGTCGAGGGGTCCGACATGTTCGGCATCATTCTTGGCATATGGTCAAATCAATTTTGTTTGGCTTTTTGTTCGTATTCTTTTTGAGCGGCCTAGGAGCTGTTGGTACAGTTCTCTACTATTATGCTACTTTGCCGAATTATCACACTTTAGAAAATCATACCGCTCCTGAATCCAGTAAAATTTATTCTCGTGACGGCACTTTATTGTACGAATTTCATGGTGAAGTAAAACGGACTCGTGTACCACTAAATACAATTACGCCAAACTTAAAGCTGGCGACTATTGCTATTGAAGATCGTGATTTTTACAACCATGGGGCTGTGTCGTTGTGGGGCATTGCCCGCACCATTGTTAGCAACTACAAAGCCGGTGGAATCACCCAAGGAGGTAGTACTATTACCCAGCAATTTGTGAAAAATGCATTGCTAACCAATCAACGTTCGTACGGCCGTAAGTTGTCTGAAATTTTACTATCTTATCAAATCGAAGCGCACTACAGCAAAGACCAAATTCTAGAGATGTATCTCAATGAAATTCCTTATGGTCGGAATGCTTACGGAGCGGAAGCGGCCGCACAGACTTATTTTGGCAAATCGGCCCACGATTTAACTTTAGCCGAAAGTGCTTATTTAGCCGCCCTGCCGCAAGCTCCGAGCTATTACAATCCAACAGGACTGCACATAGATGAACTAGAAGCGCGTAAAGACAAAGTACTGACTAATATGCTAGATCAGAGATACATTTCGAAAGATCAATATAACGCCGCGCGCGATGAGAAAGTGGAATTCTATCAGGTGAAAACTAGTATCATTGCCCCATACTTTGTTACTTGGGTGCAAAATATTTTGCAAGATAAATATGGCGATCAGTTTTTGCGCGAAGGGGGATTAAAAGTTTATACAAGCTTAGATTTAAACTTGCAGGCATTAGCAGAGCAAGCTGTGAAAGATGGAGCCGTGGCGAATATTAAAAAAAATAACGCGTACAATGCGGCTTTGGTAGCGGTGGAGCCGTCTAGCGGAAAAATTTTAGCCATGGTGGGAGGGAAAGATTATTTTGGCGTGCCAGAACCCAAGGGGTGCAAGCCAGGCTCTAACTGCAAGTTTGAACCAAATGTTAACGTGGCCGTGTCTGATCGTCAGCCTGGCAGTAGTTTTAAACCGTACGCTTACGTTACTGCATTTACCGAGCCTTATGGCTACGGTCCATCGTCTATGATTCTCGACTCACCGACATCATTCGGTACCGCTAATGGTAGAGCGTACGTGCCTCAGGACTACGACGGTGGAGCCAGAGGATTAATTACAATTCGGAAAGCGTTGGCCGGCAGTTTAAATATTCCGGCTGTGCGAATTTTAGCCGCAGTCGGTGTGAAGAATGTTATCAATACCGCTAAGGGTCTCGGCATTAGTTCACCATTACAAAATTGTGGGTTGTCTTTGGTGCTTGGTGGCTGTGAAGTGAAATTGGTGGATCACACCGCTGCGTTTGCCGCGCTGTCTAACATGGGGAAGTTTAATGGTAACACACCATTTTTGCGAATTGAAGATAAGAATGGAACGGTGTTGGAACAATACAAGGCGCAGAACCGACAAGTAGTCGCGCCGGAAGCAGTGTATCAGTTAATTAGCATTATGACTGATGATAAATCGCGACAATATATTTTTGGGCCGAAGAATCCACTGAACCTACCCGACAGACCTGTGGCTTGCAAGACGGGGACAACTCAAAATTGGAAAGATGGTTGGACAATGTGCTTCACTCCGCAGTTAGCGGTTGGGGTGTGGACGGGCAACAACGATGGTACCCTTATGCGCCAAGGGGCAGATGGTGTTTTCACAGCGGCTCCTATTTGGCAGTCGTTCATGATAAAAGCGATGGCCGGCCAACCAGTTATAGACTGGCCAGTGCCTGAAGGGATTGTACAAATTAATGTTGATCCAAATAGTGGCAAGCCATTAGGTAGTGGGGCGAAAGGTGGCCGGCTAGACCCGTTTGCTTGGTACGCCTTACCGGCGGCGTTTAAGGTGCCAGCAGCCCCTCGTTCGGTTATTAATCGCTTAGCTCCATTGCCACCTGTAATTATCAAGAAGACTATCGTTCCAACCGAGACCAGTCCAGTCGCGCCAGACCCAACCCAACCGCCTAGTGCTACTCCCGTACCTCAGTCTGTGCAAAACCCGAATGCATTGGTTACTCAGCCTTAGTTAGGTATGCGGGTCTTTATTTTTGTTGACCTTTTCGGTATAATAGACAAGTTAGCCAATTCTGATAGCTCGCAGACAGAGACGACGATGGGGTATCGCCAAGTGGTAAGGCAGGGGCCTTTGAAGCCCCCATTCGTAGGTTCGAATCCTACTACCCCAGCCAACTCGTACTAGCATAAAATATTATGAGAATACAAGATCATGACCGAAATTCTTAATTATATCGGGTACATTCTAATAGGCATCTTATGTGCTTACTTATGGAAAATCGGCTATAACTATATTGTAATTGGTTTGATAGTGTATATAATTTTGACACCAACAGCCCAAGATTGACTGGAGCTCGAGACCCGTCAAATTGGCTACGTCTACAAAATCTTAGAAAAGCCAAGCAGGGTTTGACCGATTCACGGTTCTAGCTCAAAGAGGTCAGCCATAAAAACCCTGGCATGTTTCTCACTTAGGTCCTCGATTACTTCGTAATCTGCGGATGCGTTCGAAACATGCCAGGGTTTTTATATGTGGTTTACTAGGGTTAGAACCTTGTGAGAATCTCGACCTTCAATTATGATGAATTCACGAATGTGAATTCGTAGAGGAAGTGCCGGAGCATAGCGACGGCGACTACCCCAGCCAACTCGTGCTAGCGCGAGGCATTTATATGTAAAAACTTTACATGATTTATACTTTATTATTTATAATAATCTTTTTGTTAGGATTCATTGCTTGGAAACTAAGGGATAAGAGTAATAGCGCTAAAAAAGCATTTAACACTCCGTTATATCCCAACGCTGTCGAATTTGTAGCAAGCGATGAAAGGAATTTTAAAAATCCTAATGAAATTGTAAAATTAGGATTTAGATATATGACTCGTAAAGAAGCTATGATTAAATTGTCTGAAACAAGACAGAAGTATCCGACCATGGATGAAGAAGATATTCAAAAGATTGCTCAGCTATAAAATCAGAGAGCGATCGAGACATTTCGAATTCCCATTACAGAGAAGAGATTATAAAAATTAGCATACAAATACCGAATTTGGTTCTGAACCGAGGCGCACAGCCAAGAGAAACCAGAGAATATATTCTCTGGTTTCTCTTGTTAAGGGCTTGGAGATTTGACCTTGTGAGAATCTCGACCTTCATTTATGATGAATTCACGAATGTGAATTCGTAGAGGAAGTGCCGGAGCACAGCTACGGCGACTACCCCAGCCAACTTGGCAGGTACCCCAAATCTTGTAAGCTCATTCCTTCCGGTATAATGATGGTATGAAAGGAACACCACTATGCCTAAGGGTAAACCATCAGTCACAAAAGATGTTAAAGACCAAATACTAAAACGAATTAAAGATGACGGC
>JBBRMG010000029.1:0-8544 GCA_038230955.1 Candidatus Doudnaibacteriota bacterium | reverse complement strand
TACGAATTCTCATGAATACAGCCTACCACATCCCAGCCCTGGGATGTGTCCGGGATCCATTCACCCCCAGACTGCGGCTACGTACTAAAAAAGACCGCTGCTTTTGCAACGGCCGCCTGTCTGGGGTTCCCTGGTAAGTAAAAGGGGTTAAGACAAACGAAAGTTCATCTTAACCCATGAATCCATTTTTCTAATGAGCGGCAGCTTGTCGCCGCTTTGTAGCTTCCCGTTTGCCAAGCCAATCATTCCCTTTAGGAAACAGGAAATAATAGCCTAGCGAAAAAATGCGCTTGCACCAGCCTGGCCATCCCAACACCTGACCGGAATAATGCAGACGGGGACGAACTCGAAATCGTTCCCACAATAGCAACCAAATACCCCACGTGTGATATTTTTCACTCACAATGGTGTGGTCACCGTAAACATTCCAATAACTGTAGCCATTTTGCCAAAACAACTGGGGCATGTTGACCAAGTGTTCACGCGTAGTGACAGCCGCTGTGTCCAGAATGAAATCAGAATCTTTCAAACTAGGCTCGTTCGCCATTAACCATTGCTTGTTTAAGTCAGCAATGGCAATTGTCTGGTTTGCAACGAAACACCCGCCATCCAAAACTATACAAGTATAATTGCCGGTGCGCCAAAGTCTTAAACCTGTTTGCAAATTCAGGATAGTATCTTCAGCTATTTCATTAGCCCTAGTACCCAAAGAAAAAATCCACAAAAAATGTGGTGTTACGCTTTTCACTCATTTTACCTCCTGCGTCAACTTTGAAAACCTTGTTATTATGGCATATTATAAACCTTTTGTCAATAGATATTGTTTTGGCTTTTTGGTAACATAATATGTATATGCTCCCTCAAATTAAGCCATCAAAAAAACCAATCTATCTAGACCACGCCGCAACTACATATCTCAGACCTGAGGTAGAAAAGATTATGGGGCCATTTTGGCATAACCGATTTGGGAATCCGGCTAGCCTGTACAAGCAGGGGAGGGACGCGTCAGGCGCCGTAGAAAAAGCTCGGACTACGGTCGCTAATTTGTTAAACGCTCGCCCAAACGAAATTGTGTTCACAGCAGGCGGCACCGAGAGTATTAATTTGGCCATTTTTGGCGTAGCTCGACAATACGAGTTAACGCACAAAAAAAAGGGTCACCTTATAGCTTCAACTATTGAACATCACGCAGTTCTCCGTTCGTTGGAGGCACTAAAAGAAGAGGGGTGGGATTTTACATTGATAGATGTCGACAGCGAAGGCATCATCAAAATTAGTGACCTAAAAAAAGCGATACGCAAAGATACCATTTTAGTTTCCATAATGTATGCCAACAATGAAATTGGCGCCATTGAACCGGTAGCCGAAATAGGGAAGTGGCTCAAGCAATTAAATGGCGCTCGAGCGCTGGTCAAGCTCCCAAAAATAATTTTCCACACTGACGCTTGCCAGGCTGGCGGATCGTTAGACTTGAACGTTCAAAAGTTGAACGTCGACCTTATGACCATTAACGCCAGTAAAGTCTATGGCCCCAAACAAATGGGATTACTCTATATTAAAACTGGGACGCCAATCCGCCCGCTCATATTTGGTGGCGGTCAAGAACGAGATATGCGCAGTGGCACTGAAAACGTGGCCGGCATTGTCGGCTTAGCCGAGGCACTGCGTTTGGCCCAAGAAGAAAAAGACAAAGAGAATACACGTTTAGCTAAGTTGCGCGATTACTTTACTGCTCAACTAATTGAAAAAATCCCGAGCCTTCCCCTAAAAATACCGCGGGCTAGCCTGAACGGACCGACAAAACGGCGACTACCTAATAACATCAACATAATAATTCCTGGAATAGAGGGGGAGAGTCTACTTATTTACCTAGATGCCTATAACATAGCGATATCAACAGGGAGTGCTTGTGCCACCACATCGCTTGACCCCTCGCACGTGCTTGTGGCGCTCGGGCTCACTCCGGAACCAGCCCGAAGCAGTGTTCGATTTACCCTAGGCAAGCAGACAACCAAAGCCGATATAGACTACGTTCTGCAAGTTTTGCCGGGAGTAGTCGAAGAGCTCAGGCGAGTACAAAATGATTGACCAGTTATCCCCCAAAATTTCTTTACACTTTATAACCGCTTGCTATAATAAATGTAAGGATATGAAAACGAAACGACCAGATTATGCTCTGAAAACTGTTGCTGGAAAGACCAGCTGGGTTTCCATCGCCAAAATTGGTACGCCCGCGCAATAGCGCGGTTTTTTTATACCCCCCACAATACCGAAAATCTGCAGGAGGTTACAATTTATATGGGTAAGGACAACGGGCAACACATTCGTTTTCCACGTTCTGCAACTGGCCGCACCCGACAAAGAGGGGCCAAAAACAATGTCAGGGTCACCATTGATATTGGGCAAAATTTACTGGATGCCGGCATTGATATCGAGATTAAAGTCGGCAAACAGCGCTACAGGCACTCGTCGCCCAACCATCATGCGATTCCCAAATCGCGCATTCGCCAACTTAACAAAGCTGGCCTGAAAGCAAATGGTATTGGGTGGAAAGAAGTTAATCACCATAACTTCATCATAACAGTGTCTGCCGAGATACACTGGCGCTTTCATCGATTATTCCACAACCATCTGGTGGAAGAAATCATCGAGGCTCTACAAAACGGCGAACTGCCCGCTACCCCAAAACAACAAGGTGACTGGGATACTCTGTTTGGCGAAAACGCATCTGCCAAAACCGCCATCAGCAAAATTAAGCGACATTGGTCCAGCTACCATTCAGGGGCTCAAACCATGGTTGATCAATTCAAACAGTTTGACCAGTGGAGAGAATTCATGTTCTAATCAACAAGGAGAAGAAGTAAAAAAAGCCGCATCTGAAGTTATTAATTTAACTTTCGATGCGGCATTTCTTTTTTAGCACGCCCTATTGACCTATGTGTCCATATCGTGCATAATCTGGGCAGCGTTGAAGGAGGACGCAGTTTATGTTATATCAAGTTATTGAAAGCGTGTTTGCGCCAATTCTGGCAATTTTGCTTATTGTTGGATTTATTGCTGTTATAGCATACATTTCAACATACGAGTTTTTTGACCGATTGGGAGTGCCAATAAAGCGCGCTCGAGCGACTGTGGTAAAACTGTGTTGCGGGCCGGCTATTGGGCAATACCAGTTTTCACCTGTCAGCTCTCAGTACGACGCTGGGTGGATACCGACAAACTACCCTAACATGTTGATCCCTAACAGTTACCGAGCTGAGGTCAATTTTCTAGGAGTTACGGAATCCTTTGCAATACCGAGAAAAGATTTTGTAACGCTTTCGGTGGGGGAGGATGTGCCAATTACTTACCAAATTGGCAGGCGCAGTGGCAAGGTTTATATGGACCTGTCCTAAGCCAAGCTTCTGCATAGGCACAAAATCATATAGCCCAGTAAATTAGAACAATCTAATTCGCTGGGCTTCTTTTTATACCAAGCACCGAAGAGGGAGTGGTACAAAGGGAAATATTGTGCGCGTCGCAGAATGAAGGTTATAAGACGCGGTATATATCCTTTATATATAAGGGTTTTGATAATCTACTCAAATAATGATGATTCTCGCCCACTTAGTTATCAATCAGTAAATTCAGCTGGATTGGGGCTGACTTTGTTATGGATTATTTTTTGGTTTTGAAATCTGTATATTCCGACTGCCGATTTTGGAATTTACAAAAACCCGCCAGAGAAATTTTTTTTCTAACTGGCGGGTGACTGCAACGCTGCTTTCAAAGCTTCTTTGGTTAATCCTCCGGCCTTCAAGCGAGTGGGACACTCCCCTGTCGACATTTGTAATTTTGGGCCACAGAGTATTCGAATTTATTGTCCGATATAATTAACGTGCAGGTTAGGACCACTTGTGAATCTTGTGACGGCATAAGCTTTAATTTGCTGGCAAGCTGTGGTATTGGAAGCCTCATTAGCAAAGTTAACATGTCCCAAGGATGCAATGGCCTTACAAAGATCACCCCATTTAGGATTACTGGACCCTCCATTATCCTTATGGTAGTCGGGATTTGCACTGCTATCACCCACGAGATCAATGTCTACACAATTACCTGAATTATCATTTCCAGGCGAGTGGCAGCTGCTGTCATGAGTTCCAGATATGGAAGAATACAACAAAAATCTCACTCCAGAGGGAAGTTTGGCTTGTAGCCCAGCAAGCACATCAGCCAAGTCTTTGCATATTTGCGATGCCCCTGGGTCATGGTTCAAAGATGCTGGCGTACTTATAATGCCTCCTTTACATGCAGTAGCAAGGCCATGGGGTAATGTCCCATTCTGAACACCTAGACTCGATCCTACTGTCCCGTCAGGCTGCAAACAATCAGTTCCAAAATCAACGGAGACACAACTAGGATACGATTTTGGCACACCAGTTAACTGCGGTGGCTGAATGGAACGAAATTGAGTAAGGTTTGGGTTAATTTGCTTTAGGAAAATAAATGCACCGAAAATAATTACAAGTCCGGCAATAACACTAGTAATGGTGGCTTTGGCCCGGGTCTTGCCACTCTCCCCTGCCACAATGTAATAATAGCCGGCAAGAGCAATAAAGAAAACAGCAGCAAACGAACCAATGGCCGCCCCAAAGCGATACAACCGATTGACGCAGAGCACAAGATCACCGCCGTCGGTATTATTGGTGGCTCGTGCGCCATAAGTAGTCCCCCCGATTGTGACTCCGGTTGTTGGATCTACGCTAGGTGCTTTATCTCCCCCACTGTTAGGCACGCAAAGATATGTGCGAATACTCGATTCCACACCACCATATGCTACGGGGGCTTTTTGCGCACAAGGGTTCAACGCATTACCGCAACCTGCCGCCTTCGTAACAGAGCTTTTTATAGCTTGGGAATTTTGAGCATAGGCAGATCGAGTCAAATAAATATTTGACATAGCAAACAACATAAACACAAGAAGTGCTGCGTGTAAAATTTTGGCTATTGTATATTTTTTAATCTTCATCTAATTTGGTTTTAGGGGCACACATTTTTAGATAAACCGGTAATGATGGTACGTCATTTTTTATAACAATTGGCAGCTGACAAGCTTGGTTTGCATCTACACCCAGAATGTCTAAAACTTTAGCTTCTGCCTTGGCTTGTTTTGGTCCAATTGCACCAATATCCGCTTGATTATATGTTAACACAAAAGTACGTTGAGCCACATTATAAGTAAATTCAGCACTAGCGGAGTCACTGAAGATCACAACAGCTCCATTCTTGATTGGCAATCCACTATCGGCAAAGTTATTTATTGGAATAAATTGGCCATAGTCAGTTTGAAAGACCAATTTTGAACCGTTAGTTGTTGCGTGACCATTGGCTTGATTGCTTACTGCTAACGTACCGCCCGATTTATTTTTCGATAACAGGTAACCCGAAATAACAACAATAACCAAAACTACTATACCACCAGCTATAAACAATTTTTTCTTATCTATATTCATTATGTAAATTTACTGGCAACTGCCACCAGCTCTATTTTTATCATTTAAAACAAAGTGATTGCCATCAGTGTCTTGATTATATTTTTTATTGGCTGCCGCTCCGAGATTATGGCACAGCCCTGCCGTATGCAACTTGGCAATGTCAGCCGCACTTGGATTACTAATATCTACAGCATAACCATAACCATGATCTGAGTCACATGTTGTATTATAAGTTCCATCGTAAGAAGCCCCATTCATATGCTTCTCAATATCTGCATTGATGTTTGGCCAATCTGCTGCGGCAATTTTTTTTATATCTTCCGATGTCACATATTGAATATTGCCGTCACAATATGTACCATGACTCTTTACCCAGGCATCAGACTTACCTTTATGTAAAGCATAGGCTTCGAAATATGAGCGCATATGAGCCCCATATTCAGATGGTCTATAAACTTGCAAAATTCTACTCTCAAAACCAGCTCCCTTTGCTATATCTAATACTTTAGTGATATAGCCTTGAACAGTAGAATTGCTGGATGTAGTTGCTTTGGCTTTATCTTCCTTATAAGACGGCCAATGATCCGTGGCCAAAGGTGAATCACACAAGAAAGAATACTTCTTATTAGCAATGCAATTTGGTTTACTACCACCAGCACCTGTTGTACTGCCGCCCTTCCCATCACCAACTCCAATGGTGCCATCTGGCTGCAAACATTGTTCGCCCAATTTAATCGCCGCACAATCAGGATACTTTTCTGGCACACCGGACAGCACTGGTGGTTGTATAGTGCGAAATTCAGTTAGGCTAGGGTTAATCTGTTTCAAAAAAATAAATGCGGTGAAAATTATCACTAATCCAGCAATAACAGAAATTATCATCGACTTGGCTTTAGTCTTACCAGTCTCCCCTGCCACAATGTAATAATAACCGGCTAGAGCAATAAAGAATACGGCAGCGAATGACCCAATGGCGGCGCCAAAGCGATACAAACGGTTAACACATAATACAAGGTCGCCCCCGTCTGTATTATTGGTGGCTCGTGCGCCGTAAGTAGTCCCTCCGATTGTGACTCCTGTTGTTGGATCTACGCTAGGTGCTTTATCTCCCCCACTGTTAGGCACGCAAAGATATGTGCGAATACTCGATTCCACACCGCCATATGCAACAACTGGTTTTTGAGCACATGGGTTAATGGGATTACCACAACCACCGCCAGGAGGAGTGTTGGTAGGAGTGTTTGTTATAGACTTGGGTACTGGATTTTGCGTTATAGTGTACTGCGCAGATGCAAAGCTGGGCCCACCAAACAAAATCACAAAACTTAAGAATATAACTAGCATATTCCAAATAGCAAATATTTTTGGAAAAATACTATTTCTGATCATCGAGTTTGCTTATATATGAAAGCTCCTGAACAAAAACTTAACCCATAATCGACTGTGTCGTCTCCTCCAAGTGCCATACTAACTTTCTGAGGAATCGTCACTGAAATAGACAGTTTGCATGCATCATTTTCGCTTATTTTTAGAATAGACAAAAATTGTTGTTCTGCATCCTTGCGCGACTTAACTAAGTCAGCTCCCACCAAATTGATATTAATATTGTCGCCATTATAAACATATTTAATTTCATACTCCGAGGATTTTGCAAGAGTCAAATATTCAGGATCGCCATATTGAGTATTTGTAAGTGGATATTTGTTAAATATATTACTTGATACCACGTCTCCCTTGGTTGTTTTCCATACCATACTATTTCCTTGGTCTTGTTTGAGAACAGCGCCCTTATAATTCGCTGCTTGAATCAATGGATTCACTGGTGTTAGGTTACTGCTTTTTTTTGAAAATATTAAAATAATGGCAATTACAAAAATTATGCCCGCTACGCTACCAACTAATATAATTAAAAGTTTTTTATTCATAGATTTACCTGCATGTCTGATAATCACTCATCAAACGTATTATTGTAACTACACCATTACGCGTCCCGTCATAAGCATAATCTGTATTGCATTTAGTTTGTTCTTTATCATCAAAAGCACATTGCCATTTATATTGTCCTGGACAAGGTTGGCTTGGTTTTTTAACTGTCCCTTCCCCAGCATTATAACCTGCATACATTAAAGCGGGGCTGTCAGCGCCGAAATGATCTCTTATATACGCTAAATATTTTACACTGCATGGTATCTCTATTGCTCCGTTAGTTTTCCATGCTTCGCCTGTGCAACCATATCTTGCAGCCGTGGCGGGTTTCATTTGCATCAATCCAAAACAGCAACTATTTGATGCATTTTCTCTCCAACTACTCTCCAAAGAAATGACTGACTTTATAAATTTTTCGTCCATATGATTATCTTGAGCCGCTTTTGTAATTGCTGCCTGCAAATTTGATGGAATGCCACTGCATTTAGCTTTAATTCCTGTTTGATCTTTTCCAGCGCTACAAACTTTCCCACTTTTGCCTGCAACATCACCTCCAACATACCCTCCACTACCATTACCTACCCCAGTAGTGCCATCAGGCTGCAAACACTGCTCGCCCAGTTTAACATCAGCACAACTCGGATAGGCACCTGGTACTCCGGATAGTTGCGGTGGTTGTATAGTGCGAAATTCAGTTATTGACGGGTTAATTTGTCTCAGAAAAATGTAGGCAGTAAAGATAATCACTAAACCGGCAATAACAGAAATAATCATGGTCTTAGCGCGAGATTTACCACTCTCCCCTGCTACGATGTAAAAATACCCGGCAAGAGCAATGAAGAATACGGCAGCGAATGACCCAATGGCCGCACCAAAGCGATACAACCGATTAACACACAAGGCCAGGTCACCAGAATCATGATTGTTGGTGGCTCGCAGACCAGTATCGCCAATTCCATCTGTTGGACTAATACTTTTGTTCTGAACAGTATTGGCATTCTTGTCTGACCCACTTCCCGGCACACAGAGATACTTCTGAATACTTGACTCCACACCGGCATAAACCACTATTGGCTTTTGAGCACATGGGTTAATTGGATTACCACAATCGCCGCCGACAGGAGTGTTGGTGGCAGGAGTGTTG
>JBBRMG010000028.1:0-9289 GCA_038230955.1 Candidatus Doudnaibacteriota bacterium | reverse complement strand
CCAACGGCGCGACGGCAACCCCGGCCTGCTCGACCCGCTGCACCACCCCGATCCGGGCACCCTACCCGACTTGCCCGAAGCCTGGCTCCTCCCCTCTCTGACTCCGACACCTGGCTCACCTACGGGTAAGGATGAATCTTGGATAAATCCCTTAACATAACATGTATTAGAAAACACATCCCCCAAAAGTACCAAATCAAGCGGGCCAAAGCCGCCATAAAATTCGTCACCACCACTTGGTTATACTTCCTTTTAGTTCGTCGCAATAACTAGGTCACTGATGCCGCTAAGAAAGCATGTTAGGAAATTGTCTTTGGTACGAAGGGATTCTTTGTGTCCAACTAATTTAAAGGTAATTTCAAGAATAGCTTGACCAAAGAGGCTTTGGTTTCCGTGGCATGATGCCCGCTCACGCTGACTTTACAAGCAGAAATTTCGCTTGTAAAGTACTGACAATCAATTATATAAGTTACTTGACACGCAATTAAACTATTCAAGACATACTCTTATAACTGCCCAAACAGCGTAGCTACCAGGGATCAATACTACTCAACTACCCAAAGGTATGGGTGTCAGAGTTACATTGTAAGTATACAACAAGTCTACTTACGCTACCGTTTAATAAAAAGCATATAGTCTACAGACATAGTTATTATTTATCTCTTAAGTTTATATCAAGCAAAGCTGAATTCAGTTAAATAGTCATGTCAAACCCAATTATCCCGACTTCTATGGGTACAAAAAAATACCAACAATAATTTTTTTCATCAACTCTCAACGATGGAAAGTAAATTTCATTCCACTGGGGCAATATCTCTCAATGGAATGGCACTACGCGATTAAATGTTAGTCGCAACGGTCAAACGCATACTCGGTATGCTTAGACATAAGCAAAACATAGCATAACTCTCAAAAATGTCTTAAATCAAAAAACCATGAAAATGATTTTCCTTTTACTATATGTAGTAATTAGTATTACTGCATGTAAATCAGAGCGACAGGCTTTAGAAAGTATCAAAGCACCAAGTAACGGCGAAAATGGGGTTAATGGCAGAATGAATACAAACTCGCTAGCGAGCCTACGTAGGGTTGAATTTCGTTCTCCAGTGAGCGTAGTTTTGCGAAACCTAAACGGTGCAATAGTTAATACGGTAGCAGAAGTGAAGCCTAATTCTCTATATAAGATCCAAGTAAACGTAGAAGCAGCAGACCAACTAACTTTACGTGCATGCCTTGGTTTCGATCTTGTCAAAGAAGAACTGGTAGTAAAGAAAGGTAGCAGGATTAATAAAGAATTTTTAATAAGGACGCATAGTGATGTCACAGAAAAGTTGATTGTGAGTTTTACACCTCTTCATAACGACGGCGGAGCGACACTCCGCGAACAGACACGAATCTTTAGTATTCCGAATTAGAGGTACGGAGATTTAAATTTTCCGTTTGTAATTCGTTGAACGCAAATCTAAACATGACTTTTATGAAAAATTACACACTCTTACTTTTTGTATTTTTGGCCGCAGGTCAGTTTAACTGGGTATCAGCTCAGTCTTATCCCGGTTGTCCTCATACAGGGGCGAGTGGATCTGCTGTAGGGCTTGTTGGTTGGCGCATAAAGGATCCTAGTACAGATGCTGTGATAACAACTTCACCACAGCCCAGTACGCTGTATAAATTAGAGATCTTTTATACTGGATCAGCAGGATCATACTACAGCAATCTAGGCATCCAAGGCGTTGCAGACGGGTTCAAACTGTACTCAAGTGTTAGCCTAGCGCAGAATAGCCCAAATAGTTATTTTTCTGATTCAGACATACAACTTGGAGTTGGAAGAGATGGCTCAGGACCCGCTGTTTTTGGAATAGTAACTTTAGATGCTAGTGACCCTAACTGGAGTGGGCAATTGACCGCATTTAAAGCATATGGTTTATGTTACGACACTAGTTTGCCGAACAAGTATTACAAGAAAACATTAACAATTTTGCCATAATCTAAGCGTACGTTTAACGGGGTCATATTATGAGAGCCCCGTTAAACGTACGCTTAGATTATGGCAAAATTTTACATTTAAGTAGGGTATTGCTATGAAGTTCACAAGACTAATATTATTTGGACTGTTTGCCGGTATTAGTATCACTGAACTATTTGCTCAAAAAGAAACTACAAATTGGTTTTTTGGTGATAAAGCTGGTTTTCAATTTGATAGAGGCTCACCAACGCCCTTTGTAACCTCAACTTGGTTTACCGAAAATGCTAGTGCTGTTCAATCAGACCCAACGTCTGGTAAACTCTTGTTTTACACTAATTCAGAGGTAGTATGGGATAGTAAAAACGCAGTAATGCCACATGGTGGTAACTTAGCTGGTAACTCGTTCTTATCGCAGTCGTGTCTGATCGTCCCAAACCCAGCCGATAATGAGCAATATTATTTGTTTACATTGTCTGATCGCGATTTACCCGATCCGCGAGTGCGTACTGTTTCGCTATATAGTTCTCTGATCGACACGCGGTTAAATGCTGCTAAAGGTGACATTGTGTCAGACAAGAAAAATAATTTATTACAGCATGATATTAGTGAAAAAATGATTGCCATCAAGCATGGAAATGGGCGTGATTATTGGATAATTACACACAGTTTGATAGGAAACATTTTTTTTATAAGATTACTGAGCATCAATGGCATTTCTGATGCAAAGCAAATTGCTATTGGTTCCGTATATAATTCGAACATTGGTTGTATGCAGGCTTCTCCAGATGGGAGTAAAATAGCATGTGCCGTATGGAAAAGCGTTGGTACAAGACGCAATGATCCATCTTTTGACTTGTTTAATTTTGATAATCAGACAGGCAATTTGTCGAATTATATTAATCTTGGCTTCTTTTCAAGGCAATATGGTGTTTGTTTCTCGCCAGATAATTCCAAACTATATCTTACTCACCAAACTCCCTCGCCTGATTCAACCCAACAGGATTACATAAGGCAATATGATTTGGAAGCAGGTAGCAATGACGCTATAATGCAATCAGGTATGAGTATTAACGTTAACAATCCAACTACGAATATTCCGGCGGTTCGTCTGAGTAGATCTAATTCAGATAAGGCTACTTTTTATGCATTCTCTATTCAGAACGCACCGAATGGCCGGATATATGGTGTTACATTAGGCGGGTTTTGTCAATTTGAGGAGTGCGGTCAAGATAGTCATTCACAACGATTTATAGTTATTAATAAACCAAATGTGAAAGGTTTCGGCTGTGACGTTCAGTTACAGGATTTTCCACTTGGTATTGGCAGAATAAATAATACTCAGGGATTACCTAACTTTATTCAATCATCATTTAATAATCTAAAACCGCAGCCTATCTCCGATTGCGGTAATTATGACATAGTTATTTATCCGAATCCGGTAACCGATGTATTTTATGTATTGTATAAGGAAAACTGTTTTAAGGCTTACTCACTGCGTATTATAAACGTTGTAGGTCAAGTATTACAAACAACAAATATTGAATCACCTATGATGAAGTCTTTTTCACTAGCACAATTCCCCCCTGGTATTTATTTGGTAGAAATAATTGCTGATAATAATAAACAAGTTATCAAGATAATGAAGCGTTAAAAGGAGTAGTTAACAGAATAGGAGGTAACGGGCTATAGCGGCTGACTCAGTGGTATCGGAGTATCTATTGTCTAAAGGTTGTTATCACCATTGGTATCTTTTGATTATGGATTGTAATAGCGATCATATAGCCTTCTGCCTTCTGGCTGAGACTTTACCCAATTCGTAAACTCCCGAACACCCTGCGTTTCTGATCGAGCCTGTGATAGGGCCGCCTCTCGTCCGCTGTTCAAAAAATACACGCCTACGATTAGCAGGGCAAACCCCAAAAATACGACCGCTGCGGCCTGCCACGAGGTGAACCCAACCCGACCGGCGAATACATCCGCTTTGCGCTGGCTGGCCCACTTGATTCTGTCGGCGGCGGCTGATCCAGACCGTTCGATCTGATCGGCTGCGGCATTCCCAGCGGCTGCGATCTGGCTGGCTCCCGCGTTGGCTGCCGTTCTAATTCCCTCGGTGCTGGGCAGTCCCTTTGTCAATTCAGGTAGAACAAAACCAGCGATCTGTTTGCTGTCGATAGTGAAACTAACGCCTGCACGGGCCTCATGCAGTAATGCCTGTAACTCGGCTTGGGTCGCGGCTTTGGGTCGCTGCTCTATGCGATCAATCCGGGCGTTCAATCCTTCAATTGCCCGGCTCTGGCGACTCAACTCATCCGTCAGGCGTTTGATCGGGTCGTATTCGGTTGGGCCACTATCATTCTGGCCGGTCCGACGTTGCGGCACTGGTGGTGTCGGTTCAACCGCCTGACTCTGGCTGCTCTGCCCACTTAGATTCTTTAGAAACTTGTTCTCGCTCATCGGCCTAACCCCCGGCTGATTCTGGGGGGTTTTTTGGGTGTCTGTTCGATTTTCGATTGCTGGGTTACCTTCTGCTGCTCGGCTAATTTGGCGGCTTCTAAAGCCTGTTTACGGGTCTCCTCGGCTTTCTGCTCTTGGGCTACTCGCTGTCGCTCTCGCTCAACCTGCGCGGTGGCCAGGGCTGCACCTAAGTCGTTTACGTCCTTCTGCCGGTAGGCTTTGCCCAAAGTGGCCCGTAAATCGTCGGCAAAGTCATTTTCAGGCCTTTTGCCGGGTTGCCGGTCCATTTCCACCCGTTGACCTTGTTCGTGGCTCTGAGCACGTTTTTGTGCTTGTTCTGTGGCCTGCCTTTGCATTTCTCCTTTGGCCTGCTCGTCGCCGTACTTCATGCAGTGCAAAAACCGGAAAGATTCGGTCAACTTCCGCTCATAGCTGAAC
This sequence comes from Candidatus Doudnaibacteriota bacterium, assembly GCA_038230955.1. Classification (GTDB taxonomy): domain Bacteria; phylum Patescibacteriota; class Doudnabacteria; order UBA920; family UBA920; genus JBBRMG01. The sequence continues at coordinate 4,431 of JBBRMG010000028.1, read as the reverse complement.
GCCTGGTCAAAGGTCTGCTCGGTACGCTGACTAAAGCCATTGCGCTCAAAACCGCCTACTACCGGCCCTTTGGTGGTGGCTTTATGGTTGGTCAGGGGACTCAGGTGGTAGGGGTTCTTCCGCTGGTGCAGCTCGTTCTTCTTCCCGTCTACATACTCCCGTAAGTTCTCCGTGCGGCTGACGATTATGTGAATATGGGTCTGATCGCCGGTCTTAGCTACGCCCTTCTGCTGCTCGCCCAATTGTACCGCCCGGTCGGTGTGGTCGAAGCTGCGGCTGTGCTCGATCTTGGCAAACCACACTAAATCTTTGCTCTCTATCCCCTTGCCAAAATTGGCCGCGTACTGTTCCATCGTGGCGCGGGTGAATGCCTGTAGCTTCTGGGAGTCACTGCCGATATGGGCTAATTCAGCCTGTGAAGGGGCTAAAATCACCTGATAGTACTTGGCATCTTCCCGGCCTAAGTTGCGCTTGTTGTGGTCAATCTCGGCCACCACTTCGTGGCCAGCGAGCTGCTCCCGGTTTTGGCCGAACCATAGCCCGGCCTGCTCTTTCTCCAGGTACTCGACCAATCCTCCACAACTACCCGGACCTCCCCCGCCTATCTTGGTCATCATCGCTTAGTGGGCTTGTTCTGCTGCTTGATTAGCTCGTCGGTCTGCTGCCTGTACTCCGGGCGTAGAGCATTATCCACCAAAGCGGTGCGGAACGAGAGCCGCATCAGGGTTTGAACCGCTTCCACCACACTGGTTAACTGCTCCTCCAACTGCTCAGAGGTAATGCCGGTACTGCCTGAACCTTGCCCGATCTGAGTGCGCATGGCCTTCACTTCGGACAGGATAGGCTTCAATAGTTCTTTCTCCTGCTCCCGGATAAATCCAATCATACGCTTATCCAGGGTATCTACTTTCTCGGCCATTTTCTTCAACGCTACGTCGGGTACGTCGGCCTTTGTATCGCGCGGGTCAACCTTGGTCGCCGTGAAATACTGCGCCATAAACCCAATCAAATCTTTATGCGAGAGGCCAAATTTAGTCCCTAGTCGCTCTAACTGCCGGTGGGTGCCTTCGCTCACGGATAGGCTCTTACGCTCGCTCATGTAGTAGAAAAGTATACAATTACTAATTGACAATCAAGTAGTTACTAAAAATGTGCGCAAAATTTACTAAAAAATAAATACAAATTTAGTAGTAACTATCTGGTTACTAACCCCGTAGGGCGATAAGAACGGTATGCAGCAACGCGGAATAGCGTTCCGTCTCGCTCTTAAATAAGACCGCTTCGCGCTTCACGCACCGGATGGCAAGTCTTCGTAAAGGGAAGGTCAACAGAATCTACCAGATTCCCAAATTAAGAACCGGCTATGCTGGCCATTGGAAATAACTACGGCAAAAGAGCGAAAGGGGAAGAAAAGGCTAATCTGTTCTCTCCCTGCTGTCATAAAGCCTAATTATAGCAGGGCATATAATATTAGAAAAATACAAATCGTGAAACAGTTATAACTATATTTATAGTTGACCCCCTCTTTAGGATTCCTCTTTTTTGGTGTTTTTGTTTTTTTCTGTTTTCTTCTTCCCCCTTCGTTATTCTCCCTGCGTCAGCCCTGTTGGGTTGCGGCAGCTCCCTAAATGCCGTTTTTTTTTCGACAACACAATCTTTGTGTTATTTGAAGTATTTGTTCTATTTGTTATCCTATATATATAGCGAAAAGAAAGGTTTGATCCGTCAAAAGAAAGGTTTGATCCGTCAAAAGAAAGGTTTGATCCGTCAAAAGAAAGGTTTAGTCCGTCAAAAAGAAAGGTTTAGTCCGTCAAAAGAAAGATTATTTATAAAGTATTTCTTTTTTTATTTTACTTTTACGAAGAGTGAATCAGCTCAAGTGCCTAAATACTCTCTTACAACACTAAATGTCTAAAAATCAATGAATAATGAGCTGCGAGTCCGCCAACATAATGCTATCACAACAGCCCGCTATGAGTATTCAGAATTACAATTGGACATATTCTTGTACCTACTCTCAATGCTCAGGAAGGATAAGACTGACGGGGTTTATGAGATTGTGGTAAAAGACTTGTCGGCCATGACAGGGAAAGAGTACAAGTACGGCTATCTGCGAAAAGCTACTGAGGAGATGGGTAGCCGTATGTTTGAAGTCTCAACCGCCAAGAGTTATAAGCAACTCTGGATGTTCCAACGGGTTGAGTACATGATTGGTGAGGGGCGCATTGAAATAAGGTTTTCTGATGATATAAAACCTTACTTGTTCGATTTGAAAGACAATTTCACCTCCTTCGAGTTGTATGCGGCTCTACGCCTGGGCAGCAAGTACGCCAAGCGAATTTATGCTCTGTGTAGTCAGTGGAAGGATAAAGGGCAGACTGAAACCTTTAGCTTGGACGAGTTCAAAAAAATGCTGGCTCTACTTGACGACAAGGGCAATGAGCAGTATAAGCCTATTTCAATGTTTAAAAAGTTTGTACTTGATGAATCAGTCAAGCAAATCAACCAGCACACCGATTTAGAAATCGGTTATACCCTCCAAAAACGGGGCCGTAGCTTTAACAGCGTTACTTTCACCGTCAAGGCGCAGCCGCTGGCCATCGTTTTGCCAATGAAGGATGGACCTGCCAAAGCGGGGGCCGCTCCGCTGGGCGTATCCGATGCCCAATACCAGAACGCCCGGCTACTACTGGAAAAGTGGAACATCAAGCGGGCCGACGTGGTGAATCAGATCATGAACTCGGCCGATCTGGTGCAGGAGGTTAATAAGTTTGCCTACGAACTGCAAACGGGCAAGATTAAGGTTGAAAAGAATGTGGCGGGCTACCTGCTGACTCGATTAGGAATCAAGAAACCAAACGAGGTGAAAGGGAAGTAAAAGGGCTTATTTAGCCATCAATCATCGGTATATTTAACCAGAAACTACCTGCCCTTTTTGTGACTTACCCCGAATTTGAAACCCGCTGGAAAGTGGCGGGCGGTGCTGAACGGGCCAATTACGGCTTGTTCCTCCAAGACCTTTGTGACCTGATCGGCGTTCCCCGCCCTGATCCCACCACTGATAATCCGACTCAGGACGCTTACGTACTGGAACGGGCCGTTGAATTTAATGACGGTGCCAAAAGCAGCACAGGCCGGATTGATCTCTACAAACGGGGCTGCTTCATCCTGGAAACTAAGCAGGGCACAGATACACCCGATCAACAAAAAAACGCCGAACGCAGCGAGTTAGGGCTTCCAGCAGAAAAACGGCGAAAGGGTCACGCAGTACGCGGCACGGCCAAATGGGGGCAAATGATGCAGGCCGCCCGACAGCAGGCGCTGGGTTACGTTCGTGCACTACCAGCCAATGAGCCGCGCCCTTTGTTCGTGTTGGTGGCTGATGTGGGCTACTGCATTGACGTGTATAGCAACTTTGCCGGGATTGCTGATTCGTTCGTTCCTTACCCCGACCAGACGCACTACCGGCTTCCACTATCAGCACTGGCCACGGAGGAAACGCGGGCCATGCTACAACAAATCTTCACCAACCCACTCGAATTAGACCCGACTCGTCGGGCTGCTCGTGTTACGCGGGAACTGGCGGGCTATCTGGCAGGCGTATCGAGTCAACTGGAACGAGCGGGCCATGCGCCTGATTTGGTAGCGCAGTTTCTCATGCGATGCTTGTTTACGATGTTTTCGGAAGATGTGGGCCTAATTCCTAAGGAATCCTTTACTGGGATGCTGCGCCAGTATGCTGCCCCTGATTTACTTCAGTATCTGCCTGATGCCCTGCATAATCTTTGGGAGAAAATGGATACGGGGGGCTTCTCTTCTGAGCTGAAAACTAAACTACGTCGCTTTAACGGCAAACTATTTCATGATGCCAGGGCTTTACCGCTCACGGCGGATCAGATGGAATTACTCCTGAAGGCCGCTGAATCCGACTGGACAACAGTTGAACCGGCTATCTTTGGAACATTGCTCGAACGCGCTCTTGATCCACGCGAACGACATAGCTTAGGTGCTCACTATACCCCGCGCCGGTACGTCGAACGGTTGGTATTACCAACCGTAATTGAGCCGTTGCGCTTAGAGTGGACAACAGCACAAGCCGCAGCCGCTCGCCAACTGGAAGAAAATAAGCCGAAGGAAGCCCGCGCCGAACTAATGCGTTTCCTGACCCGGCTTACATCTATAAAAATTCTTGATCCTTCCTGTGGATCTGGTAACTTTCTGTATGTAACGCTAGAACACTTAAAGCGACTGGAGGGTGAGGTATTAACAGCTATAAATTCTTATGGCCAAACTGAGATGGTCGGGTTTATCGGCACACGGACTTGCTTAACTTCGCAAGACCATGCAAGCACAAAAGCAACCGCCGGGTGGCCCGGCCAAGCACCGGCGTAAATACGATGCCGACTTCAAAGCCGAGGTGTTGAAGATGCT
>JBBRMG010000027.1:0-10552 GCA_038230955.1 Candidatus Doudnaibacteriota bacterium | reverse complement strand
ATGCTTACGCTCAAGCGGTATACAAAACAACTAATTTAATACCCATTAGAAGTTAGGACTGACATTACAAGAAAACGGGTACCTTCCATATTGATTGAACACAACATGGACCTCATTCGTCAGTTAGCAGACCATGTAGTAGTGATGGATGAAGGAAAATTGTTGGCTGAAGGACCTCCAGCCCAGGTTTTAGCAAGTCGTGAAGTCATTGAAGCATATTTAGGCCAATAACATTATAGAAATATTCCACATACATCAATTAACACAATATGATAGACACATTATTGCAATTAAAAAATGTTAATGCCTCGTACGGTAGTCTGCAAGTGCTGCATGGGGTTAACGTTCAGATAAGCCCGGGCGAGGTAGTGGCGTTAATGGGCCCGAACGGTGCCGGTAAGTCTACTGTTCTGAAAGCCATGTTTGGATTGGTGCCCATGACCACCGGTCATATGGAATGGAAAGGTCAGCGCCTTGTACCGGTATCGTATGAAATTGTTGGTCGGGGAATTGCGTTTGTTCCTCAAGGTCGTCGCGTATTCAGCCATTTGACCGTGGAGGAGAATTTGGAAATCGGTGGTTATGCATTAAAAAACCGTGTGCAATTAAAACAGCGGATGCATGAACTCATGGCACTGTTTCCGGTTTTAGCCAAAAAGCGTAAATCTAAATCCGGACAGCTATCCGGTGGCCAGCAGCAACTATTGGCCTTAGCCCGTGGGCTCATGACCAATCCGGAACTGTTGCTATTAGATGAACCAACGCTCGGGCTGTCGCCGATAGTAGTGAAAGAAATATTTGCCGCGATTAAAGATATTAATAACCGGTATCATACCGCCATTGTTATTGTTGAACACAACATTAAATCGGTATTAGATATTGTTCATAGAGCTTACATATTAGATAACGGCACAGTGGTAGCCGAAGGTGATCCAGCTAAACTCATTGCCGCCAATACTTTGGAAAAAGTGTTCATGGGTCAGATGGAAAAATAGTCAAAGAGAAAAGGACTGACAGATATACGAGATGTATATTAGTCAGTCCTTGAGCTTTCGGAGCTTTCAGGCTAGTTCGCCTTCAGTCGCTCCTTTGGTGGCGAGAACTACTGCTAAAATTAGCGCAGCTCCTACCATATGGACGATGGACACATGCTCGACTACTTTGATCAGCTCATTGAACTGAACCGCAATAATCAGTGTCGTCACCATCCGGGGAAGATGGGTGCGTGCATGAGTTTTATTCAGCACTGCTTTGACTTTGTTGGTATCGCGAATTGCGCTTACCAGCATTATCAAAACCACCAATCCCACTAAGAGGACGAAGGTTGCCATAGAGGCTCCTTTCTGGGTCGGCGCATATCAAAAAACAATAACGAATTTTAATACCGCCAAACCCTCCTTAATATTTTGCTACCTCACTTTCTCCCACAAAAGCTTGCCGCGGTTGGGAACTTGTCAGTGCTATATGCAACTCGACGGAACACTGGCCGCGAGGTAGCCTCGCAGTATAGCCCCAAATTTGACGTTTGTCAAGGGCTAGTATATAGTAAATTACAGACCCCCCATAGGGGGGTACGAAAACTGTAAATTACAACTATGGCTAAAAATGAATCGAACCAGCAAAATATAGTAAATAGATTGCGTTACGCTGAAGGTCATGTCCGAGCAGTGGCCACAATGGTAGAAAAGAGCGCCTATTGTATGGATATTATCAATCAAAACCACGCTGTAATTGAAGCCCTAAAAAAAATCAACGGACTAATTTTAGAAGGTTACTTGGGTGAATGTGCTTTCGACGCGGTGAATGACAAGAGTCCCGCTAAACGAAAAAAAGCCGTAGCCGAATTAGTTAATTTATATAGTAAGAAATAATTATTGAAATTCATATGACACACAACGTTATTATTATCGGTTCCGGTCCCGCTGGACTGACAGCCGCTCTATACGCTTCCCGCGCTGAGTTAAAACCATTAGTCATTGCCGGTCTAACCCCTGGTGGTCAATTGATGTTGACTTCGGAAGTTGAAAATTTCCCCGGATTCCCAGAAGGCATACAAGGACCAGAGCTAATGGCTAATATGACCAAGCAGGTTGAACGGTTTGGCACAGAGATTATCAATGAAGATGTTACAGCGATCGATTTTTCTGTGCGTCCTTTTGTGGTTAAAACGGCCAAGGCGGAATACTATGCTAAAACTGTAATTATTGCTACCGGTGCCGAAGCTAATTGGTTAAATTTACCGAATGAACAACGATTACGCGGCAAAGGGGTTTCCGCTTGTGCTACATGTGACGGTTTTTTCTTTAAAGGTAAAGATGTAGTTGTTATTGGTGGGGGAGACAGTGCCATGGAAGAAGCTAGCTTTTTGACCAAGTTTGCTACGCACGTTACCGTTATTCATCGTCGGGAACAATTTCGCGCTTCTAAAATAATGTTGAAACGAGCACAAGACAACCCCATGATTTCGTTTGTAACAAATGTCACAGTGGAAGACGTATTGGGTGAGGACAATGTCACAGGCGTTAGATTAAAACATAACGACACCGGCGAAATGACAGACATTTCGGCCAGTGGTTATTTTGCCGCTATTGGCCATACTCCGGCTACTAAACTATTTCGTGAAGCTGGAGTGGAGGCGAACGAAAAGGGGTACATTATGCCGCAAGAGTTTACTCAAACTAACATTGAAGGGGTATTTGTGGCGGGTGATGTGCATGATCATCGTTATCGTCAAGCTATTACTGCAGCCGGTGCCGGTTGTATGGCCGCTTTGGATGTAGAAAAGTACTTGGCTGCCAAGGAAGACGAAGCTGAGGGCGCTGAATAAATGCCTAAGTCCTTGGGTGTAATAACTGGCCGAGTCGTACATGGAGTGAAATACGGCCGCAAGCTTGGATTTCCCACTGCCAATATAGATAGGAGACAATGGGCCCGCCGGCAAATGAAAATGCCTCACGGCATATATGCGGGAACGGTGGAATTATCTAATGGCCGACTGTATAAAGCAGGCATTGTTATCGGGCCGTTGGATAAGGTCGGATTGCCAAAGATTGAAGCCCATCTCATTGACTTCAAAGGCAATCTTTACGACAAGCACCTGACATTGCATTTACATAAGTACATTCGCACATTCCAGCCGTACAAAAATGAAGCATTATTGAAACAGCAGATCAAGCGGGATATAGTTACTGTTAAAAAATTAACACTATTGATATGAACAAATTGCGTGCTGTGGGTCCATATCTCATTTTTATAGCCGCCATGTTGTGGGCCACCGATGCGCCCTTTCGGTTACATTTAACTAAAGAGTTGTCGAGCAACTTTATTGTTTTAGCGGAGCATTTGATTGACGTTATAATTGTCCTGCCTCTGCTATTTACCAGTTGGTCTGAATTCAAGAAACTGAATTTGCGCCAATGGTTGGCAGTATTGGTCATTGCCATTGGCGGGTCGGCTTTGGCTTCTATTGCCTTCACTCAAGCGTTTCATTACGTTAACCCATCGGTAGCAATTTTGTTACAGAAGCTGCAGCCATTGGTGGTGGTGGGTTTGGCTGTGTCATTGCTACAAGAGCGGTTGCGTTCTTGCTTTTGGATTTGGGCGATTGTGGGCTTGACTGGGGCTTATATTATTTCTTTTCCGCACTTGGTGCCGCAAGTTTATCAAGGCGAACAATTTAATCCAAACTTCATAGGAGTAGGATATGCTTTAATTGCGGTCGTGTTGTGGGGAGCGTCTACTGTGTTTGGAAAATATGCTCTGAGCACTATTAGTTTTAAGGCCATGACAACTCTCCGATTTGTATTGGCATTTATCTTTTTGATAATACTGAACGCGGTTCAGCACACAATACCAAAGCTCTCTACTATATCGGGGAAAGATTGGTTGTATATCGCTGCCACTGCAATTACGTCCGGCGTGGTCTCCTTGTTTATTTACTACCGAGGGTTGCAGTTTACCACCGCTTCCATTGCAACCATGGCGGAGCTCGGGTTTCCCTTGGCTGCCGTGGTAATAAATTGGATTTTCTTGAAAGAGGCATTGTTGCCAATGCAATTGGTAGGAATGGCCGTCTTACTGTTGGCCGTATTTCAATTGAGTCGAGTTAATGCTAGCGACACTGTAGATAATGTAGCACTTTCTGTGGCTGAGTAAGTTCAAGATAATTAAACTAAGATGTATGAATAACCCTTTTGATACCGCCAAATCGCAGCTCGACGCTGCTGCAAAAATTGCTAATCTGGACGTCGATAAAGTAGAGCAGTTAAAACACCCTGACCGTTACATTGAAGTTAGTATTCCGGTGAATATGGATGATGGCTCCGTGCGTATTTTTACAGGTTTCAGAAGCCAACATAATAACGCCCGCGGCCCGTATAAAGGCGGCATTCGGTATCATCAGGACGTTAATTTAGATGAGGTTAGAGCCTTAAGTTTTTGGATGACGTTTAAAAATGCGGTAGTTAACGTGCCTTTCGGCGGCGGCAAGGGCGGTATTATTGTTAAGCCTAAGGATTTATCTGAAAGCGAGCTGGAAAAATTATCTCGCGGGTTTATTCAGAAAATCTATCGATTAATTGGTCCGGAAGTAGATGTGCCGGCTCCGGATGTTAATACTAATGGTCAAATAATGGGTTGGTTTGTCGATGAGTATGAAAAATTAACCAACACTAAAGCACCCGCGGTGTTTACTGGTAAGACTATTGCAGACGGGGGGAGCGAGGGCCGCACCGAAGCCACCGGTTTTGGTGGTGGTTACGTTTTGCGAGAAGCCATCACGAGTGGATTACTGAAAGGCGATAAAAAAACGATGGCCATTCAGGGGTTCGGTAATGTCGCCACATACTTAGCAGCAAATGCGATTGAGCAAGGCTTTACCGTTGTTGCCCTATCGGACAGTAAGGGCGGAATATATAGCGATCAGGGGATTGACGTAGCTTTGGCCGGGGCTCATAAGAAAGAGACCGGCGCACTTTCTGGTTTAACGGGTACAACTGAAATTACAAATGAGCAGTTGCTGGAATTAGATGTTACCGTGCTTGTCCCTGCTGCGTTAGAAAACGTGTTGACTGCAGATAACGCGGAGAAAATTAAATCCCAGTTCATTTTGGAAATGGCCAATGGTCCCACTACACCAGAAGCAGACGCTGTGTTTGAAAAAAACAATGTTGTAGTTATTCCAGACATTCTAGCCAACTCCGGTGGTGTTTGTGTGAGTTACTTTGAATGGTATCAGAATATAAACAATGAAAAATGGACCAAGGATGAGGTGTTAAAAAAATTAGACGACCACATGGTGGCTGCATTCTCCGAGGTTTTGGAAAGACAAAAAAAATATAGCACCACTTTTCGTAATGCCGCGTATATTTTGGCCGCTGAACGAATTATTGCCGAGATGAAGTAAGCTTATACAGATAATAAAAGAACCGGTGATGCTATAATCGTCCGGTCTTTTTTTGTTTCAGTACTCCCGTGTCATTATGAGCGGTTTATTCAGAAATTTCCTAAGGTGTCTCAAGAATTGGGGTTCCCCAATAATTTCTTCAGAATACCCGCCATTATGTACAACCATGGTTTCCTTCTCAATGCCCTTCTTTATTTGTATATCTGCCTGAATTTGCAATTCGTTGCGCAAATAATTTTTTAGACAATCAGCTCGGATATTATCCGAGACATATATTGTTAACGTACCCTGAAACGATTGTATTTCCATGATATTCCTGCCACCCCCTATGCGTTTAGTATATGCTCTTCATACGTTTTTGGAAAACTTGTGGTACAATATAGTCAAGAGTAACCGAAATACAAAATGTACGATGTCATTATTATTGGCGCTGGTCCAGCGGGGATGACTGCCGCTATTTATACCGCCCGCAAAAAATTAAACACACTATTATTGAGTAAAGACGTGGGTGGCCAGATGGTCTGGTCGGCCGACGTTGAGAATTACACAGGGTTTAGCGTTATTTCCGGCGCGGAACTGACTTTAAAATTTCAGGAACACCTAAAATCTATTAGCGAGGACTTAGAGCTAAAGCTGGGAGTAGAAGTTAAATCGATCGAACAAAATATTAAAAGCTTTGTGGTGGAAGATACCACCGGTCAGACTTATTTTGCTCGGTCGGTGATTATTGCTTCGGGTAAAAAGCCACGCCACTTGGATATTCCCGGGGAAGATACGTTTTTTGGTAAAGGCGTAGCCGTATGCGCGACATGTGATGCGCCGCTTTATAAAAAGAAAATCGTGGCAGTAGTCGGTGGTGGAAATTCAGCTCTTGATGCAGCTTTAGCCTTGTCTAAAGTGGCTCAGCAAGTTCACATAATAAATCTCAATCAGGAATTGGTAGGGGATGAAGTGTTGAAAACAAAAGTTATTAGTAGTCCGAACGTGATTCAGCATAATGATACTAAAACTTTGGAAGTGCAAGGCACCGTTTCTCTAGAGGGGGTAAAAGTGCAAGCGCTAGGAAAGCCGGCCGAAGTTATTGCTATTGCCGGATTATTTATAGAGGTTGGGTATGAGGCAAGTGCAAACTTTGACAAACTGACTGCCAAGAATGATCACGGTGAAATTATTGTTGATAAGGATTCCCAAAGCTCGGTGCCGGGTATATTCGCAGCCGGCGATATTAACGACGCTTGGGGCGAGCAAATAATTATTGCAGCAGGGGAGGGGGCGAAGGCCGCCATGGCGGTGAGTAATTATTTGAATAAACTTAAATAAAAAAAGCTCCCAATGGGAGCTTTTAAAATATGTATTAGCCGTTGGCTCGTTCTACATAGTCGCCTGTGTCTGTCTTGATGCGGATAGTGTCCCCCTCTTTTATAAACATTGGGGCATTGACTACTCGGCCGGTTTCCAATTTGACGGGCTTGGTGACATTGCCACCAGAGTTGCCGGTAACATTTGGCGGGGCATCAATTACTTTTAGGTCGACTTTAATTGGCAGTTCAATAGATACCGGTTTGTCGTTGAATCGGAGGATTTGAACTTCCATGCTCTCTTTCAGGAATCCTTCCTGTTCTAGCGTCACTTCTTTTGGTAGGTCAACGGTTTCGTAAGTTTCATTATTCATGAAGTGTGTACCGTCTTCATCAGCATAGAGGAAGTTAGCTTTTTCTCGAGTGACATCGGCTTCGTTCACTTTTTCGCCGAACTTGAAGGAGTATTCCATAACCTTACCCGTAATAACATTGCGCAGTTTGGCCTGCATGACGGGCTTTCTTTGGGCGGTGCGCATGCGATTGGACCAAATTACCTGATAAGGCTCATTGTTCATCAGGACGACGGCCCCCAATTTTACATCGTTTAAGTCCATGAAAAAAAGTTTAAGGAGCTACGAATGGTAACAGAGCCATATGGCGCGCGCGCTTCAAAGCGATAGCAACCATGCGCTGGTGCTTCGGACAGCTACCAGTTTTGGCATGAGACAAAATCTTAGCGTGAGGTGACATAAAACGGCGAACCGTTTGGTTGTCTTTGTAGTCTATAGTGGTGATTTTATTGGAGCAGAAGTAGCAAACCTTCTTCACCATCTCCGTATTGTTCTTTGCAGGTGGTTTCATTGTTGTTAGTAAACTTTAATAGAAAATTTAAAATGGAATATCTTCGACGTTGATATCTTCTTGTTGAATAGTGGGCAGTTCTTCATCTACCACTTGCTCGTCTTTATCAACGGGACCGCGGTTGGCAAATGAAGGATTACTGGCTGGTGCGCTAGGTGTGGCATTGAACCCGTCACCGCTAGCGGCATTGGAGCCACCTGGACCACCGTCCAGCATTATCATATTGTCGGCGACGATTTCAGTCTTGTAATTCTTCTTGCCATCTTTATCATCCCAGCTCTTAGTGACTAGACGACCTTCAATATAGACACGCCTGCCCTTTTTCAGATATTGATTAGCAATTTCACCGAGCTTGCGCCACAATACTACATTGTGGTATTCGACTTGTTCAACTTTTTGGCCAGATTGCTTGTCGGTATAGACGAAATTAGTGGCGAGGCCGAGTTGACACACGCTAGAACCGTTGGGGGTACTTCGTAATTCAGGGTCGCGGGTTAAGCGACCGATGATCATGACTTTGTTTAAATCCATAGTTGTGTTATTTAATGGTTTATTTTGTCAGATCTTCCGTCAGTGCCTTTTCGATTTCCAAATCCAATTCAGATTCAGTAATTTCTACAGGAGCGGCAGCAGGAGTCTTAGCTTCAGGCTTCGGTTCATCTTTGGCCGAGACTTTTGCTTCAGGCTTGGTGCTGACCTTAGTTTCTCCGGCTACTTCTGCGTTTTGAGCAGCAACCTGTTCCGGTGGGCGATTACGGTTCATCTTAGCCTGTACTTCACGGTCACGGGCTAAACGTTCCAAATGCTCATCTATATTTACTAAGATGTATCGAATTATTGTGTTGCCTTGGGTGCGGATCTTGGCATCTAGCGTATTAATTTTAATTGTTTCCATATCGAAATCAACCACGCCGTAAAAACCATTGCGTGTTTTCTTGATTGGATATGCTAGTTTCTTCTTGCCCAATTGGGTTTCTTGGATGTCCGTACCGCCAAAGTCGGTTACGAGCTGGGTTATCTGTCCGCTGACTTCAGGCAACTGATCGTCAGACACAGAGGAAGCCAATATGTACATAAGTTCATATCGTGGCATAAGGAAAATCTCCTTATCTCTGTACTCTAATGGTACAGAGAATATGTTAATAATTTGTTAAAAAGATAATCAAAAGTAGATAAATTCTAGCATTTCATGGTGGATAAGTCAAGAAAACCGCCTAATTAGGCGGTTTTGGAAATAAGCGGCGGCTCCTTGTGGTTAAAAGTTCGAATTTTATATTTCCGTATCCCGGGCATATCAGCCTCAAGATTTGATAGCCGGTAGTCAATTCCTAGTATTCTTTTTTCTAATCGATTGAACCCCGAGTCTACTGCGTCTAATATAGAAGTGGATACTTCCCCAACATATTTTTCCATATGGGATATTAGTGTGGTTTCCATAGTTTTCAAATCGTTTTTGCTAGCAAATCCCTTTATGTCTTCTTTGGTGGCAAACCCCTTCAGATCTTCTTTGGTCGCCATGCGTGACTCAATTGAAACCAGATCTTCTTTGGTCGCCATGCGTGACTCAATTGAAACCAGGTCTTCTTTGGTCGCCATGCGTGACTCTATAGACGCAATGTCTTCTTTGGTGGCCATGCGTGACTCAATTGAGACCAGGTCTTCTTTGGTGGCCATGCGTGACTCAATTGAAACCAGGTCGGCTCTGCTAGCAAATTGTTTTGCCTCATCCTTGGTTACGACGTTTTCCATTTTTGTATTCAGAGCTGCCATCTGAAGATCGAAATGTTCTTGCGTTAATTCCATCGGTTTTTGTTTACTAATCTGTACAATTTATAGTAGAAATTTTTGCACCGCAAGTCAATAGAATAATATAAAATCTTTCTAAAATCTTTTCTAGACATTGAACCGGAAGTGAACTACGTCGCCGTCTTGGATTATGTATTCCTTGCCCTCTACCCGCAACCAGCCTTTTTCCCGCGATTGAGCGTAGCCACCAGCTTCTAATAGTTTGTCCCATTGAATTACCTCAGCACGAATGAATCCATGTTCGAAATCGGTATGAATTATACCGGCCGCTTGCGGTGCTTTGGTGCCGGCTGGGCAGGTCCAAGCTTTACTTTCTTTCGGCCCTGCGGTAATGAAAGTAATGAGTCCCAAAGTTTTGTAAGCTGCGGTGATAATTCGATCGAGCCCACTTTCTGTCAGGCCGAGATCTTCTAAGTAAGGAGCCCGGTCTTCATCATCCAATTCAGCCAGCTCAGTTTCTAGTTTGGCATCAACAGTAATAATGTGACCAAAGCCGGCGCCTAGTGATTCAGTAGCAATGGGCGACCCGTCGGCGTTTTCGTATTGCTTGCCAGAGATATTATATGTGGCGTTAACTGCAAGCAAGAAAGGCTTGGTGGTTAGAAGCTCAATGTCTTTGCTAGCCGATTTTTCTTCTTCGGTGAGAGTGACAGTATTGGCCATTTGGCCTTTTTCTACGGCCGCTAAATATTTTTCTAGTACCTGCTTTTTTATTGTCGCTTCACGATCACCCGACTTAGCTTGTTTGGCCACAGTCTCTAATCGTTTTTCAATATTTTGCATGTCTGCCAACTGCAGTTCAATGCCGATAGTTTCAATATCGCGCTGAGCATCTACTGTGCCTTGCACATGAATGATATCTTTGTCGTGGAATAGACGTGCCACCTCCAGAATAGCGTCTACTTCCCGAATATGGGACAAGAATTTATTACCCAAACCCTCGCCTTTATGGGCGCCACTAACTAAGCCCGCAATATCGACAAATTCAATAGTAGTGGGGACAATTTTTTCGCTCTTTTCTTGGTCAGAAAGTTTAGCTAGGCGCTCGTCTGGTACCGCTACAACCCCAACATTGGGGTCTATGGTGGCAAAAGGATAATTAGCCGCCTCAACTTGGCTGTTTGTAATTGCATTAAATAGAGTGGACTTGCCCACATTAGGCAGACCAACGATTCCGATT
>JBBRMG010000026.1:0-11191 GCA_038230955.1 Candidatus Doudnaibacteriota bacterium | reverse complement strand
CCGTCATCCTTGATCCGCTTTAGTATTTGGTCTTTAACGTCTTTTGTTACACTAGGCATTCCTCTGGGCATGTTTGTTTTCCTTTCATACCATCATTATACCGGAAGGAATGAGCTTACAGGATTTGGGGTACCCTCCAGATTGACCTTAACGGTAAATATGTCATTTGGAGCACTGTTGTCCCAGTTGCCGCAATTGGGGTTTTGTTTTCACTCTACGCGACTCGACGGAAACGAAAAAATTAGTTACTTAATTTTCCGATGGACTTTATCAACCCATAAATCATCATCCCCCTTTCAACTATTAGGTTTGAGGATTTTGGAGCCTATCCACCGAGAACTAATTTTTTGCTATACTATATTCATATTAACTAAAATACTATGAACAAAAAAGGTTTAATCGTTGCGGGAATAATTTTGGGCATTATTTTCCTCATTGTGGGCTATGTCTACGTTACACACTCAGCCAGTACTTTGCCGACATTCTTCCCAGGATACGAGGCCGGACTGAGCAAAATCCACATCAAGCATGGCATAGCCAGCTTTGTTGTTGGTATTGGCTGCTTTGTCTTCGCTTGGTTTCAGAGCGGGCCCAAGCAAACTACTTAAAGTACAATATTGCCGAATAAATAACCCCTGCTGCCACACAATAAATGGCAAACGGGGTTAATTTATTTGTGTGAAAGAATTTAACCAAAAATTTTACAGTGAAATAGGCAGTCACGCCTGAGCAAAGGGCTCCGACAATACTAGGGCCAACTAATGCATGGTTTTGCACCTGCAAAAATCCCGGTAATTTCAATACAGCCGCCGCGCCGATAATTGGTGTAGCGAGCAGAAAACTATAACGCACAGCCTCTTCGTTGGACAAACCAACAAGTAGTCCCCCAGCCATGGTGGCACCGGAGCGGGACATACCGGGAATCAAAGCAATAACTTGCATTAAACCAACTTTAATTGCTTGGCCCCACGTCAGTTTAGCAATTTGTTGATCTGCACTTTGATTATTTAAATGTTCGGGTGCTTTCTTTCTTAGCCATTCCGCGCCAAACAGCATTAGCCCATTTACTATTAAAAAACCAGCGGCAAACGATGCTGATGCAAACAGAGAGCGTAGTGGATCTTGAAAAATTAGACCAACTATCCCTGCAGGAATTGTCCCAACAACCAACAACCAACCTAGCTTGGCGTAATGATCATCTGATCTAATTTGTCTCTGCTTTAATGACCGTCCAAGCCCTTTAAAAATATTGAGCCAGTCTTGCCAAAAAAACAAAAAAAGCACAATGGCAGTAGCCAAATGAGTGGCAACTAAAAACGTCAAGAAAAATGGATCGTTTTGATGGATATTCCACCCAACCAGTTTTGGCAAAATGACACTGTGGCCTAAACTAGACACCGGAAACAGTTCAGACACACCTTGGAGCAACCCAATTATTATCGCTTGGAAATAAGTAATCATAGCAGTATTATAATTTATCCAGTCTAGTTAGTAAATAAAAAGCCAACTTCTATAATAAATAATATTAGTCGGCATACAATTCTGTCAATGCCCTGTAGCTAGATTCTGTTCCCAAATTTCCACACCCATTTCGATTACTTTTATTTCATCCATCTCACTTTTTTCTGTACGATTAGTATGCGCCAATCAATTTTAGTAAATATGTAAACGGTAATTAATGTCAGAATTTGCATTAAAATAAAGTAAAATCTAAAAAATGCGCCGCTGGTTAAAGTAGTCGCCGCTACTCTCTGCTCAACCCCTGCTGCGGTCACTATCCAAAATAAGTAGCTAATAAACCGGCCAATGAAAAATGGCAATGCCACTACAGACAAATCCAAGTCTGTTAAGCCGTAAGCTAAAAATAATTGGTTTGAGGGTAAAGGACTGAACGCGTAGAACAGAAAAATGCCTACCGTTAGCTTTTGGCGATTTTGCAACTGCTCTTTTATACTATCCAAATTTTTAATTGTCTGCTTGCTGAGGAATCTATCTCGAACGATTATCTTAGATAATTTAGCCAATACCAACCTACCTAAAGTCGCGGCAATAGCTCCAATTAAGGCCAAAATAAAAAAGTTGAGGTGATAAACAACCTCAATGTAGGACAAAACCGCCCATGTTGGTGGGGCAAAGGCCGGAACAAGATTAAACACAAAAATAAACAGGAATATCAGAGCTAGTATCATACCTGTAGTATATTACATTAAAGGCATATATTTAAGAGCCCTCGACAGGTACGGCGTTATCGACGAGCGCCCTTTTTTATACGACTAGTCTTGTGTATACAGAACGATTTTGAGATATATCCTGGGAATGCACTGCGCAAACTTCAAAATAAGGAGCTGCACTGGGTAATTTCATAAAATCAGTAAGTGGATAAGCGCAGAATAATGAAAAATTATTGGTCGCCCCTAAATTATTCCACAATTTTTCTAATGCAATAGCCCCTCGGGCATTGCCAGCATTCCATAACAAAGCCACCATTTCCCCGAATGCACGAACCCGGCCATATTGCTGAATGCTATTTCTTAACATACTTCCTACTGTTTTCTCAAATCTATAAGCATCGGGCATGTCTCCAATCATAAACTGAGCTAAGGTCGAGCCTGCGTCCAGCATTACTATATTTTTATTGGCGCCCGCAGGCAGTTTGCGCGCCAATTGCTGCCGATGCTTCGCTGTGGCTATGATAATGCATCCTTCGCCAGTTTCGATTCCGGACGACAAAAAAGCGCCCACGAAATTGGCGAGCGATTCATCAGTTTTATAAAACTGAACTAAATGTTGGAAGTGGCTATCGCTCTTTTTTTTATGTTTCATATATATCTATCTGAAACCACAATTTATTACTATATAAATATACAGGTCAGATATGAATAAAACCTTAAAATTCTTATAAAGGCAATAATCCACACAATTGACACCATTCCCCTAATATGTCATACTTGTCTGGCAAAACATTTTATATGAATTAGAAAAAGAGTCGATTTTCGCAACCATACATTTTCTTTGCGTTTTACCCACTAATTTCAAATCTATGAACGGTATCATCAAAAAGCTGACCGACAAAGGTTTCGGATTCATTTCCGCTGAAGGCATGGAGAAGGATTTATTCTTCCACAGCAAGTCTTTAGTCGGCGTACAGTTCGATGAACTCCAAGAAGGTGACGCTGTCACCTTTGACACAGAAGACTCCCCTAAAGGGATGAATGCTGTGAACGTAAAGCGCGCGTAAGCCACTTGTCGTTAAAAAAGCCCACTCGCAAGAGTGGGTTTTTTGTTTTGTCAATTTACTTTTCAATATTACTGCGTACTGGTCTGCGGCTGATCTTCCAAGGGCTGAGCCGAGGGTGTGGAGGAAGTCACATCCACAAAGTCCTTCGGTAGGTCTACACTACGATCCTTGCCGTAATTCTTGTTTGTAGACTCAATTCGAATTTGGGCGTCCCACGGAAGACTGCGATAGATGTCTAATATTAACTTTTCAATACCAGATGAAGGATCTGAATTAACATTCGAATCAGAGGAGTGGATCTGACCTGCAGAATCAGAGGTTTGGCCACTAATACCTGATGGGGTTAATGTATTAGGTCCAGCCTGAATACCGCCAGTGCTACTGCTCAAACAAAACGCATAGGAGTAGGCGGAATAAACTTTAATCTTGCCTTTACCGCCGTTTACTTCTTTTACATCCCCGCTTGGCGCGTACCAATAGGTATTATTGTAATCCGTGCATGGAGCTTGAGCTGGCTGAGGCGACTCTGGCAAAGCTTGAATATAGGTTGTGGCCAGACCAACTGGCTTACCGTTACTCGCTGCCGGGTAGCCCCCTAGGTCGTTATAGTACAATTCCATAATGGATGATAATTGCCTCATATCAGCAACCCGCTTGGCATCACTAAAAGACTCAGCCACTGGCTGCATGACCGTTCCCAATGCTTTACTAAAATCACCAGAGATAATTTTCTGATATACCGTATCTGCCATCTTGGTCACAGACAAAGCATTAGACACCGTAACGCTCTTATATACTTTTTTATCTAAAATACCAATCCAAACCTCATACTGACTGACTTGAATTTTATCAATAACAATGTTAGTTAGATCTGTAGCAAACTTGGCTTTTTGTTCGTTATAAGAATCGCCCATACTCAGCTTTACACTATCTTGCACTGCCGCTTTAATACTATCTTTATCCAGCTCTAAATCGTAATGAATAACTGGCTTACCATTCATAATGGTAATACCTTTAAAGGATTTTATTTTCAATGGCCGATGCTTTTTCCAAATGCTACGAATCTCATTGTTTTGAGCTTCTGTCGCAACTGCATCATCCCCTTTGCTATTGAGATTACCTTGCAAGGAAATACTTTTACTAAATTTGTCCAGTTCGGTGGTATTCGATGGATCTAAGAACTTTAACCACTTCCCTTTGTGATCAGATACTTTATTGTCAATAACATCTTTTAAACTGGTCGAGTTGGCGATTGAATCACTGTAATCGTATTTTGCAAAACCAGTTTTGTTTTGTATTTTTCCAGCTACGCTGCCAGAGTAATTTCCTCCATTGTTTGTAATGTCGGCTAAAACCTGCCCATCCAACTTAGGATTCTTAACGTC
Organism: Candidatus Doudnaibacteriota bacterium; assembly: GCA_038230955.1. GTDB lineage: Bacteria > Patescibacteriota > Doudnabacteria > UBA920 > UBA920 > JBBRMG01. Next base: position 6,568 of record JBBRMG010000026.1, on the reverse strand, counting down.
TGTAAAATTGCCAAACCCACTAACTCCGAAAGTAGTTTTTAACCCATCTAAAGAAAACCCATATTTTGTGTCATACTCTTTTGCTTTATCATTCGGCAACTCTGGTTCAAACAATTTAACCACCTTAGACGGCACAAATTCAAAATGACCAGTGTCAGTGTATGATACGGTCACACTAGTGTCTAATGATTCCACCCCCGTTTTATCAACAAAGTGCTGCCATACCCTATCTTGGAAACTTCTACCATAAGCGGTCTTTCCCGCCAAGAACACCACGTATACAAAAACTAGGGCTACTAATATTACAACCCCTGCAGATGCAACAACAATTATGGCAGTTCGCGATGGCCGGCTAGACCGAGGCGGCTTGTTATTACTAAAAGCGGGCAAAGTTGCTATTTGTTCCATCACTGAGGCTTTAGGTATAACCATCTCTGGCTTTTGATTGTCCATGAAATTTTATATTAGTGACCTTAACTTCACAATAATTTATTCAATTACAGGGGTCTATTTTACAGCCATAGCAGAACCAACGCCAGACGCATTGCTTTGGGGCCTAGAAATGGCCCCGGGCTTTGCACAACCAACCGCGGCTAGCAAAATAATTGATAATAAAAGAATTAATTTTTTCATATACAAATATTAAAACACAATGGCAGCAATAGTGGCAAGGCCCACTATCATCATTATACCTACAACTATCCACCCCAACCAATTGGTCAATCGACTATTGACTCGGGTACCCATCAAAACTCTATTGCTACTAAGCCGGACTATGAACACTAGAATTACCGGAGCAATTAAACCATTGGCTACAGCTGACCAAATGAGCGCCTTAATTGGGTCAATACCGATGAAGTTCATGAGCAGCCCTAATATCATTGAGATAATGATCACACCATAAAAGGCGTGTGCGTCTTGGAGTTTTCGGTACAACCCAAATTTCCAATGAAAACTTTCAGATAGCGCATAAGCAGCAGATCCAGCTAGCACAGGAATGGCTAGCATGCCGGTACCAATAATGCCCAGGGCAAATAGCCAGTAAGCAGCCTCTCCGGCGATAGGTCGCAAAGCGGCGGCGGCATCAGCCGCAGTAACAATGGTAGCCCCGTTAGCGAACAAAGTCGCGCCGCAAGCCGTGATAATAAAAAACATGACGACGTTAGATAAAAACATGCCGGACCACACATCCACGCGCATTTTTTTTATCTCATTTTTATTAATTGTTCTTTGGCGGGACAGAATGCTAACCCTGCCCTGCATAATCCGCTCCTCAACTTCCTGCGAAGTTTGCCAAAAAAACAGGTACGGCGATATAGTAGTCCCAAAGATAGCACATATTAGAAAAATCTGATCGCGAGAAAACGTGATGGAGGGAATAAAAGTCTGATGCAAGACATGACCCCAAGGCAATCCTTTAATACTTAAAGCTGAGAAAATATAAAGTACTAAAACTAATGCGAGGTATTTTAAATATTTCGCGAATCGCTGATATGTGGTAAAAATTTGGAGCCCTAAAATTGCTAAAGTGAAAAGAATAATCAGCACCGTGAAATTGGCGCCATGATAAATTAACTGAGTGGCTTGCACCATGGCACCCAAATCAGCTCCCAAGTTAAACGTATTGGCGAAAAACAGTAGTCCGGCACACGTATACAAAACCCAACGCGGATAGTGTTCGCGAATATTACCTGCCAATCCTCGACCGGTAACAAGACCAAGACGGGCGCACATTTCCTGCACAACGGCCATTAAAGGAAAAGTTAATGGGGCCAACCATAGCAATTGAAACCCATATTTAGCCCCTGTCTGAGAATAAGTAGCAATGCCAGAAGGATCATCATCGGAAGCGCCTGTGGTCAAACCAGGCCCGAGTAAGTGCCAATAGGCTTCAGCCCCTCGTATCTGTTTTTTACTTAAAACGTCCTTGGCCGCTTTTTTACCAATGTGAATGGCGCTATCCAAAGCCGAAGCAGGAGCTTCTATTATTTCTTCAATAAATTGTTTTTTTGCTGTTGGTTTCTTAGCCATATTCCAAGTTTATCTGTCTATATAGTAACCCTATTAGGGGCTTTTGACAAATTAGCTCATAAAAGTTATAATAGTGGCACAAAATAAGTAAACTAAATTTGCAAAAGACCAGAATCAATCAGCAGATTACAGCCCCCGAGGTACGAGTCATAGCCGATGACGGACAACAATTGGGAGTTTTGTCGCTAGCTGAAGCCCGAGAATTGGCCGAAGAACATGGTCTCGACTTAGTCGAGATCTCACCCCAAGCCAAACCTCCAGTGGTGAAGCTTATTGGCTACGACAAGTTCCGCTATCAACAAAAGAAAGCTGAACAACAGCAAAAAAAGAATGCCAAGAAAGTTGAAGTCAAAACTATTCGCCTCAGTGCTAAAATTGCTGATGGTGACATGACTACCAAAGCGCGGCAAACTGACGGATTTTTGAAAGATGGCGACCTTATCCGAGTGGAACTCCGCATGCGCGGACGAGAACAAGCTTTTGGTGAACTTGCTGAAAATCAAGTCAAAACATTCCAGGAAAAGCTGACCGTTCCCTACCGTATCGAAGTACCGGTTAAACGTATGGGCAACACTATCTCTGTAACTCTGGCCCCGGCCAAATAATAGCAATATAATTAATAACAAATTTTTACTTGGGCTCGCGACACGAGCTTGCTCTGGCAAAGCCAGAGCATCGCGAACAAGCGAGTTAAGCAAAAATTTGAGAGGAAGACGTTACGAAAATAAGGAAAGAATTTACATAGTAAATTCTGAACGATTGAAGTAACGGATGACGAAATGCCGAAAGTAAAAACCCACCAAGGTGCCGCCAAGCGCTTGCGCGTGACCAAAACCGGAAAAATAATGCACCGAGCATCCGGCCAAGATCACTTTAATTCCCGCGACACTGGCAACGTTACAAAGAACAAACGCCGCGATGTAAAAATGCACGCAACCAATAACAAGTTAAAAACCTTAATCCCATACAAGTAATCCCATGACTCGAGTAAAACGCGGCGTTGCCGCCCACAAACGAAGAAAGAATATCCTGAAACGGGCTAAAGGTTTCGACAACCGCCGTTCGACTAACTTAGCAGCTGCTCGTCAGGCTTTGCTCAAAGCAGAGACCTATGCTTATCGTGATCGTCGCAACAAGAAACGTGACTTCCGAGCATTATGGCTGATCCGTGTTAATGCTGCTCTCCGCGACAACGGTACTACTTGGAGCAAATTTGCTTCTGTTCTGAAAAAGTCTGAAATTGAAATCAATCGAAAGATGTTAGCAGAACTGGCTGTTAAAAATTCCGCCATCTTCGACAAGATGGTCAAAGAATTGGTCGCCTAGGACTCTATAAAAAATCATTTTAGCCAAACAGTGTGTATAACATTTAAAAGACTACCTTTGCCTTAATAGGCAAAGGTAGTCTTTATTGCAAATAAGCTATTTGGTTCGAGTCTGACTCTCTGGAGTTTGGGTAGCAGGGATCTGATTCGTCGGAGCCTGAGAATTAGTGCTTGGGGTAGCTGGTGGATTCTTCTGGTATTCAGTAATTGCTTGGGCGACTTTACCGTCAGCTTTCATATCCTCAAAGAACAAAATTTGTTCACGGTTAATCTGCATTGAGTCAACCGGGCCGTGCAATTCACTGCCGAGCTTAACTAAAGAGATTTGCTGTTGGGCGGCGGTTTGTTGCTGAGCACCATTCTGCTGGGAGCCCTGTAATGGCGGCTGAGTCACTTGGAGATAGTAGATATCCTTCAGCGTAACATACATCTCTTCAGAGCGAGACAATTTACCAAAGTAAACTTGGCCATTGGTGAGGAATACCGCTTGATATCCGGAAACCTTTGCGTTTTTCAGTGCTGCAGTCTCAATAGAGGGGAATAATCGGTCGCGGAACATCACTCCTGCACCGACTATTATTACTATCACTACTAGGAGCACAAACCAAGGCATCATACTACCTCGGCGATGACCCGAAGAGGTCATTTGTCCGTCCGAATGATTATTCATATTGTCGTCTGACATACAATTTCCTTTCCTAATTTTATATTCGTTTGTTTCATTATACCATATATAGTTATCAACAGATATTTCTCGTCCAAACAGACTCTTGGCACCACCTAATTAATCGGCTTGTGACAGACATGGGTGAATTGTCCACTGACTCCCCTAATACATACCCCTCACCGCTATCGCTATAAGTAATCACCGGTGGCGTAGGCCGGCCAAAAAAGCTATCAACAGGTGATATCCCAAATACTGGCGCCACTAATAATAACCCAATAATAACTACCGCTGTTATAGTCATATAAGTGAGGCCGGAAGGGCCTGAAATATGGGGTTCCTGAAAACTATCCTCAATTTTTTTGAGGATTTTCGGGCTAATTTCCATAGAGTGATTATCTGACTTGTGGGGAACAGTTTCGATTACCAATGGCAAGTCCTCCATCGCCGCTATTATTTTATCTGGTTTTTGTTTCAACATAAAAATTGGTTTTTGCTTATCAATTATAGCAGTAAATCTGACATTTGTTGACAAGGGCTAAGAGAGCTGACACAATAGTACTAAGTTTACAATTTAAATTGCTTTTTCAGGGAAGTCCGGTTCAATTCCGGCACTGTGCCGCAACAGTAATCTCCGTTATTATCCCGCATTAACGAGTAGTCTGGCCTATGAAAGAGTGTATTCTCCCGAGCAGGAGCCATTGTTTTGTGATACACAAACAATCAACACACCGCCCGGCAGAGGCGGTATTTTTTTATGAATAATTCTGAATCAGGGCCATCACAATATGAATTAGACGCCGCAGTTGAACTAAATGAGTTTACCGATTTTGAATATGAATACCCTGAGGAATTGCTTCCCGCGCCGGAAATATTTCCTGGTCAATTTGAAAATGTGGAAGATGTTGCCGGGGATGTCACGGACACAGAGACCCATACTGCTGTTTATGACTCTAAGCAAAATGGTCACGATCTTTACTTAGATAAGGATCGAAAAAATCGTGACATGTGGAGCGGCAATGGCGAAAATAGAATTTCCGCTAATGCCATTCATGCCGGTAACGGTGAATCTCAATCCCCTGAACGAGCTGAAGCTCAAGAGCGTTACGAAAAAGTATTGAATGAACTGTACGATCAAGGTTACTCGGTAACGGCAGCCTACTTCGACGAATTCCATAATAGCATGATACAAGATGTCTACTTTGCAAATGATAAGGGCCGAGTTGAAGTTACTACCTACAAAATCAATGAGGAACGAGGTACTGCTTTTGAATCAGACGATGAACTTGTCGCAGAAGACATCGATTCAATTGAAATTAAAAACCAATCGGTAGAAATAGATGACGAACTGGAAATTCAGTCTCCTCCTACCACAGTATGGTGGCGATCGGAAACATTTGCTCAAGCATTCGCGGAAGCGTACGACGACGATGAAGTCAGAGATACAGAGATAACAATAGAGCTCAACACAATTTTTAAGGTACGAACTGAGATACCAGCCACTTTGGAAATACAAAGAGAAGATTTTATTCCTACAGAGAGCACCAATGTTACCGAACTATTGTCACGATCAGAAACACCGCATACCTCTATACAAACTGATTTAGAACCATCGATATTGGAGCTGTCTCTATTTCCAGAAATTTCTCCCATTACCATAGAAGCGTCTATAATCACGCCATCCGCCTTAAAGTCGCTACTACTAGTTGAACAGCTAGCAGATATGCGCTACCAAGAAGTACCCGGGCAATCAATAGAAAACACAACAATAGATGAACCCCGGGCGTATCTAGAAGAATCCGTCATTGCCCACACAAACCCTGAAAATGCGACTACGCGTGACACAGTCCTGCCGGTATTGGAAAAGGCGCCGCTAGACGTCGCAGTCGAACCGATTAGCCTATTATTTGAAGCCGAGCTGTTAGAAAGCGATGACTTTGAACCAATCACTGCCATCTCAGAAGCTTTCCACACCGAAAATATTCCTATCATTCCAGAGCAATTCCAGCAAGAAACTCAGCCACAAATAACAGAGCAGCTGGAATCAGTAGACCAGCTGAAGTCGTCGGAAAAATATATCGCGGATGAAGTCGCCGGAAATGTAGCTTCAACAGAATCCATTATAGCTATCGAGTCCCTGAACATTTTAACAGTCGTTGCCGCCGAAACGGTTACGCCCGAAACGGTTGCTACACCCGAAGTAGTTATGACCGAAGTAGTTACGCCCGAAACGGTTGCTACGTCAGCGGTTATTGAAAACATTACTATCGCTGAGCCTGTAGCCGAAGAAGCACTGGATATTGCTAACTTAGTGATTGAAAAAGAGCCACACATGACTGGTATTGAGCTCGTTTTTCTCGAGCAGCCGACTGCAGTAGACCAATCAATGCCAACCATCAATGAGCTCAGTATTAGCGACTACTCTGAATCTAGCGCAGAAATAGCGAACTCTACTAGAACGGCAATCGAAACTCCTGCCAGAATCGCAATACAAGAAGCACCCCTGCCCATTCAACTGGAATTCATTAGCATAGAGGCAGTGGCCGGT
>JBBRMG010000025.1:0-11228 GCA_038230955.1 Candidatus Doudnaibacteriota bacterium | reverse complement strand
TATTACTTCTTTTTTAATTCTTGTTCTATCTTGGAGGAGAATACTGATACCGTCTGGACTCCGGAAAGCAATTTGCCATTTACAAACGTAGATGGCGTAACTTTTACCCCTAAACTTACGGCATCGGTTGTCAATTGAGTCAACTCTTCCTGATGTTGATGTTTATCTAAACAAGTATTAAATTGTTTGCTATTCAGTCCCACTTTAACAGCAAATTTTTTCAAGTTTGGAATTGCGAACGTCCCTGAATTTTCTCTACCTTGATTTTTATACAGAATGTCGTGGTATTCCCAGAATTTATTCTGATCTTTAGCGCATATAGAAGCTTCTGCTGAATCATTGGATTCTTGTCCCAAGAATGGGTAATGTCTGAAGTAAAACTTGACTTTGCCAGTATCTATATACTGGCTCTTAATCGCTGGGAATACACTGTCCAAATACTTCTTACAAAACGGGCATTGGAAATCGCCATATTCCACCATTGCTACTGGAGCATCGCTAGAGCCTAAAAATAACTCATCAGCTTTCAGTTTTAGATCATAAACCTTATTTGGGTCTACTGTTGGCTTTACCCCAGGTGTATTGCTCACCTCTTCCACTTTCTGGCTTAGAGCAGACAGCTGCTGGTTCAAACGCTTTTCCTGCTGTTGGGAACGATACATGCTGTAGCCAACCCCTAAGCACAGTAGAATAATTAAACCCACATACGGGAGATGCGCCCTGAATCGCTTATGCGATTTCAAAGGAATATCTTGAGACTCATTTTCTATATCTTGTTCCATTTGTATTTATTATACGGAGCCAGGGGTTATTTGGCAAATGTTTTGGCCTGTTCTAATTTAATAGACAAGAGTTTGGAAATGCCATCGTCCCCCATTGTGACGCCGTAAAGGGTATTTGATTGAGCCATAGTCTCACGATTATGAGTAATAGTAATGAACTGGGTTTGATGAGACAGGGTGCCTAGAATTTGCCCAAACCGAATAGTGTTGGATTCATCCAGTGCTGCGTCCACTTCATCTAGAACCACAAACGGCGAAGGGAAACAAGTTAATAAACTGCAAAGCAGGGCAATAGATGTGAGAGCGCGTTCGCCGCCAGATAATGCCTGTATGGTGGCTAATTTTTTCCCTGGAGGTGTAGCGCGAATATCCACCCCTGAAACATTAATGCCGCCCTGTTCATACTTAGCCACAATTTTTTCCTCTGGGCGAAGACCATCACTTGCCGTCTCGTCCCCATCTTGATCTAAAGACTGCTCGCTTGCATCCAAGTCTTCCCCTTTACCGCTCTTCAATAAAGTCATATACGCACGACCGCCATTAAACAGCACGCGAAAATAATTTTCAAACTGTTCATTCACTTTATGAAACGCATCATTAAACTGAGTTTTAATATGCCCGTCGAGTTCGTCCATCACTGAACGAAGATCGTCCATGCTTTTCTTTAAATCATCTACCTGATTGACTAAGCCAGTATAGCGCGCTTCGGTTTCGCGATACTCTTGAATGGTTAATTCGTCTACCCCTCCAGCTAATTCTAATTGGTGTTTCAGTTTGGAAATTTTGTCCGCTAAATCTTGAGTGGTTACCACAATTTGAGTTTGGAAAATTTCGCTCGCAATAGCAGACCCCAAAGATTGATGAATTTCCGCAATCACAGCTTCAGCTTGGGTATCTAGTTTTGCTTTTTCAACTTGCGCCACAGACTCTTGATCACGCAAACTATTAGCATCGCTTTGCATCTGACGGAATAATTTATCTTCATCGGAAATAGAATTCTTCCAACTATTTTCTTCATCGTAAAACTTTTTTAACACTCCTTCTTTTGCAACAATTTTTTGTTGTACTGCATCAACTTGTTTTTGAACTGCTTCTGATTGAGATAACATTTGACTGACAAAGTCATCGGTAGAACTGCTTTCTGATTTTTGGAGATCCAATTGAACTTGCAATAACTCTGCTTCGCACTTTTGTAACTGCCTTGTCAAAAAAGTTAATGCCATTTCTGCCTTAGACCCTTGTACGTTAATGCTATTTAAATCCGCCGTTAATTTATCTTTTTGAACCGACAGCTCTTGCATTTGGAATTGCAAATGAGCTTGATCTGTATTTGGTTGTTCGGATGCTGTCTGAATAGCCTGACTAAACTCATTCCATTTAACTTTTAACTGTCCCGCTTCTGTGCGGATGCTATTAATATCATCACTATTTTCGATACTATTATACAGAGCCGAAAAGCCTCGTTCTATTACTAATAGCTGTTCATTAAGTGCTTTCCAGTCCGTGGAACTTGGGTGCTGCAACGACTCATACACAGCAGTAAACTGTTCACTCAATGTAGCCAACGCCTGCTTTTGCTCTGTCCCGCGGGCTTGCGCGCTAGATAGGCCCCCCTTGGCCGCGGTTATCTGCGTGCGTAAATCAATAGCTTGTTGTTCTAAATTATGATGCAAAACTTTAAGGCTGCTGCTATCTTGACTGCCAAAAGTACCCTGGCCTTGCATCTTTCCCCGAATCATACTTAAATTTTCTAATAATCCATTTTTTTGACCTTGCAGCGCTTGTAAGTCCATTTGATCAGATGCGAACTTAGACAGCTGCTCGCTATTTTCTTTTTCATGCTGCTCTAATTTTAACAAATGGCTAGCCATGCTAGATTCCACCTGCGCTCGGTGAGTTTGCAATGCAGACAATTCTAAATGCAAAGCATCCGCTTTAGTTTTCAATAACCAATAAGTGCCGCCCAAGTGTTCTCGCAAATAACCTTTTAGTTCTACCTCTATTACTTCTCGCGCTTCCATGCGCTTAGCCTGACGCCGCAAAGATTTTACCCGCGGTTCTAATTCAGAAATTAAATCTTCGGCCCGCATTAAATTCTGCACCGTTTGTTCTAGGCGACGTAAAGTTTTTTCTCGACGAATATAATATGTCTTTACACCGCTGGCTTCATCAATCAAATTTTTAATTTCAACAGGACCAGACAAAATCATGTTATCAATAGTGCCTTGGCCAATAACCGTATACCGAGATGTGCCAATGTTGCTCTTTAAAACCAAATCAATAACATCAAGCAAGCGAACTCGTGCACCATTAATTAAATATTCACTTTCACCCGTGCGATCAATTCGGCGACCAATGCTAACCTCTGCTGCATCCAGGGGAATTTTGTGATCTCGGTTATCAAACGTAGCGATAACTTCAGCATAGCCAGCCCGTACTTTCATATCGCTACCTGCGAAAATTACATCATCACTTTTTTTTCCACGAATAAGCTTAGCGCTTTGCTCACCCAACACCCATCGCAATGAATCAGCCACGTTACTTTTACCGCTGCCATTCGGTCCAACAATAGCAGTAATGCCACGTTCATACTCAAACGTAGACTTCCTCGCGAATGATTTAAACCCTTGAATTTCTAAACGTTTGAGGTACATTAATTTTTATTTTTGGAATTTAAATTCAAAATTTTAAGTCTTTCAAAGAATCCTGTGCAGCGGAAATTTCCGCTTCTTGTTTTGAGGGGCCCTCGCCTCGACCGATTTCTGTAGTTTCCATAAAAGCAGCAACAACGAAAGTTTTGTCATGGTCAGGACCACTTTCAGCTACAACACCATAAGTCGGGGTCACCCCGCGCTTTTCCTGCACTAATTCTTGCAACTTACTCTTTGGATCTAAGTAAGTGCCATCATGAATAACAGCGGTCAATTCTACCAATACTTCCTTCTCAATAAACTTTGAAGCGGCTTCATACCCTAAGTCTAAGTATAGAGCACCAATAAGGGCTTCTATGGCATTGGCCAAAATTACTTGGCGGGCGCGACCAGTATCCTTGGCCTCACCTTTGGACATTTGCATAAACTGTTCTAACCCAAGACGATTAGCAATTTCTGCCAACATTTTATAGTTAACCAAGGCACTGCGGAAGTTAGTTAGTTCGCCTTCAGAGTGTTCATAATTCCGGTATAGATGTTCCGTTGAAATCAATTCTAAAACAGCATCGCCCAAAAACTCCAACCGTTCGTTGTGAGGCAAATGAAATGCTCGGTTTTCATTCAAATATGATCGGTGAGTGAACGCAGATAAATATAAATCTATGTTCTGAGGTTCGCTACCAATGATCCTTTCTATTTCCGTTTTTGTAATCATATATTGTTTATTCCTATGACGGAATCAGTGGATTTGTTTTTGAGAAACCATTCATATGTTGGTTGCGAAAAAACAAATCTACTGATTATTTATTTAATGGTGGGCGGTACAAGAATCGAACTTGTTACCTCGGCAACGTCAATGCCGCGCTCTAGCCAAGTGAGCTAACCGCCCATAATTTTATAGTCTGAAATTACTTACTCACTAAACCTCCTATATTTTATATTGGCTAAGCTACTTTGTCTACGCCCCGCCACTCATGCTAGGAGCGACTTGTGGCACAGTTTCTTTCACAAACTCTGGATACAACGGTGGTTGAACAAGTAAGGAAAATAGCATTAGCAAGCTAACATTGAAGAGCACATTAACGATAGCTAACCATATCCATACTAATATCCCTGCTTGAAGATACATTATAAAATCCGGATTATCAAAACTACGAATCAAATGGACTAGTGAAGTGCCTACAAAAAAGCATAACCCATAAATCACCATCAATATAATTACGGTTTCTAAAATTGGAAGCCAGCGTTTACGAATTAACTGTACTGCCAAGGTAAAAGCTGGAATGACACGATAACGATAAAGAATAATAAAAAACGCAGTGAATAAATTAATTAGCGACAAGGCAATGACCAAGACACTGGCTAGCGCTATTCCCAACACAGGGACCCATGGAATATCCGTCCAGATACTACCAAATTGCCTGTTTACAGAGGCTAAGATAGCGAATACAATTGCCACAAAAATCATTGTAACAATACTGGCGGCTAGAACAGAAGATAGTGAATTCAAACTCTCCGTGATTATTTCACGGAAACTCAGCTCAAAATTCACTTGCTGTTTCTGGGCCTGAGGGGATAATCTCCTCTGCAAGCCTAATAGTCCGCTAGTTTTTAATACAAAGATAATTTTTACCCAATTGACTATAACTAAAGTGATGGCAAACAATATTAATGAAACCGCCACCGAACGCACTGAGCTTCTCGAATGCAGAGAAGCCACCCAGTGTGACATGAAAGCATGTGATCGATCTCTCCACCCAAACGGAACATTGGCAAAATATAAAAAATTACTATTGAAACCGCCAGACATAAACAAACCAAAGACCCATAGCAACGGGTGATGAATGGTTATGTTATAAGCTTGCTTGAGCAATTTAAAATAGTCGATGTTCATATAATTGAAAAGGCCCAAACAAATGGGCCTTTAAACTTTTCATTAAGGTGATACGGGGAAATCAGTGGCAGGCACCTCGCCAGGAGAGGGAAGGAATTCGGCAACCTTTCTTTTCTCAGCAGGGATAATATCGTGAACAATTTTTTCAAACTCTTCCTGCTCCAATGTTTCATCTTTTACTAAACGATCCGCGATGGTGTCAAGATAACTACGATACTTTGTCAAAGCGTCAGTGGCCCGTTGTTCTGCCTCCACCATAATGCGACGTACTTCCGTATCAATCTGCCTAGCCACGTCTTCACTATAATTGCGTTGTTCCCCAATGTCGCGTCCCAAAAACACATTTTCATGCGCTTCGCCCAATGTCACTGGACCAAGGGTGTCACTCATGCCATAGTTAGTTACGAGCCGGCGGGCCATAGCAGTAGCCACTTTTATATCATTGCTCGCTCCAGTAGTTAACTCATTAAAGATTAACTTTTCAGCAGCATAACCACCCATTAACGCAGCGATCTCATCCATAAAGCTAGACTTCGTATGCAAGTGCTTATCTTCGCTAGGCAGTTTCATAGTATATCCGGCGGCGCGACCACGAGACAAAATAGTCACTTTGTGTACTGGGTCAGAGTTCACCAACACTGAGCCCACCAAAGCGTGACCACCTTCATGATACGCTGTGACTTTCTTTTCAGCTGTCGATAAAATATGGCTCTTGCGTTGCGGGCCGAGCATAACCTTTTCAATAGCTTCACGGAGATCTACGTTATCAATTTGCTTTTTATTATCACGGGCGGCTAAGATCGCCCCCTCATTAATTAAGTTGGCCAAGTCAGCACCAGAAAAACCAGGGGTGCGTTCAGCAATGGTGCGTAATTTTACGTCTGTAGCCAAGGGCTTATTTTTGCTGTGGACTTTCAAAATTTCTTCACGATCTTTAATGTCCGGCAGATCCAATACCACTTGACGATCGAAACGACCTGGGCGAAGCAACGCTGGATCGAGGACATCAGGACGGTTAGTCGCGGCCACAACAATAATATTAGTATCAGTTTCGAATCCATCCATTTCCACTAAAATTTGATTCAGAGTTTGCTCGCGTTCATCATGCCCACCACCCAGACCAGCGCCACGTTGGCGACCGACGGCATCAATTTCATCTATGAACACAATGCAAGGAGCGTTCTTTTTTGCTTTTTTAAATAGGTCACGAACGCGGGACGCTCCAACACCAACAAACATTTCCACAAATTCAGAACCGGAAATATGGAAGAACGGTACGTTAGCTTCTCCAGCTACGGCACGGGCAAGCAAAGTTTTACCCACACCTGGACTACCTAACAGCAATACTCCTTTTGGTATTTTCGCTCCTAAGGCTAAAAACTTTTGCGGGTAACGCAAAAATTCCACAATTTCTTTCAACTCTTCTTTCGCCTCTTTGGCGCCGGCTACATCGGAGAACCGCACTTTGTTCTTCTTTTCGTCGCTCAAACGGACTGAGCTCTGACCGAATGTCATAGCGCGATTATTAGTGCCTTGCACTTGGCGCATCAAGAAATAAATAAACAGGCCGACTAATACAAATGGCACAAGGAACGGAAGTACGGCGCCAGCAATGGTAGCCACGGTGCCGCTATTTTTGTAAGCGATTTTTAAATTCTTTAATTTGTCAGCCTCTATACCGCTATCTTTAAAAAATTGCGGGATTTGGGTATTGCGACCAAGCGATGCTTGCATCTTATCAGCATTAGAATCTTTTGGTGTGGCAGTTAATAAATCGTCCTGCACTTCTACGCTTTCTATTTTATCCTGATTAATCAACGAGGTAATATCTGACAATGGCACGCTCTTCACTTTGGTGTTCGTAGTAAGCGCCGCCACAATACCCGAAATAATTAACACTGCAATCAATACAAGAATGACGTTTTTGATGATTTTTCCCATAAGAGTATCCTGTTTAAAGTAGTAAGATTATACCTAATTCTTCAGCTTCTATCAATACTGTCACAGAAGTATGAAAATACAATTAATGTGGTGCCGAAGGAGGGACTCGAACCCTCACACCGTTGCCGGCGCCAGCTCCTAAGGCTGGTGCGTCTACCAATTCCGCCACTTCGGCTTATTTAAATATGCACAGTGAGATACAAGCCTTATTATAGTCAATCCTCACCTGAAATACAAAAGACCTCGCAATGACGAGGTCTTTTAATTTATATCAACACTATTTGGTCAGGAAGTTGGTTATAGTTAGGACAATGACGTAAGCTAAGATAATTACTACTAATCCGATAACAGCGTTAGTAAGAGTGGCCCGACCTTTCTTGGCCCCCTCTTCACTACCGGCTGATGTCATGTATCGGTAACCACCGATAATCATAAACACTACGGCAATGATTCCAGCAAAGTATAAGAGGTCTTTAATGACACTTGTAAGAATAGAAGTAACATTGGGAGTGCCGCAAGCGATGCTTGTATTGCTGCTAGATTTGTTGCACACCGGGTTTTCAGGTAAGCATAATCCACTTTTGTCATCAACGCACACGGGTAGATTGCCGGAGCCGCCGCCGCCAGGGGCTGGATTGGGGGTGGGGTTGGGGGTGGGGTTGGGATTTGGGTTAGGGACAGGTGGGACGGGAAGCGGTTTGGACGGCTTTTGGGCCTGAGCAATGGTTTGACCTTTTAGTACATATATAGACGGAGCAGGACACTTTCCCAGTGTATCGGGATCACCCGTAATATACATAGTCGAAGGGTTAGCGCATAAATTCCGAATAGCAGTCATGCTAGCATTACAACCAAAATCTGTTGATAGATCACCGTTAATGCATTGATCTATATTTTGAGCCAACACAGGGACAGCAAAAGCTAGCAAGTAAAATGAGGCTAAAAAACCGGCAAACGCCAAGCGCAAATACTTCATACTAAGTGGAGATGAAATTAACAACCACGTTAACAATCACGTAAGCCAAAATTATAATGACCAATCCGATTAAAGCATTAACCACTGTGGTACGGCCTTTCTTGGCTCCCTCTTCATTGCCCGCCGACGTGAGATATCGATAACCGCCAATAATAATAAACAGTACGGCTATCGCGCCAGATAAATATAATGCGTAATCAATAATTTTTGCTACCAACTGCACTACCCCTTC
This sequence comes from Candidatus Doudnaibacteriota bacterium, assembly GCA_038230955.1. GTDB lineage: Bacteria > Patescibacteriota > Doudnabacteria > UBA920 > UBA920 > JBBRMG01. Next base: position 2,752 of record JBBRMG010000025.1, on the reverse strand, counting down.
ACGACCGGTACCCGTTATACCCAAATTAGTAATCCCTGAATTATTATTTTTTAAGGTCGATAGTCCATCTCCCACACTGCCGCTGTTACCGCTACCGCCGCCGCTCCCTTGAGCCATCGCAGAATGCGGAGCAATAAATACAGACACAGTCATCATCGCCATAAACACTAGAAGACCAATTTTAAAGCGCTTTGTATTATTCATGATTTTTATTAATTTAGTTCCGGTCTCTCAAATAGTTTGAGAAGCCAGGACTAACGCCCTCTTCCCATCCAAATTAGATGAAAAGAGGGCGGAAGAAAATAAAATTATGGTCCGGTGTTACCGGTACCAGCAACCAAGTTGGAGGCGACGTTAACAATAACGTACGACAGAACAATAATAACAATACCGATAAGAGCATTGATGACGGAAGACTTCCCTTTTTCTGCGGCTTCCTCATTACCAGCTGAGGTAATGTAACGGAACCCACCAATAATCAAGAAGATGACCGCGACACCAAAAGCGATTCCCAAAGCCCAGTTAATCACAGTTTTGAAGATTTGGGGCACACTTGTTTCGGTACAGCGTAAACCAGTACTCTGGTCACACGGGAAATTCTTGTTAAGCTGAGCGTTGGCAGAATGAGGGAACAATCCTAGCACAGGCATTAAAGCCACGACCATGATTACAACCATCATAGCTACATTCAACCAATTGATTTTTTTAAGCGTTTGTTTCAAGCAGTATCACCCCCTTTCGGGATAAGATGTGGATATACATCTGAATTAACTTCATTATATCATACTTACAGAAAATACTAAATTTTATTATGGACCAATAGGTTAACCACAACGTTTACCGCCACTGCAGCCAGGATCACTACAGCCAACCCTATTAATGCGTAAAGCGCAGTTTTCATGCCCTTAGCGGCCGCTTCTGCATTGCCATTAGAGGTCAGGTATCGATAACCACCAATAATCACAAATAGGATGCTAAAGGAGCCGATTAAAGCGAAAGCGATATTCAGAATCCGCGTAGTCAAAGCCGTAGTATTACAGTAGTGCGGCAGTTTGGGCAGCTGACCACCTACCTTATAAGTTTCAATGTTCTTGTCCAAATTAGAATTAGAACAATCAGCGGCGGCCTGGGCCTTGGCTGGCTGCATAGCAGGAGTTAATATGCCGACGGCAGTTAACAGTAGCCCTGATAGAAATAGAATGTGGAAAGAATTTTGTATAGACATTTTATTGCACCCCTAAGAATGTTTGAATAATAGCCACTATGCTATACGACAAGATAGCAACAAGAAGACCAACAATGGCCCAGGTTAGATTACGCTTGGCCGCAGTAAGAGCTTCCGGGTTACCCTGTGACATGGCCATGCGAAATGCACCAATCAGAATTACTATCGTAGCAATACCACCAAGCAACATGAATAAGATTTGGGCGAGACGTACTAAGAATTGAGGGAGGTTTTCAAATGGCAGCAAATTTTGTAGCGAATAGGGTGCCGCATCGTAGTCCCCTGGAGCGACATTATAATGACCTTGATTGCCAGGAGTTAAAGGCTTGGGGGCTGGAGGAGTGTTAGTTGGAGGTTTGTTGGCAGGGTCGGGAGGACCACCGCTACCAGGCTTGGTATCCGTCTTCAGGGGGGCTGTTACTGATGCCTTATTTTTATCTGTCTCAGGAGCATCTTGAGAACAAGCAGAATTGACATTATTTAAATCAAGCGGGACAAAATACTTATTTATTTGTGTTCCAGCTTCTCCAACCTGGGTAATCTGCGCCGTGGCATATTTGTAAGTCTGATCATTACTTACTTGGGCGTCAACCTTACATCCAGCACTGGTCATAAAACTGCCTTTTGCAGTGTTGTAACCAACTCTTATGCCAACAAAGCCCGTACAGTTAATATTAGTTACAGAATTGGGAAGAGCGTTAGACCAAGTGACGCTCAGAAGATACGCTTTGGAATTTGATAAAGTTCCCGCAGCTACTGGTTGATGATTATCATCTAAAATTTTTCCTGTAAATATGCACTTGCTCCCATCTATGTTTGTAATAGTTTTTGTAACCGTTGCGGCTGCAAGAGCATGAGGAATATCAAAGACAAACATCAGTGAAAGAAAGAGCAATGCTGCAATATTAAATTTTATAACTATCTTTTTCATATCAGGGGCATGCATTTACTGGTGGTTTGGTTTGTGTATTAACCGGCGGGGTGTTGGTGGGTGTCTTCGTGGGATCGGGGTTAGTGCCAGCTTTACTAATATAACACTTAGGATTGCTCAAAATACTATCTCCCCCAAAGACACCAATGCCTAAGGTGGAACCTAGAATAGCGTTAATAATAACAAAAGCCAGTAACACGAGAATTAGTCCAATAATAGAGTTACTTAACCTTTTCTTGGCAGAAGTAATCCCTTCTTGACTACCAGCCGCACTAACCATGGAGAATCCTGCATAGATAATGGAAATGATGGCAATAATACCAGCCATGCCAATAAGTAAGTTGGTTGTAATGACAATAACATTAAATATGTCCTCTACTGTGCATGGATCAGCAGCTTTGTTGCCACATTGCACTATGCCTTTAGTAGCCGCCTGTTCATCGTATGAACTAGTGCCTTGAGCAGATGCAGAGTCAGGGATAACAACTGCCAAACCTAAAGCTAGTAGGCTAGTGAATATCAAACCAGCAGACCATAGCATCAACTTATTTACTAGACTTTTTTGTTTCACTCTGAGTGTTGAGGTTATTTATGAC
>JBBRMG010000024.1:0-11653 GCA_038230955.1 Candidatus Doudnaibacteriota bacterium | reverse complement strand
GGGAGTTTAACTACGGGAGTCTGCTTAGTGCCCTGAGCAAATACTTCTTGGGGGTATAGCAAATCAGCGCCAACCATTAAATAGTTGCTGAGGAGTAGCGCCAGAAGTAAAAATTGTATTTTAGTTTTCATTCCGATAGGCTGAAAAGTGCCTATATTATAGCATAAAGTTGTGTGTTTTGAATCATTTGCAATATATTAATTCTTGACAAATTTTAATATTGTTATTATCCTGTAATTGAAAGGAATTTAACAGTTATGGCCACATCAACATTGAATATTTCTCTACCCGAAACCCAGAGGGCTTTCGTTGAAGAAAAAATTAAAAGGGAGGGCTATAGCACTATTAGTGAGTATGTACGCGAACTAATCAGGGGAGAGCAGAAAAAAGACCAAAGCCAATTTGAGGCAATGATCTTCCAGGGCATGAATAGCGGAGAAGCAACTGAACTCACCAAGGCTGATATTGAGGAGGCAAGAAACATTGTAAAAAATAGAATCTCTGCCCGCAAAAAGGGCAAAAAATGAAAGTTGTCAGAAGACCACAAGCAATAATTGACCTAATCGAAATCGCTGATTATATTGCCCAGAATAACCCAGAAACTGTGGATCTTTTTTTCGATGCGTTTGACAGCACCATGATGAGATTAAAACAAACTCCAAAAATCGGAAGCTTAAGAACAGTCAAAGCAGTGCCAAACCTGAGAATGTGGTTTGTGCGAGGGTTCGAGAAGAATCTTATTTTTTATACTGAGAATAAAAATACAATTGTTATCACCCGGATTATTAACAGCTCAAGAGATTATACTAAGTTTTTTGTCGAAGAGTAGTTCTTATTATTGCTTTGCACGGTTGCTAAGTCAGCATCCGCTGAGCGGCAGTCAATCGTGCTACCACTTCCGCTTTTCCCAATCCATTAGCTAAAGTGGCTGCCACTTCAAATGGTCCGGGGCTTTTATCCATCCCTGTTAAAGCCGTCCGTAAAGGCCACAATACTGAGCCGTTATCATACTTCCGTTCCGCAATAAATGCTTTTAAGTTTTTTTCAATATCTTCTGTGGTCAGAGCCGTCTCCGAATAGCCACTGAAAAATTGCGCTAACTCTTTCAAGACTACCACCGTCTGTTCTGCAGTATTTTTTTTCCAGACCAAAAGACTAGCATCGTATTCGGGCTTAGCAAAGAAGTAAGCGGTGCGCTCCCCTATTTCGGACAATTTCTTTAATCGATCGCGTTCTAACAATGTCACTGCCTCTAAGTAATCTTTTTCTATAGATGTGCCATCGAGCAATGTTATTTGCCCCTCTGCTTGTTTAATCAATTCGGCCTCCTGCCAATATGGCAGTAACATATCTGTTAGCGCTCCGACATCCATTTGGCGAATGTACAACCCATTAACCCAATCTAATTTGTCTACGTCAAAAACCGGATTACCGCGATTAACTTTAGCTAAGTCAAACTCTTCGATTAATTCATCCAACGAAAAAATTTCCTTCTCCGTTTTCGGGCTCCACCCTAAAAATACTAGAAAGTTTAACAGCGCTTCTTTTAAATATCCTTTTTTAATAAAATCCTCAGCCCCCACGTCACCTTGTCGTTTCGACAGCTTTGACTTATCACGATTCAAAATAACTGGTACATGAGCAAATTTTGTCACTTTCCATTCAAATGCTTGATACAATAAAATATGTTTCGGCGTGGAGTTAATCCACTCTTCTCCACGAATGACGTGACTGATGTCCATATAATGATCGTCCACTACCACAGCCAAGTGATACGTTGGAAATCCATCTGACTTCATTAAAACCTGGTCATCAATATTTTTATTTTCGAATACAATATCACCGTAAATAATATCACGGACAATGGTCTGACCTTCCAGCGGAATGGCTTGTCTAATCACTGGCCGGTTCCCTGCTTGTTCAAATTCCGCTAATTTTTCTGCCAATATACTGTCGGGTAAATTACGGCATAACCGGTCGTACATAGACGGTTTTTTCAACGCCGCTTGTTCTTTGCGTAGTTCATCTAGTCTTTCAGTGCTACAAAAACAGTAATAGGCCGATTTCCCGTCCAGCAATTTCTGAACTTCCCGTTGATAAATATCTAGGCGCTCCGATTGCAAGTACGGTCCGTGTTCGCCTTTCTGCTTTAGCTCGCCAGAGTCGGTTAAAAAAAATCCTTCATCAAACTCAATCCCCATGTCGTTCATGACACCGATTAAATTTTCCAATGCGCCTTCCACCTTGCGGCTTTGATCGGTATCTTCCACTCGTAAAATTAGAGCGCCACCGGCATTACGCGCAAATAAAAAAGTGAACAGCGTCGTCCGCAGGCTGCCCAAATGCACCATCCCTGTTGGACTCGGAGCGAAGCGAGTGCGGATGGCGGGGTTAGTTATGTGATTATTTGAAGTCATATGACCGTAATAATATCACGAATTGGCCTTTGTTTCAAACACAGATCCGCTGTTCAAGTCTGCTAAAACTATTTCTCCTAACGGCCGCCTGTCTGGGTGAAGAGTCTGAATAAGTTGCTCTGATGAGACCCATTTAAATCCAACAAACTCGACATTATCAACTTTAATATCAGAATCCACCCCATTAAACATAAAATAAACTATGCGCTGTTCTTGACCACGGTTACGGTAAGTATCACTGAAAAAAGGTCTTAAAGCGTTGTTCCATTCGTAACTGCGCGGTTCATTTGAAAGTTTAATCACGTTAAGCTTATCAGTGCCCAGTTCTTCTTTAATTTCTCGCTCTGCCGCTTGAATAAAATCCTCCATGTCACTAAGACCCCCTTGAGGAAACTGCCAGTGGTCTTTGTAAACCTCGGGGTTGTTGCCGTACTTTGTTGCTTCTACCCTGTCTAGATTTCGCTTTGCTACTAAAATTTGCTTACGTGTATTAAAAATTACCATCACTGCATTACGGCGAAGAGGCAAGCTCATAAACACCTTGTAATGCACTAACGCCCAGACTAAATCCCATGTCGCATTTTTTATGCGCACTCGGCGGTGAGGTTGAGTAAATAATCGGTATAGCCATTCCAACCCTAAATTGCGAATGACAGCTGGCGGAGCTGTGCGGTCCCCCGCTACATAGTCAAACGTGCCGCCCAGACCAACAAATAAAGTCGCATTCAATTCATGTTTATGTTTGGCAATCCAAGCTTCCTGATTCAGTGGACCGTACGCCACTAACACAATATCGGCTTTGGCAAAATTAATGTCCTCTATTACAGAGTTATCACTCGGATTTTTATTTGATGCCCCAACAACTTGTAGCGTGGGATGCTTTTTTTTTAATGCCGTTTTCACTCGCTCAGGAGTATCACCGAAACCACCCAGTAAATAAATACTATACTGTTTGCGCGCCGCTAATTCGGCAATGTCCCAAATTAAATCCGCCCCCACAATTTTTTCCGGAAATATCCCATAGACAGAGCGCGGATTTAGTAATATTTGCGCGCCGGTCCACACCATTTGGCCTATTGCTTCAGCAATCCGTCCATAATAACTAGAACTCTTAAACGGTATAGATAAAAACCGTTGACCCCATAAAATCGCGACGCCGTCTGGCACCGCGATATCTGCGCTATTGAGCAACTCCATAGTGCGGCGCAGTCGCAAAGCGGCGTATAAAAACTCAGAATACAAAGTGGTTAAAAAAGTTTTTTCGCCAGTGGCTAGTCGTTGATCTAGCACATTGAGTAACTGTGGCTTGGTCAAAGCATCTACCCACAATCCTGCCACGCTAATTCGACCCATTCTAAGTGTTTCCCTTCAAGCAGGCATTGAACTTTTGTACTTGGGCGTTATATTGGTTGGTCAAGTTTTTTAAGGCTGTAATAAGATTATTTAGCTGATTGCCCATTGTGTTATAAGGTCCTACCACTCGGTTATACGATTGAGTGTCATTAGCGTTTTGATAGGCTTGCAATTGGGCGGCGGCGGCGTTCACTTTTTGGCGCAATGCATCTATCGTTCTTTGACTGTCAGCAATTTGAGTCTGGTTGCTAGCGGGTGGTTGCGGGCAAATAGAAGCCGCAGCGCCGAAACTTTGTACGGCTAACCAAGTTTCGTGTCCCTCATACTGGCCTTTACCCACAGCGACTCCAATCTCTCTATATTTGGTGTTAAGGATATTAGCACGATGACCCGGGCTGTGCATCCAAGCATCAACCAAAGTTGCATCGTCCTTAAAGTTACCTAAAGCCAAATTTTCCCCGATCAATATATATTTGTAACCCTCTGCGTCAGCTAAATCGGATGGCCCTTTGCCTTGGGGATTAATGTGCTCAAAGTATTGTTGGGCAAACATATCTTTCAGTTTGCGCTCAGCAACTTTATCTAATGTTGAGTTTTCTTTGAGCGGCCCTAGGCCCTGCTGATGGCGCGCATCATTAGTACTAGCAATGGTACCGCTCTGCGTTAAATGAGAATTATTGGATTCAATCGCTGCGCGTAGAGGCGGGGGCAATAAATTTAAGACACCCTTTTTGCCGCTTTTTCCCAAAAGCATAATCGATTCATCGTTTATTCCCGCCAACCAAGTGCCCAAATGAGCTCGATAGAAAAAAGCGCCCGCGGCCAGGACAAAAACAACAATTAAACTAAGCAATAGATTTCTTCGCATAATACATATATTATACCCTATTTAGCAGTCATCAGAAATAGGCTATAATAGAGGCATGGACAGCCTCGCCAATATCAATTTAAAAAGGCACGCGCCCAAAAAAAGCCCTTACCTTCATTCCCCCGACCATTTATTGGCCGATGAATTAAGTATGAAATTAGGGGACAAAAAACATTTTGGGTTATACCTCAAAATGGCCACACTCCATGACCATAATTTCTTGCGCAAACTAGCCGGAGAAGTTTTGGAAAGCAAAGATGTGAAATCCCCAGGTAAATTGTTTTCGTATTTGGTTAAAAAATCCCAAGCCCAATCTTAAACCTAGTCTAGAAAATGAATCTTCCTATTTCCATGTTGCCGTCCCATGTACTCCGGAGACCGGTAGAAGACCTTATGTTTCCTTTAAAAAAAGATGACCTTCGTTTAATCCGCGACATGTTAGACACGGTCAAAAAAGCTAAAGGTGTTGGGCTAGCCGCGCCCCAAATTAGCAAAAACTTAAACGTGGCACTAATCTATTTAGAAGAAGCAGAAATTCCCCCGTTCGTTATTATCAATCCTAAAATTACAGCGCGATCAAAGGAAATGGCCACATTAGATGAAGGCTGTCTGTCTATGCCCGGTGTATTTGGCGCGGTAGAGCGCCCTCGCAAAATAACAATGGAAGCATATGACCTAAAGGGAAAAAAATTTACCATTAGCGATGATACTTTTTTAGCTCGCGTTCTGCAACATGAAATTGACCACTTGCACGGCGAACTTATAATCGACAAATTAGGCAAAATCAGCCAAGGCCAAGACTTACTTCCAAAATACCTAGAATAATTTATGAAATTTATAAAAGACATCCTGCTATTCGAAATTCAAACTACCGGGCCTGAAAGCGATAAAGACAGTATTATCCAATTATCCGCAGTGTTGATTGATAAAGATAACTTGCTAGAAAAGGATTTTTTTAATAGCTACATTCGCATTAGCATGTTGGAAGGGACCATTGCCCAGCACGCAGAATTGCTTGGCATCCCCTACGAGACAATGCGTAAGAGCCCGAAGATTTACGACGTCATCAAACAATTTCATTTGCATTTCGGCAATCAAGCCTTGCTGGCCACCTACAACTTGTCCAACGTTTTGTTTTTAAAAACCGCATTTAAAAAAGCGATTGTGCCATTTGATTATAATAACCATATTCTTGACCTATGGACGCTAGGTTACATTTACACTCTGAATTACGGAATAAAAAAAATGCCGACATTCAACACTTTCTTAGATTACTTTAACTTAAAACAGAAAAACCGGCACAACTCTCTAGAGCGAGTGCGTTTGGGTGCAGAAATTTTTCGTAAAATCATTAAAGACGCTTAAATGTTTAACAAAGATATATTGTTGATTGATGCTGAATTTAGTGGTCTTGACCCAGCCAAAAATGAAATTACTCAAATTGCCGGCGTGCTATTGGATCGCAAAACCTTGAAAGAAAAAAAGCATTTTAATTCTTTTATAAAACCGACTAAGTGGAAAAATCGAGACCCGGAGTCTGTAGCAGTTAGTGGTATTAGCTACGATCAGATAAAAACCGCCCCATCGGTTAGTACCGTCATCCGCAAGTTCGATAAAACTTTCGGTCACGATGTCATTCTCGCTTATTACGGTGGCGTATTAGATATTACTTTTTTATCCGCAACCTATAATAAAGCTGGGATGAAATTTCCGTTCGACCACCACTTCTTTAACATTTGGGGGGTCATGTATGCTTACTTAGCTAAAAGTGGTGGCCTAACAAGCAAAAAGAATTTTGGTGGGTTTAGTTTAGAAACAATGATGAAGTTGTTTAAAATAGAATCTCCCCCTCTACATGATGCTTTGGTTGACTGCAGAGTGGAAGCAGAAATCTTGCGACATGTGATGAAAAACCTTAAAGCCTAATTTCACTTTCAACATGATTAATTCTCCCTCAATAGAGCGGCTGAAAATAGTGTTTTTCGGCACATCCGACGTCGCCATCCCTATACTCCAGGCGCTTGATGCAGAGAATGAGATTGTTGCAGTGGTCACATCACCCGATGCGGCTATTGGTCGCAAGCAAATTATATCTCCCTCCGCAGTCGCGCAAGCCGCTACGGATATGGGCTTTACTATTTTCAAACCAGAAAAAGTAAAAAAGAATGACGAGTTGCGGGAAAAATTAGAACAGCTGAACGCCGATATTTTTATTGTCGTTTCCTACGGTAAAATTCTGCCTCTAGAGGTAATAAATATGCCTCGATTAAAAACTCTCAATGTGCATTTTTCTCGACTGCCTCAATACCGAGGAGCCGCCCCCATTCAATGGGCGCTACTTAATGGCGAGACGACTACCGCTACAACTATTTTTGTGTTAGATGAACTAATGGACCACGGCCCGATTGTGGCTCAAGAAGACACTATTGTTCAGTCAGATGACACTTTTGCCACCTTATCTCATCGCATGGCCCAGCAATCAGCGGTTTTACTGACTCGCCTATTGCCCCAATATGCGGCAGGGAAAATACCGTTGCGGGAACAAGACCATGCCCAAGCTACCCCGACCGGAATGATTCATAAAATTGATGGCCGCATTGACTGGACTCAATCCGCCGGCACCATTTATAACCGCTATCGAGCCTTTCAAACTTGGCCGGGCATTTGGACGACCTGGCAAGACAAAACCTTAAAGATATTATCTTGTCATCCAGTAATTGCTCAAGCCGACTCAGGCAATTCCATTGAATCTGTTGTTTCCGACACTTCAGTCACCCCTCTTAAGCCTACTACACCAGGGACAATTACAAAAAATTCTGACGGCAGGATTACCGTGCAATGTGGCGAATCATCACAACTAGAATTAGTGACAGTTCAATTAGAGGGGCAAAAACCGACTGACATTAAATCTTTTACCAATGGTAGACCAGATTTTATCGGCCAGAGATTTCAATGACATTCCCCTAGAATAGCAAAGAAAATCGCCTGGAATAAAAAAAAGCCACCTATGCGGTGGCTTTTTTAAAAGACAATTTTAGCGAACAGCAGCGCCGCCACGGCGGCGATTGAACAAGCTAACAATAAACAGTAGTACAACTGCACCGAACACAGCAACGATTAAACTAACGATGTTGAACCCAGAAACGCCAGGTCCACCAAAGAATGACATAATGTAACTGCCTAGAAACGCACCAACAATACCAACAACTATATTAGCAATAATCCCCATGCGAGCATTATCCCCCATAATAATGGAAGCTAACCAACCTGCAATACCACCAAACACAATGTATAAAATTATACCCATACAAATCCTTTGTTTTAATTCTTAAACACAACTTAATTGTAAAACGGAAATATGAAAATTATATGAGTGGAGTTGGTAAAATAAAATAAAGTGCTGCGCCAGGCTCATCCTGTTCTCTTAATCCAATGGTGCCACCAAGTAATGTCACATACTTTTTTGCCATTAGCAAACCTAAGCCATGGCTGTCATGGTCAGGATCAATGTCACTGGCGGTAGTAAACAATAATTCTGCTTCTGCCTTACTAATCCCCACCCCTTGGTCGCGAACAATGACTTCTATCTTGTGCTTAGCCACATTGCACTCAACTGTAATTATTGCTCCCGGCGGGCTATACTTAACAGCGTTACTAAAAAGAGTGTCGAAGATTTCCGAGAAAAATAGTTCATCGGTATGGAACACTCCATCAATAGCGTTTAGCTTTACTTGCAGTTGTTTCTTGCTGAAAAAGGGTCGATGCGCGTCTACTTTGCTTTGCAGGACGCTATTCGGGTTGAATGGAGCAATTTTGGGCTCAATCATGCCACCTTCTAAGCGGGTCAGGTTAAGCAAAGTTTTTGACAATTGGATTAAATTTTCATTAGATTCAAACGCCGACTGCAAGTTGTACCATTGATCACGTGAATAAGCTTTTTCCCCTTCGCGCATCATCAGCTCCAAAAATCCTTTCACTATTGAACTGGGAGTTTTTAATTGATGGGCGGCAAAAGAGACAAATAATGATTTCATCTCCCCCACATTTAGTACGCGCTTGACTTCCCGCATTTCCACAATAACGCCAGTAATTTTCCGCTTTGCACTCATTTGAATGACACGTAGCGCTACAGGGACCAAGTCATCCTCTAATTTAAGTGTCGTAAAAAACGGAGTGACTTGATTAAAGTCTCTCTCGTGCAGTGCCTGGTATACTGGGTGCTTGCGTTCAAAAATCTGTTCGCCTTTGTCATTGCGAATATTTATGACGTCAAAAAAACCGTGACCTAATAATTTCTTTTGGGGTGCCCCTAATAATCGTTCGGTACGTTTGCTAACATAGCAAATTGCACCCTCAACGTCTAACACAAGCGTCCCGGTTTGACCGAGACGCTCTAATAATATTTTGCTGAAATCAGGATCATCCAGTGGAGACTGGAAGCTCTTATTCGAGGTGTTAGGCATTGGCTGGTTTCTTTAAACGATACCCAATATTTTGCACCGTTTGGATTAATCCTTTGTTTGATTTACCCAGTTTCCTGCGCAAATTATATATAGAAGCTTCAATCACATTACTATTGTTTTCGCTATTGTAACCCCAAACGTGCTCCTCAATCATAGCACGAGTGCAGACTCGTTCGGGGACGCGGCACAAAAAGTCTAGCAGGCGAAATTCGTTTTTGGTCAGTTTCACAATTTTGCCTTCGACTTTCACCTCATGAGTGGAATACATTAGTTCCAAATTTCCTTGCTTCAGTGTTTGAGGGATTGGTACCGCTTCACGACGGAGCAAAGCGCGGGTGCGAGCCAGTAACTCCTCTAAAGCAAACGGTTTAGTTAAATAATCATCTGCTCCGTGGTCCAAATTAGCCACTTTGGTTTCAATGTCATCATTAGCCGTAAGCACTAAAACTGGAGTTTTTAAACCTAATTCTCGAATACGCTTCACTAATTCACCGCCCTCAATTTTAGGTAGGTTCAAATCCACAATAATCATATCGTAGTCGCGGACTTCTATTTTTTGCAATGCGTCTTCCCCATCGTATGAAACATCTACCTTATAATAGTCCTGCTCTAACGCTTTTTGAATGAACTCAGCCTGTTTCTTTTCATCCTCAATCAGTAATATGATCATAGAATTTTATTTAATCATGTTTATCATATTAAGAAAATATGATGAAAATATGATGAGTTAAGCGTTCTCGAACATTTTAGTCATATCTTCGGGGGTCATCGGCGGACTATAGTAATATCCCTGAATTAAGTCACAATTGCAGGATTGCAAAAACTTTAATTGCTGGGCGGTTTCCACTCCCTCGGCCACTACTTTCAAATTTAAATGATGAGCCATAGCAATAATAGCCTCAATAATACCGGCATCTTGGTTGTTGGTGGCGCAGTCTTTTACAAAAGATTTATCAATTTTAATATAATCAATTGGCAACCTTTTCAAATAATTCAACGAGGCGTATCCGGTACCAAAATCATCGATGAAAACCTTGAACCCTAACTCCCGGAACTGTTCCAAAATTCTGGTCGAAGCTTCCATGTTTTTTATTAAAAAAGTTTCGGTGAGTTCTAATTCAATATCTGCTGGTTTTAGTCCGTACTGCTTCAAAGTTTTTTTGACTTTTGTCACCACATTACGCTGGAGTAACTCACGCGGGGAAACATTAATGCTGACGGGAGCAGCAAATCCCTGCTTGCGCCAGAGTTTTAATTGACGGCTGGCCTCATTTATTACCCACTGGCCCAATTGCACAATGAGACCAGACTGTTCAGCTTGAGCAATGAAGTCTCCTGGCAAAATTAGCCCCATAGTGGGATGCTCCCACCGCACCAACCCTTCCACGCTAACAATTTCCTTGGTTTTGAAATCAAACATCGGTTGATAATGCAACCGTAACTGATTATTGGCAATGGCGTAGCGTAGCTGCTTTTCTAATTGCAAATGACTAAGCTGAGGAATGGCAATACTTTCATGATAATGCTGATAGCTATTGCCGCCGCTCTCTTTCGCTCGATATAGTGCGTTGTCCGCGTTCTTCATAAGAGATTCAATATCCCGTCCGTCTTTGGGATAACTACTTACACCCATAGAAACAGTGACGTAAATTTCTTGCCCTGACAAACGGAACGGTTTTTGGAACTCGCCTAGAATTCTATTGGCAATGGCTTCAATCGACTTAACCGATTGAATATTTTTAAGCAATACCACAAATTCATCACCGCCCAACCGACAAACAATATCATTGCGTTTAATACTCGCCTGCAATCGTTTTGCCGCTTGTTGTAATATCGTGTCTCCGGCGACATGACCCAATATGTCGTTAATAAATTTAAATCGATCTAAATCCATAAATAATATTGCAAATTTTTTGCGTTCAGTGTGAGCTTGTTCCATCGTTTCAGCCAGCCGTTGGGTAAATAATAGTCGGTTTGGCAAACCGGTCAACGAGTCATGGAAAGCCGCGTGGCGAATCAGTTCTTCACTCCTTTTGCGTTCAGAGACATCCCGTATAATGGCTACCATATGGGACGGGTGACCAGGACGACTTATTATATATTGCAAGTAGATTTCGACTGGCGTTTTAGAATTATTGGGCTGTTTTAAAAAGATTTCAAAAATCGACGATAGCACTTTTCCACTGACAATGCCGTCCAGCCGCTTCTTGAAAGTCTTACGAAACGATGGATGAACAAGACTTTCAATGTGCGATTTTGACAACTGCACACTATTCAACCCAACTTGGGCTAGCAAGCTTTTATTAAAATAGGAAACGCGATGGGATACGGGATCGAAAATCAACAACGGCTCTGGTGTATAATCCATCATCTGCTTAATCTCCCGCAAGTTTTGATGCAAACCATTAATTGTCATGGTTTGAGCCATTGCGTTTCCAACTGCTTCGCACAAACTTTCATCCTGTTGGGAAAAAACTTTTAGTTTTTTAAAACATAAAACAATACTCCCATATAAACGACTCTCATAAACAATTGGCACAATAACATAACTC
>JBBRMG010000023.1:0-14446 GCA_038230955.1 Candidatus Doudnaibacteriota bacterium | reverse complement strand
TACAGTCAATCCTCCTGGCTGGAATGGTCTTACTGGTTCCCAATCTACTGGTCCACTTACATCTACTGTTACTTACACAGAAACCTGTACTGGAGATGGCGGCACGGCCACAGCCAGTGTCAGAGTTATTCCGGGATCTCCTCAGCCAAACGTTCCAGGCTTGACCCTGTTAGTCAATGGTGCTAGTAGCACTACTATTGCATCAGGTCAGTCTGCAACTCTATCTTGGACTCCGACTAACACCCAACCAGGTAACTTCTGTGATCCAGCTGGTCCATGGTCAGGAAGTGGACTCAAAGCTAGTACTCCCGGCACTACATACCAAGAGTCCACGGGAATTCTAGCCCCTGGCACTTACAGGTATATTCTAGTCTGTGATGGTGCTCCTGGCTCTAACCCTTCGACTACCCCTATTCGTACTGTCACATTAACTGTGACTCCTCCGGTTCAGCCAAACGTTCCAGACCTAGCCCTGACTGTTAACGGTGCTAGCAGTACTACTATTGCATCAGGTCAGTCGGCTACATTGTCCTGGACTCCGACAAACACCAAAGCAGGCAACTTCTGTCATGCTAACAATAACTACAGTCCGGTGGATACTACTTGGAATACCGACAAGGCCAGCACATCTCCAGGACCATACTCACAGTCCATTAGCCAACTAACAATTCCAGGCATCTATAATTATTGGTTAATCTGTGATGGAGCCACTGGCTCTAACCCTTCTAGCACCCCTATTCGCTCTGTCACATTAACGGTGACTGCTCCTACTCTGACTCCTGCTTTCACCTGTAATCCCAACCCTCTCACTTCCACTATCAATGCTCCAGCCACTAGCAGTGTCAGCTTAAATACTACCGGCCAGAACGGCTTCAACAATCCTATTACTTTCAGGTATCAATCTATCAGCCCTAACACCGATGCGCCACCAACTATTCGGTTCTCAAACAACGGCGTCCCGCCCACTACTACCAATCCCACCTCAGCTGTTATCTACACTAATGCGGCAACTACACCTGACACATATGCTGTGACTGTCAGGGGTGATGACGGCAATGGTGTTACAGCTACTTGCCAATTCCAGGTTATTGTCAACGGGCCACCTGCATCTCAAACACCAGGACTATCATTACTGGCTAACGGCTCAAGCAGTACAAATATTGCCACTGGTCAGCCTGCTACCTTGTCCTGGACTCCGACTAACACTAAAGCAGGTAACTTCTGTCATGCCACAGGTAATTGGGCAGGTAATCTGAGTAGTACCCCTGGTTCCACATATACAACGTCTACTGGCCCATTGGCTAACGGCACATACACCTATACTTTAGTATGTGATGGAGCCGTTGGCTCTAACCCTCCGACTACACCAAGCCGCAGTGTGACAATAACCGTTTCCCCTGGGTATCCGACTCCCGTAGGTGGTGGTCAGTCATTTACTTGTAGCCCTAATCCTTTCGCTGCAACTGCCAATGCTCCCGGTATTGCCCTTGTTAGTTTAAACATTTCTGGTCAGAATGGGTTTAATAGCCCTGTCTCTTTTAGTCTGCAGTCCATCAGTCCTAGTAATGGGGCACCGTCAGTTCAATTCGCCGGCGGCAGGCCTCTTCCTGGTAGCGCTTTCCCATCCTCAGCTGTTATTTTTGCTACTGCTCAAACCATCCCTGCTACATATTCTGTGGTTGTTAGAGCTGATGGCGGCGGCGGCATCACTTCTACTTGCCAATTCCAAGTTAGGGTCAATGGCTCCTCCTATCCAACCCCTTATGTAACTCCAGCTGGATCCGCAGCCACAGTTAGTTTCCAGTGTAGCGCCACCAACGGCGGTTACTCGGCAGGTCCATGTACTGTAGCTCCGGGAGATTCCGGTTGGGTGGCTTGGTCATCTAGCAATACTTCACAATGTAGTATTAGTCCAGCTTTGCAGTCCAGTAGTAATGCCACATCTAGTGTTGGTAGTCCCACTTCAGCTATATCATCCAACACCATCTATACTATCAATTGTAATTCTAGCTCCGGCGGTAGTCCTGCCACAGCCAATGTGTCGTTTGTGGTCAGTAGCGGTACACCAAGCCTAAATACTTCTAGCAAAGTTATCGTGTCTGCTCAATCTGGATCACAATCACAGTCTTTTCCGTCCTCTACTTGCGCCCCGCAAACCATAGCCAGCAATTATTTGTTTGGTGATGCCGACATAGTGACGTTCCGGATAGACTTGTGTAATAGCGGTACCGCCAAGCTCGTCAAAACCATTACTGTGACTGATACTATGGGTAATATGGCCAAGCCTGTAAATGGGTGGGCGGCTGTTGCTAATTGTGGTGGTGCCTGCAGCCTAGCTGTTGATGACAGCAGTTATACCTTGGCCAATCCGGTAGTTCGTTTTATTCTCACTCCCGTTGGGAATGCTGGGATTCCTGTTAATGGGTTATGGAGTATTTCATACAAAGCCCAAGTTAAGTCACCCGCCCCAGCAGACCAACCTTATTATCGGTTTACTAATTGTGCTCAGCCTGTTGTGGCTGGGTTAGCAGTGCCTAGGCTGTGTATACCCGCTTATCCGTTTGTTCGTGGGGGCAGTGCTCCTAAGAAATACGAGATTGCGCCGTAGAGTTGACAGTCAGTTAATAAATCCTTATACTAGCGACAGATACAAGGCTCCAGAAAAGGTCGAAGCCTCCCTCTATTTACACAGAAAACTACGCACATGACAGAACAAGATCAGGAATTCGTAGAGTACATTGTAAAAGCCTTAGTTGATAATCCAGACGATGTTCGCACAGAACGAACCGTTGATGAGATGGGTGTATTAATCACCTTATTCATCAACCCTGCAGACATGGGTCAGGTTATTGGCCGCATGGGCCAAACTGCTAAAGCCATTCGCACATTGTTGCGCGTTGTTGGCGCCAAACATAAAGCTCGTGTTAACTTGAAGATTAATGAACCGGAAGGTTCTCACCGCGGTCCTCGCGTTGAACGTAGTCACGACGAAGCTCCGGCTTCTCATGATGAAAGTCCAGCTGAAGCAGCTGCTCCGATGGACGACGACGACTTCAAACTTTAGTTCTTCTATTGAACCAATAAGACCCGCACCACTTTTTGTGCGGGTTTTAGTTTAGACTGCTGATAAAAGTCATCTTTTTTATGAAGAAGCAAACTATTTCCATTACTATATTAACTTTATTTCCCGACTTTATTCAGTCGTATCTTCAGTTTGGGATAATTGCCCGAGCCGTTGCCCACAAAGTTTTGAAATTTAAAGCGGTGAATTTGCGCATATTTTCAACCGACCGCCGGGGTACAGTAGATGACCGGCCTTATGGTGGGGGTTTGGGGATGGTACTACGGCCGGACACAATGATTAAGGCCATTACTAAATTGCGGTCTTCGGTGCGCGCCAAGAATATGCGAGTGATAATGTTGTCGCCGCAAGGCAAAGTGTTTACGCATGCTCATGCTCGCCGTTTAGCCAAGTATGACCAGCTAGCTTTTGTCTGTGGTCGCTACGAAGGGTTCGATGAACGCATTCGGTCATTTGTCGATGAAGAATTTTCGATTGGTGATTATGTGTTAATGGGCGGTGAGGTACCAGCGTTAGTAATGTCTGAGGCGATTTTACGCTTTATTCCCGGCGTTTTAGGTAAAGCAGAATCTGCCAATGCCGAAAGTTTTTCAGAAGGACTATTGGAGTACCCACAGTATACTAAGCCGGAAGTATTGGAGATAAAGATAAAAGATAAGTCCGGAAAACTTAAAATAAAGAAGATGCCAGTACCAAAAATTTTGCTCAGTGGTGATCATGCTAAAGTAGATGCATGGCGACACGAAGAAGCAATCAAGCGAACGCAAAAGCGTCGCCCAGATTTGCTGGAGAAAAACTAACATGGCCAAACCAATCCATTTAAAAGTCACTACCCTAAAAATTCGGCTCGACAAATATATTGCCGATAATACTGAGATTTCTCGTAGTCGTATTCAGCGCGACATAGAAGCCGGTCATGTGAAGGTTAACGGTGAAGGAGTTGATAGCGCGAAACACGTTGTCAGGTCAGATGACACCATAGATTACACAATAGTAGAAGAAAAGAAAGCTGTATCAAAAGTAATAGCATTAAAAACTTTGTACAACAACCACGGACTCCTTATTATAGACAAGCCGGCAGGACTAGCTGTTCACCCTGGGGCGGGGCTAAAAGGAGATTCTTTGGCTGACGCATTGCTCTACTATTTCAAAGATATTTATTTAGTAGGGGAAGAAGGTCGTTCGGGGATCGTGCACAGGCTGGATAAGGACACTAGTGGGGTTATGCTTATTGCCCTAACTCAGCCTATGTATGAGCATTTGAAAGATGCGTTTGCTGAGCGCAAGATAAAAAAAGACTACATTGCCCTAGTCAGAGGGATACTAAAAGACAATCACGGTGTGATTGATAGCCCAATTGGGAAGAGTAAAACCGATTTTCGGAAGTATACAGCCAAGAATATGTTGGTGGCTAAACAGTCTTTAACTGAGTACTGGGTAATAGAACGGCTTGACGATTGCACCCTTATTCGTGTAAGATTGCATACAGGACGAACGCATCAGATTCGCGTTCATTTTTCATCTCTGGGACATCCGCTAATGGGCGATACACTCTATGGTGGCAAGCTGGTCAAGTTGCTCGGGCTGACCCGACAATTCCTCCATGCGCGAGCCATTGAAGTTCAGTTGCCAGACAGCACTTGGGTTGAAGCAGATAGCCCAATTCCAGATGATCTCCGCGCAGTCCTTCATCATTTAAATAGTAAAAAAGTAGATAGTATATAATCAACCATTATGCCAATAGTTAAACATCTCAAAGACACGCAGTTGAAAGAGTTGCCTGCATTCCGCTCTGGCTACACAGTTAAGGTTCACCAGCGGATCAAAGAAGGCGCTAAAGAGCGCGTGCAGATTTTTGAAGGCCTGGTTATTGCCCGCAAGGGTGGTACCGGTACTAATGCCACTTTCACAGTTCGCAAGATTGCTTCCGGTGTCGGCGTGGAACGCATTTATCCGTTGCATTCTCCTAATATTGTAAAGCTAGAAGTAGTAAAGCCGACCGATGTCCGTAAAGCCAAGCTCTATTATGTCCGCGGCCTGCGCGATAACACTCCGCGCTCCCGCAAAGACCCGAGCAAGCGCATTGTGAAGAAGTCGACTAAGAAATAACAAATTCTCAAAGCCCCACTATAATAGCGGGGCTTTTTTGTCTTGACAGGTTAGTACCATTTATGTACCATAATGGTATGAATACTCAATCAACGATACATCTTAAAACAACCCCGGCATTAAAACAGCGGGCGGAAAAACTAGCCGACTCTTTGGGGCTGTCTTTATCAGCCTTAATTAACTTGTCTTTGCAACAAGTAGTGCAGGCCAGTGAGTTGACTATCAGTTTACACCCGCAGCCGAATGCTAAGGCTACCGAACTTTTGCTCAAGCTAAGGGCGGAGGCGGAAGCGAGCAAGAACACCTCACCTGTATTCTCAGACCTAAAAACTGCTTTGAAATGGTTGCATACTCAGAATAAGGAGTAGCGCCCATGGACGTTTCATTCAAAAAACAGTTCCGCAAGCAATTCGGTAAATTGCCGATAAAGGTTCAACGCCAGTTTGATAGCCGATTTTTGATGCTACTGGAAGACCCTCAAAGCCCACTGTTACAACTCCATGAACTAAGTGGCTCTTTGCAGGGCCAATTTAGTATAAATATCACCGGAGATTACCGAGCTATTTTTTATTGTCCCACCAGAAACAGTTTGTGCTTCCTGTATATCGGCACCCAGAGTCAGTTATATGGCTGATTGTGCTATTATTGAGGAAGAGTTATTTAATCTATATTATTCATATGACTAGAGAACATTTCATTGAAGGTGACCGCCGTAACCAGGATATTTTAGACAAAGAACAACATAAGAAAATGATGGAGCGCGCAAAAAAAAATGGAGGCGCTCAAATCATTAAAAAAGGGGTTAAACCTACTGAATTAGTGACTTTTCATGGACTAGATATCCCAGAGGATATAGAGCAGAAAGCCAAAGAAGTGGTAGAGCCAGAAAAGCAGGAAATTCAGGATTGGGCGCAAGATTTTAGGGCAACAGTGAAGCTAAAACAGGAAGAACCAAAAATAGCGGTGGAAAAAGCCCGCGCTGAACTGAAGCGATTATTTGGCGATAATGAATAGTCTATATAAAATGCCCTCTTGGGGCGTTTTGACTCAGACTCATATTTATGGTATTATTTGGGCATTGAAGTTTAACAATTGTGATTAATTAGTCCGTTTATTCAGGGACACTTGTTTAGGAAAGCGATATTCATGAGCCTTTTTTCTCCCACAATTATGTTATTTTGTTCTCGAAGTTTAGGTTGCCCCCTAAAAAATATTAGAGAGAAACAAGCCCGCGTACTACACCTAGCTATTTCATAGCATAGTGTAAAGCGCTTCTTTTGATATACGCTACCTAGTCCTCACTTTACGGAAGTAAGGTATTTTATGTTATTTATTTACGCCATTGGCGGCCTCGTGCTCGGTGCTATCATCGGGTATGTTATCCGTCAGTCGCTTGCCTCGAAGAAGGTAAGCACTGCTGAGGGTCGGGCTGAGCGCATCTTGGATGACGCCCGCAACAAAGAAAAAGAAATGCTCATCGAGGCCAAAGCTAAAGCTTTGGAAGTTACTGAGCAGGCGAAAAAGACTGAATCAGAGTTTCGAGCTCAGATTGTGCGATTTGAAGAGCGCATTGATCGTCGGGAAAAAGATTTGGACACCAAATCTGAAACTTTGGATCGCAAGACTACTGAGTTGGATGTCAAGAAAGAGCAGTTGGAACAGTCGCAGGAAGAAATTAAAGAATTGCGGGCAAAACAACTAGCGAACTTGGAAAAGATTGCGGCTATGACTAAAGATGAAGCGGCTAAAGTTCTTCTGGATAACGCCGAAAAAGGCATCAAAGAAGAAATGTTGGGCTTACACCGCAAATTGTTGAATAAAGCTCACGATGACGCTGAAAAAGAAGCCCGCATAATTATTGCCCAAGCGATTGAGCGAGTGGCCACTGAAGTCACTGCTGAAACCACCACCACCACAGTTAGCATCCCTAGCGAGGAAATGAAGGGGCGGATTATTGGGAAAGAGGGTCGTAATATTCGCACGTTTGAACAGCTCATGGGTGTAGAAATTATTATAGATGATTCGCCAGACACAGTTGTTGTTTCTGGATTCAATTCTATTCGTCGCCACATTGCTAAATTGACTTTAGACAAATTGGTGGCGGATGGTCGTATTCATCCTGCTCGCATTGAAGAAGCTTACGAAAAAAGTAAGTCTGAAGTTAGCGACAAAATGAAACATGCCGGCGAAGAAGCAGTCTATGAATTAGGTATTACTAATTTCCCGCCAAAGCTAGTTCATTTAATTGGCCGTTTAATGTTCCGGACTTCTTATGGTCAAAATGTGCTTTTGCATTCTATGGAGATGGCGAAGATTGGCGCATTAATGGCCCACGACTTAGGAGCCGATGTCTCTATTGTTAAACAAGGTGCGTTACTGCATGACATTGGCAAAGCGTTGGACCAGGATATGGAAGGAACTCACGTAGAAATTGGTAAAAGGGTGGCCGAAAAGTTTAATTTGGATCCACGTGTTATTAACGCAATCGCCGCGCATCACCACGACACGGACGTTTCCGAAGGCTCAGGACACGATGTGCCAGAAAGTGTTGAAGCGATGATTGTTGATGCTTGCGATGGTATCTCTGGCTCCCGTCCGGGAGCTCGTAAAGATTCTTACGAAAACTATGTCAAGCGTTTAACCGATTTGGAAAACATTGCTAACTCATATGATGGGGTTGAGAAGACATACGCTATACAAGGCGGTCGTGAAATTCGGGTGTTCGTCCGTCCAGAAAAAATTGATGACCTAGCTGCTCAGAAGTTAGCGCGCGATATTGCTAACCGGTTAGAAAGCGAACTAAAATATCCAGGTGAAATTCGGGTGCATGTCATTCGGGATGTTCGGGTGATTGAGTACGCAAGATAGAATGAGCAGTCCAGAAACCAGTTATGGTGGTCAGCCTTCGGAGCGCGTCAAAAGCCACGAAGGGCATACCCACACTGCCAATATTAATGGGATAGCCCATGATATTTATAAGATGCAGCCGTTTGCCGAGCATCTGCCGGTAGCCATAGTGCCTATTGCTCAGTTTGCTGAATCAACCGATGCCGGGAATTCATTTTGGACTGATAGCGAGGGTAACTCGTTCCTGTTGGGCGATATCCTGCAAGACTGGGAAGCATCCAAGCAAAATCCGCTATGGACTGAGCATGTTAAGAAGATTGAAAATGCTGATTTGAGTTATCCAATATGGGTAATTAATAATAATCATGTAATCGACGGCATGCATCGGTTAGTTAAAGCAATGCTCGACAAAGAGGTTGGTATCAAAGTTCGGTTTGTGGACGATATACTAGAACAGGGATTGATTGAATAGCTAAGACTTGACAAGGAAGTGCTACATGTATATACTATGTATATACATAATTTATCAATCATATGAACACGACTATCCAAAAATGGGGCAACAGCCAGGGCTTAAGATTAGTTCAACAGTTGTTAAAAGAGGCTAATGTAAAAGTTGGTGATACTGTTTCTGTCTCAGTAGAACGCGGTGTAATTACGATTCGTAAGCCCAAGAGAACAAAAGTTGATCTAGAAGCGTTGCTAAAAAAAATGCCTGCTGATTACAAGCCATCAGAATATGATTGGGGTAAGCCCACGGGTAAGGAGGTTTGATAGATATGATAGGTTATATTCCCAGAAAAGGAGATTTTATTTCTATTTCGTTAGACCCTCAATCCGGTCATGAACAAAAGGGTCGTAGACCTGCCTTGGTTGTAAGTACGAACCTGTTTAATGAAAAAACAGGGATGGCTTTTATCTGCCCTATTACTAATACTAATCGTGGTTTTCCATTTCAGGTGGTAATACCTGCAGGCTTTAAAATTAATGGAGTTGCCATGGTTGATCAAGTAAAATCTGTTGACTTTAAGTCTCGCCGTGCTGCATTTATTGATCGAGCGCCTGATAGCTTGCTGAGTGAAGTTCTAGGTTTATTGGAGGCAATATTAGATTAATGACAAAAATTTTATTTTTCGGTGATATAACAGGAAAGCCTGGGCGGCAAGCGTTGACCCGGGTTTTGCCATCCTTAAAAGAAGAATTTGTTCCTGATTTGATTATTGCCAACGTCGAGAACTTAGCGCATGGCAAAGGCGTTACTGCTGGTACTATGGCCGAGTTAAAAGAAGCCGGAGTAGATGTGTTTACTTCCGGAAATCATGTGTTTGCTAAGGGCGCGCAGTCCAATGAATGTTTTGATAAATACGAGACTTTAATTCGCCCTGCTAACTACGGAAGCGAACTGCCCGGTACGGGATTTTGTCGTGTTGCTCGGAATGGCCAGCATTATTTGATCATTAACTTAGGTGGCCGAGTGTTTTTTGAGAACCAATTTCGCGGGGAAATTTCTAATCCTTTTTTTGCTCTCGACGAGATTATCAAAAATGAATCACAGAAAGACGACATTATATTAATAGATTTTCATGCCGAAGCGACTAGTGAGAAAATTGCCATGGGTTGGTATGCCGATGGCCGCGCTACAGCAGTTGTTGGGACACATATCCACGTCCCTACGGCTGATGCGCGCTTGCTACCTAAAGGAACTGCTGTAATAACCGATATTGGGATGACTGGCCCGAAGAATTCCGTGCTTGGAGCTAAAGTTGAAAATTCCTTGAATTTATTTTTAGAAAAAGATAAATTTCGCCTGGAGGTAGAAGAGAGCGGGCCTCTCGTAGTAAATGCTGTATTAGTTACCACGGATGAAGCCAAGGCTATATCTATTCAACAAATCCAACGCGAGTTGTAGGGCTCATTTGGAATTGTCTTGGTAATTTGTCCTGAGAAGTAATCCGCAGGCAGGTAGCCCTGCCGAGGACAACGCCGAGGGGGAAATTACCAAGACAACCCAACTTGTCCCCTGCAACAAGCTGTGATAGGCTAATAACAGAACTTAACTAAGACCAAAACAAAACATGCTCCGTTTTATTGATCCCTCTAGCATAATTGCGCAAGCCGCTATTCTTAATGGCCAAACTGTGGCCGATCTAGGATCGGGCAGCGGTTTTTATGCCCTTCCTGCCGCTAAAGCAGTGGGCAATACTGGAATAGTTTATGCGGTAGACGTGCAGGATGCCAAACTCGACGCTACACAGTCTGCTGCTCGTCAAATTGGTCTAAAGAATGTGACTACGCTCAAGGCAGACTTAGATAAGCCGCTATTAGATATTTCGGAAGGTAGTTGCGATGTCGTGATAATCGCCAGTATTATTCATGAGATTGAGTCCAAGGAATCATTAGTCAAGAATGCTTACCGATTGTTAAAAACGGGTGGACGCTTGTTGGCCGTAGAATGGAAAAAAGAATTAACTCCCCTCGGTCCGGCAGCAGAACGTCGGGTGAGCTTGGTAGAGTTAGAAGCTTTGGTGTCCCCGCTAGGTTTTCGTAAACAACGCGATCTGTCCACGGACGGGTATCATTATGCAGCATTATTCGTAAAGTAATACCCCCCCAATGTTTAATTACAAGAAACTAATTTCGCAAGATTATTTATTCAATATTGATACAGTGCTGATGCACCGCTCTGACCGGCTGTTTTTGAGTATAGGAATTGCTTTGGTAGTAATAGGCATTGTCATGATCTTAACCAGCCGGTTTTCTGCTAATCCTTATAGTAAAAAATATTGGCAACGATTGGCAAACATGTCTTTGGTTATTGGATTACTAGAGTTAGTATGGTATGCGTTCCGGTATGAATATATCCGAGGGTTTGGTTCTCATATTGTGGCTATCGCGATTTTAATTATCGGTGCAGTCTGGACAGGGTACATTCTTAAATACCGGTTAACTAAATATCGATCTGAGATTGAATCTTGGAACAAAGATCAGTTGAAACAAAAGTATATCAACATGAATAAGTAAGGCTAGACCATGGGGGGATTCAAGCAACAACATTTTTTAGCTAGTTCGCCGTCGAAGCGTTTAGGGCAAACGGGTGAACAAATAGCCGCGGCCGCGTATCGGAAACGCGGTTTTGTTATTGTGGCGGAGAATGCGGTTAATGCTCGGGGCAAACGGATTGGAGAGCTGGATTTAGTGGTCAAAAACAGAGATACTATAATTTTTGTAGAAGTAAAAACTCGTTCTCAGCCTGATAGCCGCTTTGGTAGCGCCAGAGAATCAGTATCGGTGTATAAATCGCGCAAACTATTGAAGATGGCTAAACTGTTTTTAGTGCGGCATCCGCAATACCTTATTTTGCGGCCGCAAATCGATATTTGCCTTGTAATTCCCAATAATCTTGACAATCGTCGGTTTTCTGTTACAATATTGGCACATGCAGTACAAGATGATTGGTAGATCCTGATGAGCCCTGCTCATCATTTTTTTATCCTTATAGACATTTTACAATTTAACAAATTTCTACTTGGGCCTCCCATAGGGAGGTTAAGCAGAAATTTGAGAGGAGTAACTTAGTGAAAACCGAAGAAGGTTAGCTTTTGCTAATCTTCGCAGGTGGGAACTGAGTTAAGACGATGAACGAACAACTAGAACAAGCGTTACAACAAATTGCTGAAGAAAAGGGAATTTCCCGTGAAGAGATTATTGAAATGATTGAGGCGTCTCTGGCCGCCGCATTTCGTAAAGATTATGGCGAAAAAGATCAGAATATTATAGTTGAATTTGACCCTGAGAATTTATCTGCTAAAATTTACGATGTAAAAACCGTAGTGAATGAAGTGGAAGACATCCAGAAAGAAGTAGATGAAGCTACGGGCTCACAGATGCAGAAAGGTGCTAAGGTTGGCGATATTATAAAAACTGAAATTACTCCACCCGAAGGAATTGAGTATGGCCGCATCGCTGCTCAGACTGCCAAGCAAGTTATTATTCAGAAATTGCGTGAAGCAGAACGGAATATGCAATTTTCCGATTTCAAAGCTAAGGAACGGACTTTACAAAATGGTATTATCCAGCGCATTGAAGGCGATACAGTATTAATTGATCTCGGCAAAGGTACAGGCGTATTGTTCCCATCCGAGCAAATTCGTGGGGAAAAATACAATATAGGTCAGCGTGTCAAAGTTTTGGTTCTGCACGTAGAGCCAGCCGCTAAGGGACCAAAGATTACTCTGTCTCGTTCTCACCCGGATATGGTTCGTAAACTGTTTGAGCTGGAAGTTCCAGAAATCTTTAATGGTGCTGTGGAGATTAAAGCCGTGGCGCGTGAAGCTGGCAGTCGCTCTAAGATCGCCGTTATGTCTACTCAAGACGGCATTGATCCAATCGGTTCATGTGTTGGTCAAAAAGGCACTCGCGTTCAGACAGTAATGAGTGAGCTTGGCGGGGAGAAAATTGACATTATAGAGTGGAGCGATGATTCGGTAAAGTTCATTGCTAATGCTTTATCTCCAGCTAAAATTCTCAACGTTCAGTTGAACGAAGACGATAAAGAAGCCACTGTTGGCGTAATTGAAGACCAGCTTAGCTTGGCTATTGGTAAGGCCGGACAAAATGTCCGTTTGGCCGCTCGCCTGACGGGCTGGAAGATTGATATCAATGGTGAAAAAATTGGTCCAGATGACACCGAGCCTGAGAATACTATTCCCGAAGTTACTGCGCCAGAAGATGTTGAAGCGGACAGTAGCATTGCTGACATTAACTAAAAAAACATATGCCTTTAGTACCAATAGTTATTGAAAAAAGTAGCATGGGTGAACGCGCATATGACATTTACAGTCGTTTGCTGAAAGAGCGCATTATTTTCTTGGGTGAACCGATTGATGATGCTGTAGCCAACACTCTAATTGCCCAGCTTTTATTCTTGGACGCTGAAAACAGCAAAGAAGATATTAAGATTTACGTAAACTCTCCCGGTGGTTCTGTTACCTCCGCTTTGGCTTTGTATGACACAATACAACATGTCAAAGCTGACGTGGCCACTATTTGTTTGGGCCAAGCAGCTTCTGCCGCCGCGGTATTGCTGGCTGCTGGTGCTAAGGGCAAGCGCTATGCGTTACCCAATGCTCGGATAATGATTCACCAAGTGATGGGTGGCGCTGAGGGTCAGCAAAAAGATATTGAAATACAGGCCCGCGAAATTTCCCGTATTAAAGATCAAATCAATCAAATCTTGGCCAAGCACACCGGTCAAACTGCCAAAAAAATCGAGTTGGATTCTGACCGTGATAATTTCATGACTGCCGAGGAAGCCAAGAAGTACGGATTAATCGACAAGATTATTCAGTAGCCAGATTTTGAATCCTTGACAGAATGACCTTTACATTGTAATATAGGCAGGATTTACCTTTGAATATTTTTTGTGTAGGGGGATTTACGATGAGAATTGTTGTGAGGGCTTTCGCTTTGGTATTCTTTATTATAGGGGCGATTTCGATGGTGTTGGCGTCATGTGGCCGGTTTGTTTTCGCGGTGCCCGAGGGTGCTGCTAATAAGGAGACAATCTTCGGAATGGTGGCGGTTGGTTTTTTCTTGGTCGGTACCATCCTATGGTGGCTAGCGCGATCGCGACGAAAGGGAATGTCCTTAGAGTCGTATCGGTAGCTGTATAAGTAGAGGCAAACAGATTTTTGGCGTTTTCAATTGTGAACAATCATAATTGAAAACGCCCTATTTTTTATATACAATACAAAGACCATGTTAAATCAGACTTTTTCCATTATTGATGTAGAGACCACGGGCGGCAGTCCATTCTTAGACCGCATTATTGAAATTGGGTTATTGCGAGTGGAGAAGGGTGAAGTAGTGAAGACTTATCAAACCCTACTGAATCCCGGGGTGGCTCTGCCAGAGTTTATTACCGAGCTGACTGGGATTACGGACGCTGATTTATTGGGAGCTCCAACTTTTGATGATATAAAAGAAGAACTTTTTGAATTGTTGGAAGATAGTATTTTGGTGGCTCATAATGCCAGTTTTGATTATGGGTTTATTGGGCAAGAATTCCGCCGTAGTGGTTGGAGTTTTTCTATGAATAATTTATGCACAGTGCGGCTGTCGAGAGTTTTATATCCTGAGCATAAACATCATAACTTAGACGCCCTTATAGAGCGCCATGGGTTTAGCATTGATAACCGTCACCGAGCATTTGATGATGCAAAAATTTTATGGGATTTTTTGCAGATGCTACCTACTCAGTTTCCTCGGGAACAAGTAGAAAAAGCAATCAAGCGGACAATGCTTAAAATTCCGCCAAAAAAGCAACTACATATGCAACAGCAACCACCGCCAGAAGAATTAACTTATATTTATGAAGAGTAAGGTAATTTTTACTGTCCGCCTTCATGC
>JBBRMG010000022.1:0-16379 GCA_038230955.1 Candidatus Doudnaibacteriota bacterium | reverse complement strand
GGCAGCCCCTTTGCTACCATTACCCAGAAACAACTTGACCGGGTGGTGAAGTTAATCAATACCCGGCCGAGGAAGCGCCACCGTTACCGAACTCCAGATGAAGTCTTTAACGAGTGTTGCACTTTGGATTAGAATCTAAGGCCGAAGAAATTAACCAATATATCAGTATAAATTAGCAGGAAAATATGAAAAATAGCTTAAATATGACAAAAAATCCATTAAAAATAACCCTTAATATCCTTCGTCATTGTCCTCGACAGCACAGCTGTATGCGGATTACTCCTCAGGAATAAGGGTTATTCAAAATGGCAATATTTTCCACATATTAGCGCCAGAGGACTCCTCTGAATTCGTTATTCACTATAAGTGGTACACCTCGAATGGCTTGCACCCGGGCAGTTATAGACTGCACAGGACAGTTGTGTGGCCGGCTACCGCTGGCACAGTGAGCACACAGCTTCTGCAGCTGCTGCATTATTTGGGTTTTGGTGTTTTCTAAAGAGTTCATGTGTTTATTGTTCTATTATTCTAAATTGCGGATAACGCCGACCACTTTCCCCTGAATCATCCATTCTTCTTTTGGATAGATGTTGGGATAATCCGGGTTTTCGGCCTTTAGATAAGCCCGGTTTTTGATTTGAATGAATCGCTTTACAGTTGCCTCATCATGCAGGAGAGCTACTACAATGTCGTTATTCTTGGCTTCTCGGGTCGGTCTAACAATAACAAGATCTCCTTCAAACATGCCATCGTTTATCATACTATCCCCTCTTACTTTGAGAAGGAACACGTCTCGCCTCCCTTTGGTCAGAGTTTGCGGCAAGTTAATCCAGTCTTCTATGTATTCTTCTGCTTGGTTTGGGCTACCAGCTTGAACTGAACCCATCAGCGGGACGCGGATCATACCTGACTGCAAGCTATCTGCAAGGCTGTTAAGCACCGTAATCCCTCGAGCTTTGCCTGAGGTCTGCACGTAACCACCGTCTTCCAAAGATTTGAGCAACTTGGCCGCTGCATTCTTTGATTTCACTTTGAGAAACTCGGCCATTTCAGCCAGCGACGGCGGCAAATTAGCTTCCCGAATCTGCTTTACTATAAATTGCAGCAATTGCTTTTGGCGCGGTGTTAATTCGGTGCTCATATTCGTAGGTGGATTAATGTACACCTATATAGTATACGAACGTACACCTTATGTCAAAGGGCAGCAAACATTGGGATTCTCGATTGAAACGGATTGGCTGTCAAAAGTTATCCACAGAACACTAGAACAGCTGTTTTATAAACCCAATCAGTCCGTCGGCAACATTCCGCAGTATCGGTATCGATGCCGGTAGTAAAATTATTAACACAATAATATAAATAAAATTTCGGCGGAGGGTTTGAAAGATGGCGTAGATTAACAGCAGCGCCACTGCTATAGAAATAAACGGCCGGAGGATATGCGGGAATAGGGCGAGGAATTGATTGTAGATTTGTTGGATCTGATCCATGGTATGCATTTATTTCTTTGCAGTTTTTGGATTCACAGTTTTATCTAGTACTACAACATAGGGATGGTCAAAAATATCTTTGATAAAGCGGTCAAAAGTATGCCGACGGATATCAAACTCCTCTACCGACATCACGCTATAGTTAATCTCCTGCCCCATCATCTTCTGGGCTGCACCTAAAAACTGAGCCAACTTAGATTCACTGACCTTTCCTATAATCAGTACGTCTACGGGCAGGTGCGGCTGACCAGAAAATAATCCTGACAAAAAAGCGGCGTGTACGTCCCCCAGTTTTCGGATAGCAGCAAACAATTCGTCTTCGTATTTAGGCTGCTGTTTTAAAACCGACGCTCGTACGGAACTAAAAAATTTATTACCTGGATTAGCAACATAATACTTTTTAGATTTTTTAGAAAAAATGTTTACTATTTTAAGCTTAGCGAAAGCTTGCAATAAGCCAACTATGGTAGGCTCGTTAATCCCAAGACGGGTGCTGAGTTCCTTGGAGGTAAAGCTACGATTGGGTGCCATTCCTAGAAAGGCCAAAAGAGCGGATTTTTGTGTGGAGTCAATAATGTATTCGAGCATAGTAGTTAATTCCATTATAGCATGGATACTATTGCGGCATTTGGGAGAATATTGTGGATATTGTATAATTAAAACACTATATGAATGAACTAGAAACACAAGTAGCTAAAATTCAAGTTGGCGATGCCCGCACGGCTTCCACCTACGTTCATGTTATGGCCGAAAAGGTGGATGCTACGGACACTGAACTATATGTCCTGTGCGAATTGCCGATGTTCAACCCCGCCGCCTTAGCTGATTGCGAACGCATCTGTGAAGCCATTTCGGCTTCTTTAAAACGGAGCTATCGCCACGCAGTGACTGAGCAATCTTTTGAAAATGCCCTAGCTCAAATTAACGAAGAATTAGGCAAACTCGCGACGATTGGCAAAACTCATTGGATTGGTAAATTAAATGCTTTAATCGCTACCAAACGCGGCACAGCCCTTAGTATTGCTACTGTCGGAAAAATTACCGCACTACTTTATCGTGACGATGGCTTTGCATCTATTACCGAGGCCACTACTGCGCCCGCTCCATTAAAAACTTTTGATAACTTTGCTGTGGGCCGGTTACGATTAAATGATTTACTAATATTCTCAACTACCCAACTGCTCAACCATATTTCTATCGATCGTATTCGTCAGATTTTGGAAGATGGAACATTGCCCGAAGCAGCCGGAATGATAATTGAAATTCTGCGCGAGAACGCCGGCCCAGAAGTGGCCTGCGCTACTATTTTGGCTTTACAAGTGGAACCAGGAATGGGACGCGATGAAGAAATTGATATGCAGCCATATATTGCCACGTCTGAACAAGTAGCTGCCGGCGGCACTGCCGGTATTGGCGGCGGCATTCTCGGCATGAGCGCTCGAGCCAAAGGCATCCCCGCTCTGGTTATAAAACACGCGCAGGGATTTGCGTCGTCAGTAATGAGCAAGCTACACAACCGACCACGCCCTAGCATTGGTCGGTTCGTCAGCTCAAATAAGGCCGCAGTGGGTGTAGTTAATCAACAATTTAAACGAGCTGCCCAAAATTTACACCCCGAAACATTCCGGAGATTTTCTAGTACTAAAAAATTCTTTTTCATCTCAGCCGCAATTTTACTTATCGCTATTATTGTCAGCATTGGAGTTACCATAAAGTATCGCTCAAACAAAGCGACAACGGTTGTCGTCAAAGCAAATATCGCCGAGTTGCAAAAACTAGCCGATGATTCTAACTCCGCTTTTATCTACAAAGATTTAGATAAAGCTCGGACGGGATTGAGCGAACTACAAGATAAATTAAAAGCTTACAACGGCTCGTCAGACTCTGCCGTAGAGTCTGTGCGCAAACAAGCACAGGAGCTAGACGACAAACTCAACAAGCGTACCGGCTCCACAGTGACTCAAATTGGCACTTTAGGTCATTCTGATAACTTAATCTCATTGCCGGCATACTTAGCTACGGAAACCAATCGCACCATTATTAGCTATAACCGCGCATCCGGGAGCGTGCAGGATAATACTCTTCATAGCAGTGAGCCCATTGCTAAAAGCGCCTTCTTCAAAGGCAATCAGGCTCTTATCTACAATGGAAACGAACTACTGCTGTGGAATTTTCAGAATGGCCTTATGAGCAAAGGGTTTAATACCAACGTCCCATCACGTGATCATATTGCTGGATTTAAAATTTACCCAACTAACAGCCGGGCTTATTTGATCGATAAGAGTACCAAGCAAATTATTAGTTTTGCCCTAACTGACAAAGACATTACTAAACCAGTCATTTCCGTGAACGCCAACGAATTAGCTAATGCATCTGATTTAGCCATTGATGGTGGTATTTACGTTACTACCAATGGGACTATTCTAAAATATTTATCGGGTGCCGCCGTGCCTTTCACCCCAGCTCTCCCTAGCAAACTATCTGACTCTGCCAAAATATACACCCAAGCAGATTTCAAAAATATTTACGTGCTCGATCCCGGCAACAAACGTATTATCATTCTGGATAAAAAGGGAGCTCTCGTGAGCAACTTGAACAATTCCCAATTTAGCACCGCCAAAGATTTTAGTATTGATGAAAAAAGTAAAACCATCTACTTGCTAGCAGATGGTCAACTTTTAAAAACTGGTTTTTAAACAGTAGTTTACTTCATAACAACGGTGCCGCCAGCTTCTTCAATCTTCTTCTTCAATTCTTCCGCTTCAGCTTTAGCAATGTTTTCTTTGATTGCCTTAGGTGCAGCGTCAACAATGTCCTTAGCTTCCTTCAAGCCCAAGCCAGTGGCTTCGCGAACAACTTTAATGACATTGATCTTGTTTTCCCCGGCAGATGTCAATTCAACAGTGAATTCACTCTGCTCTTCTGCGGCAGCACCAGCGGCGGCGCCACCAGCTGGAGCGGCACCCATCATCATAGGAGCGGCGGCAGATACACCAAACTTTTCTTCTAATACTTTAACCAATTCGGAAAGTTCCAAAACAGACAATTTTTCAATGTCTGAAACCAAAGCTTTAAACTTTTCTGGAACGTCAACTGTTTTCTTTTCTTCGTCAGCCATATTATTCCTTAAGTAATTAATTATAGTGTTGCAATTTTCCTCGCGCCTAGGTCTTTTGGGCTACGGCGTTTAAAACGTTTATCAAACCGCGCAAGTTGCCGGCCAACACATTAACGAAGCCGGACACCGGAGCGTTAATAGTACCAACCAACTGAGCACGTAATTGATCCTTGCTTGGCAGGTCGGCCAAAGCCATAACCTGATCGCGGGTTGCAAGTTGATTGTCCACGATACCGCTGACAATATTGAGTGTCTTAATTTCCTTACCTAAATTTTTGATAATTCGGGCAGGTGCGGTTTCTTCTTCATCGGAGATAGACAGGATTACGGGTGCTTTATAATCAATACTCGTAATATCCAAACCGTTAGCTTCCATCGCTTTGCGCAGCAACGTCACTTTGTAGACTTTGCTAAACACATTTTCTTTGGAAAGCGCGCGGCGGAAATTGTCGATATCTTTTACGGTAGTGCCGCGATAATCGGTGAGCACAACAGACTTGGCCTTTTTCAAACGGTCAGTCAGTTCCTGTAAATCTTGTTCTTTCTGTTCTCTTGTTTTTGGCATAGAGAGTCCTCTATTTATATCTTCTGAGATTATCGACCTTTAATTGTCTTAAATATCATTTACTGAGAAATAATAAAACTCGGTTACCCGAGCCGTATCTAAACTGGAGTTGGCTAAAATACTTTTAGGCCACAGTTTATATAGTCCTCGGTGGGCTTGCCGCATGTGTCTTTTGCAAAACGCGGATTATAGGGTGTTGCGCTATTTTAAAGCGTTGTACCCCGCCAACTGTCATTGGATATTTAATTAATGCAATTATAGCTAATTGTTTTGAGTTTAGCAAGATTGACAATATATCCAGTTTATGCCATAATGTCTTACCACTATATTATTTCAGGGTTCCCATAAATTTACGTGGTACAATAAGGGGGTAATCGTATGAAAAAAATACCTCCTCGGACAATTCCCGCTATAATCTCAGATTTAACGGGAGCTGCGAAAGCAGCGACGAACACAAGTGAGCCGGCAACAATTGTGCCGACTTCTGTGTTAGCTAACTTGGATGTCTATTCCACAGCGCTGTTTGATAAACGGCGTGATGAGATTGACGCCCAAGATGCTGATGGTTCGGAAGGTATCCGAGGACTTTCTCAAAAACTAACAACTATCTGCGAGCAACTCCCCGATATCGAGGGGCCGCTCGCAGATGCAAAACGACATGCAGCAGAATTGGCGATAGTTTTGTCTGCTACCGCATGACGATATAGACGTCGAGTACACACAATCCCGTGCTGTACTCGACGTCTTTCTTTTTTTATAATCTCTAACTAACTTATGCGCGGATACGCCCCTAGACAATACGACCAATCCAATCAAGAGAGGCCACCGGCTCAATACTTAGATGCGGCCATTGAAAAGGACATCAACCAAGCTCATTATCTTGCCCTAGAGTTTTTTAAACCACGACGCATGGACGAGCCAGACTACTTTAAGCATGCTGATGTATTTGAACCCAAACAATTACATGAAGACTTTAAGGAAGTCTCTAAGCAAAGAGCCCGTTACCATCAATATGATTCTCCGGAAAATAAAATTCGCAAACAAGTATCTGACGTGCAGGAAGCCATGACTACTAAAGGTATTCAGGAACTAGATTGGTTTGGTAGCAATTTTACTACTGCGAAGCGAAATGACTTTGATGACTTTAGACAGCAGATTGACATTATTGCCATTCACCGAACACGAAATAGTGAAAACGAGCTAAAATTACGGGCTCTTCTGGCAATTGATGTTACATCTTCCGAAAAAGGTTACCAAGAAAAATTGGAAATGATTCAAACAAAAATTGACAAAATGCCGCAGACCATGAAGTGTAAATATTTTGTGGACGAACAGACGGGTCGATACGGTTCTGTCCTCATTCCTCAAATAGCTCTGTATTCTCCATTGAAAGATTTGGTTGAACGCCTCCCCAACTGGATCAACCACGAAAAAGATAGCACACCAATCCAAAACGATCCGTTGCAAATGGAATACTTACAACAGGCTCTACTGCAAACTACATTATTCATGAACCTGGTAGCTCAAGCAGGGAAAAAAGGCGGTCACGGGGAGTACCAAATGCAAACTTATAGAGATTTAATGAAACGCTACGCCACTGATGTAAAATTAATCAGAAACACTGTCATTGCAAAAGCTAGGCAAAGCGGGCAATATCCTAAACCCACTGAGACATTGCCACTCCTATCTGAGGTAGCCGGTCTTAATTCAGCAACCCTAAAACAATACGCCTTGGGTGCTGAACAGGACCCAGTACTTATTAAGTTACTAGAGCGAATCCCGGCTTAACATTAGACAGGAATAAAAAAACAGCGGTTTTGTTATAAACGACCGCTGTTACCGAAATGATTCCCTGCTATTTTTTATTCTTTTTTTTGCATACGGCACTCGTACGGCATCCATTAAAGATACAACCTCACCCAGCGTGATCTTCACGTTTAGAGTATTCCTGAATAAAGCCCGCTGTATTTGCTCAGGGTGCATATCAGCCTTACCAGCCAACTTCGCTCTCACGTAAGAAGCGATTGTTTCTTGCATTGCGGGATGTATCGAAGTTTCTTCAAATGCAAATTTGCCCTGATGATGACATACTCTAGATAAACAATCAACCCTTAATGAAGTGGGGAATGTAGCTAATCATAGCGACTAATTCGCGAATATAATAATAGCGTAACTCCTTGTTCGTATAGTAGTCGGGTTTAGGAGCACTCCAATATACAGGTTTGAACCCGGCTCTGTAAGCCGTAAGTACGCTTCGTGCTAAATGAAACTGGTCGCTCACAATTATTACGCTTCCGCTTTTGTCTAATTTTGCTTGAGAGTTTTTAATATTCTCATAAGTGGTGTGGGATTGATCTTCTAAAATATACTTGGGTAGACGGGGTGAATTCTTTTTGATCACTTTCTCCATATACTGAGCTTCGGAGATATCAGCTTCGGCAATTTTACCGCCCGAAAGAACCATAACCCCAGCATTGCCGGCATTGTAAAGCCCCAAACCTTCCACGGTTCGGTTATATAAAGCGGGAGTATTAATAGCCGCTCCCAACACAATAACGGCGTCCGCTTTTTGGATTGGAGGGCGGTAGTGAGCCATGCCGAAAACCAACATTACATCGGCTATCAAAATGATTACCGCAACAGCAACTATTATTTTAAAAATTCTATAAAAAAACTTCATGTTTATAATTACTGAACCGGCTGAGTGCAATGAGCACAACGAATTGCTACTATCGGAATGGTGCTATAACATTCCAGGCATTGCTTGTCCGTCGGGTCTACTGGCTCCTTGCCTCGATTAATGCGACTGACCATTTTGTTAATTGGGATAATGACAATAAAATAAATTGCAGCAGCCACTAGTACAAATGCTATTAATTGGTTGAGAAAGTTACCGTAATTAAATTTACTGCCATTAACGACAAAATAGAGATTACTGAAATCGGGAGATTTGATTATCACTCCAATTAGCGGAGTGAGTAAATCTTTCACTAAAGATGAAATAACACTGGAAAATGCGGCCCCAATAACCACACCTACAGCTAGGTCCACGGCGTTTCCTCTAAAAATAAACTCTTTGAATCCTTTTAACATATGTTTAATTATTATTTAACTTGTACAATTTGATTAATTAACTCACCGACACCAAATTTTTCTAACGCAGAATAGGGAATGACTGGGTAAGGATCAGCCGCCTCTTGAATTGCTTTCATATTTTTCTGATACTCACTTTTTTTGACTTTATCAACCTTGTTGGCAATTACTACCACTTTCTTGCCAGCCTCTTCCAATAAATCTAACATATCATGGTCTAAATCGGTCATCCCAACTTTGGCATCTATTATTAAGACGATTACACTTTGATTAATTCCCGCATCGAATAGGTACCAATCTATTAACTTCTTCAGTTCATTGCGATCTTGCTTAGAGCCCTTAGCGAATCCGTAGCCAGGTAAATCGACAAGATAAAAAGACTTGTTTATTAAATAAACATTAATCTGTCGAGTCCGGCCGGGGGTTGGACTAGAATGAGCTAGATCTTTCCGTTGAGCCAAATTATTAATGACGCTAGATTTACCCACATTCGAACGGCCAATAAAAGCGACTTGTCGAACATCGTTGTGCAAAACTTCGTCATCCCCCATTAAACCCCTCATGAACTGGGCTGATGTTATTTTCATACTGAATTGGTTTAGCGAGCTCTTCCTTGATATACTAACATTATTGATATTAATTCAAAAGTGAAAGGATTTCTTATGGAAGAAAATAACCACATGACGCCGCAGCCAAACAACTCTGGCGGAGCTGGCGGTAAGGGGTCAATGTATGCCGGCATTATTGTTGCGATAATTATTCTGGCGGCAATTGCCTATTTTGCCACCCGTAACAGCAATAACAGTCAGGTCAGTGACAACAACTCACCGACCCTGAGCGATCAGCCTGTTGGAGAGAGCAATCCCGCTTCTTTACCAATCACTAACACCACCGACCAAACTAGTACCACTGCCCCTGTTACCACCCCGCCTGCTCCGTCATCTCCGAACGCCCCAAGCAAAAATACTACTCCTCCAGTAACTGCCGTTAAATCTTTTACGGTAATTGGTTCTAACTTCAAGTTTGCTCCTTCAGAAATTCGCGTGAAAAAAGGGGACACAGTAAAAATTACTTTTCAGAGTAATGGCTTCCATGACTTTGTTATAGATCAGCTCAATGTTCAATCCAATCAAATCTCAGACGGCCAGACAGATACAGTCACTTTTGTGGCTAGTAAAGCTGGCACATTTAAATACTACTGTTCCGTTGAAGACCATCGACAATTAGGCATGGTGGGCAATCTAATTGTTGAGTAATTCTACTTCCCTAACCCAGCTAACAAATTTATTGTAGCGGCCACGACCACTGTGCCAAATAAATAAGAAAGTAACGAGTGGCGTAAAGCGATGCGGCGAAACTGGTTGTTAGTAAAAGTGGTATCGGATACTTGGAATGTCATGCCTAAAGTAAAAGCTAGATAAGCAAAATCAGAATATCGCGGTGGGGCAGTATCATTAAAATTAATTCCCCCACCAGTTTTGAAAAACAGACTGGCATATTTGAGCGCATATATACTATGAATAACCGCCCAAGATGCTAAGACACTCGCAAACCCTAGACCGGCTTGCAAAACTAAATCTAATCCGGTAACGCCTTTGCTTTGAAATAACAGGACTCCAACTGCGCCCAAGCTGGCTAAGCTTGCAATCACTAAAAGTAAATCGAATCCGTCACGACCTAACTCTTCCCGCACAGCAATGCTGCTGGTTTGTTTGGCGTCCAAATTCCAGAGGTTAGTCCACAACCATAGTAAAAAAACAATGGCGGCAATATCCCAGCCCACCAAGGGAGCATACTTCCACGATACCAACGTACCAGCGACAACAGCTGCAATAATACCAATAGCTAAAGCGGCTAATGCCCTAAAGCTAGCCGGTGCCATAATTTTGTCAGCGATTTTATTATCATTCATATATTTATTTTATTATTTCTATATTAGCGTAAGAAGAAAGCTCTGTCGAATTTACCGACACGACGTCATTCCAATTATAACCGAGCGCCATAAACGCTTCGACGGAAGCAATTGGCCGCTTGCTGGTTTTATCATCCAATAAATATACAGTGGGATTGTCTACCGCTTTTACTACTTTAGTGTTGGGAAAACCTTGTACTTGCGTGTCCACAACAACTAAAACATCTTCCCATTTAAGACCATATGACAAAAAAGATTGGGCCGTAGTGAATCCGCGCTTACTCCCATTACTAGCCGCAAAATAAACAGTGGGATCGATTGATCCTTTAATGGCCTTATTGGCAAGCGAAATTGTAATGTAACTTTGAGGCTGATGTGATAAATAAGTTTGAAGAATAAGGCCGGAGGATTTCCATGCAGCAGCCGCATCGCGACCAATGTATCGCCAATGCCAGGGTTCATAAACATAACCGGTTGTCGTAACACCATTGGCTGGAAAAGATTGAGCAAACCCGTACTTGTAAGCATTTGCGGCTAACCACTGCGACTGCACAGTATTAGCGAAGCCGACAGCTGTGGCGTTGTTCCCGGATTTTATAGCGCCAAAGTCTATGGCGGTGCCAAGCTGATGCTCCGAGTAACCAGGTTGAGCTACTGTGCTAATCAATTTGGGATTTTGGGCTAGCATTTCATTATAAGTTTGCACTTGGTCGTCGTAACTTCTGTAAGCGGAGGTAATGCTGAGTGGTGCGTTTTGAGTCGATGCGTCTGTCATTAACGCTTGGAGATCAGGCATAACGACAGCTCGAATTCTGGCAGTGGGAGCACCAAAATTAGTAAGCGCCACTAAATCGGTGGGCTCATACGCCCCGACGCTAATTTTTTTGGTAATAAGTGTTAATAAATTAACTGGGCTTTGGGCAACCGCATCGGTGGGATTGCCATATTGAGCCAGAGCAATTGCCGGTGCTAGGACCAAACTTATTATAAAAGCGGCTGCCAGTAAATATTTCATTATTGGTTTAAGGTAAATATTGTTCTTCAACTGCGGACACTTGGTTATTTGCAAACGTCAGCCATACTGGCCTATGCGTGCTCTCGCCTCTAGCCACTGCTTGCAACCCGGCGACATTGGATAGACGAATGCCAACGCCAATATCTGGATTCTCTAATGATATTAAACGGATAATTGGATTACTACTTAAATTATATTTAGTGGTAGTTTTGGTGGGGTTATTAATATAAAACCCGTCGGGCGTGGGGGCATTAATTTTTTCCGCTTCCTGTTGATTCAAAAAATCGGCTTCATCAAACACAATGGCTGAATTTTGAATTGATACTATGTAACCAAACTTTGCGCCGGCTTTAATACCCGCCTCGCGACTACCGGCACTATTCATTGGCGCGTTTTCTGCATTCAAGGCCAGCACATTTGGATCGACCGGAGCCACAGTAGTTTCTGTAGATGTATCTGGCACTGCGGGTGCAAGTGCCTTTGACGTGGTTACCGCGGCCTTATGGCAACTGGCGGCCATCAATCCCACCAACCCTAATAACATTAATTTTTTCATATCATACATTTTTTTACTTCTGCCATAGCCTCGGCCCGATCAAAAATATCTTCTATTTCTACACTTTTATTTTTTTGGATACCAACTTGGCGAAAGAACTCTTTGAAACCTTCTTTCTGAATTTCCGTGAGATCGTTAATATCGTTCAACGTCGCAGCCATTGGGTCTGCAATAGCGACTGTAATTAATTTATTGTCCTGCACTCCCCTGTCTTTTAATTTTAAAATAGCAATCGGTTTGACGGCAACGACTGTATTGGGGTAAATAGGCGCCGAGCTCAAAACAATGGCGTCTAACGGATCTTTGTCTTCCGCTAAAGTGTAGGGCACAAAACCGTAATTAAAGGGGTAATGTAATCCATCTTTGAAAACAAAGCTCAATCTGACAAATCCAGTCTCTTCATCTATTTCGTATTTATTGATGCTCCCAGTGGGAATTTCTATGAGCACATTAAACTGCTCTGGCGAGCCCATGGGAATGTTGCGGAAGTTCATAATTGTCTAGTAATTGACTGAATTAAGTATATCAAAAATGAGCCCATAGAGCGATTGAACTACAAATTGATATGACTGGGGATGGGAATTGTCCTGCTCATTAATTGTTCTGCAATACGGTGAAATTTCTCCGCATTGCCACTAGTAAGATATTCGTCTTGTGACGATTTATTGGCCAAAATATTATTATGCGTCAGCACTGCTTTCAACCGCCTTGCTACCGCACCACCGGAATCTACCACAGCCACACTTGGACCGACAATCTTTTGAATTTGATCTCGTAAAAATGGATAATGCGTACAGCCTAAAGCAATGGCGTCAACATTTTTTTCTACTAGCGGGGGAAGCTCAGAATATAAAATTGCATGAATCGCCGGAGACTCTAAGTCCCCCTCTTCTACCAATTCTTCCAAGTTAGACCCACCGACTTTAATAATTTCCATATCAGGAGCAAACTTGGTAATCAGTTCGTCTAGATAAGGACTCTTTGCAGTAGCGGGAGTAGAAAATACCGCGGCCGTACCAGTCTTAGAAATTGTAGCCAACGTTTTTATTACGGGCACCGTGCCGATAATTGGAACATCAAACCTATTCCGCATTTCCTCAATAGTGTAAACAGTCGCTGTGTTGCATGCAGCAACAACTGCTTTAACATTTTTAGTTTGAAAAAATTCTAATATACTCGAAACTCTATCAATCAGTTGAGCTTTGGTTTTTTTACCGTATGGTACGTAGGCTTGATCGGCAACAAAAATAAAGGTCTCTTCGGGTAAGAGCTTTTTTATTTCCAGCAACACCGATAGTCCCCCAACGCCGGAATCAAAAATGCCAATTGGTCTATTGTCCATGTGCGATAATTTTTGTGCATCCATAACTTAAATTGTATCAAAAAACAGCGTAATCGGCGATTTATGTTACTATATAGTCATGAAAACAATACTCATAACAGGTGTAGGGACAGGAATTGGTAGAGGTGCCGCCATTGCGTTGTCCCGCAGAGGCCACAAAGTTATCGCCACCACTCATACAGATGAGGGTGCTGAAAGCTTAAGGCAACACGCTAAAGAACAAAATTGTGTCCTAGAAATATTCACTTTGGATATCACCAACGAAACCCATCGTGAAAAGATCCGTAATTTGCAACTAGATGTCTTGTTAAATGTCGCGGGTACCGGAGAGACTGGACCCTTAGCCGAAGTTCCCATGGAACGCTTGCGCAATGTGTTTGAAACTAATGTCTTTGGCACCATTGCTATGTCCCAAATTGCACTAGACGGAATGATTAAAAGAAAAACTGGTACTGTTATTGTTGTCAGCTCGCTAGCGGGTCGTATTCCAATTCCTTTTCTGTCACCCTATGGCATGTCTAAGTTTGCTCTGTCTGGCGGCGTCGCAGCCATGCGTAACGAAGTGCACCATGTCGCCCCCAACGTTCATGTATCGCTGATTGAACCCGGTTCGTACCACACTGGATTTAATGTCCGAATGCAAGAAAAGAAATATGAATGGCTCAATAGTGAATCGAACTTCTTTCACCTCATTCCCGAAATGAAAAAAGAAGATTCACGCTTTGTCCTGCTGGAAGAAAAAACTACCGACAGTATCGTGCGACAAATAGTGAAAGCCTGTGAAGCTTATAAGCCCAAACTGCGCTACAGCGCACCGTGGTATCAGGCCTGGGGCGCCCAAGCACTACGCATAATTGGGTGGTAGGTTATAAGGCATGTTCATGTTCCTTACTCCGGAAACACTACATACTTGAAACTGCCCGCTTTACTTTTAAAGTTTTGGTAAACCTCAACTCCGTTGGATAATCTAATGGTGTCTAAAAATTGATTGATATTACTTGTCTGTTCATACATTTTTTCTGTGGGATACTTTTGAAAAAATTGATCCAGGTTATTTAAGGACATAATCCGGCCATTGAGGAAATTTCCTGTGGTCAGAAAAGCTAAAATACCGAGCATCTCAGGACTACGACTAAGCGCTGTCCAAATTTTATCTAAACTTTCCTGGCTTTTCTCGTGTTTATGAAATTGGAATTTTTCGAACGAGCCAGGAGGTGAAGCTCCTTCTTTGGAGATATCCCCCAATAATTCATGGCGAGCCTGCAACAGTTCATCGTAGGTTTCTTCTGGCAATAAATTAGCTTCGCCTTTCTGCCCCGCATCTTTTTTCATGGAAAACTCAAGCATTTTCTGTTTGAAAGCAGTTTGAATATCCATACGGGTGGCATCCTCATCCACACCTAAAATTTCTCGAGCAGACCGCGGGGTATTATATTCAAAATTTCCAATATTTTGTTCA
This sequence comes from Candidatus Doudnaibacteriota bacterium, assembly GCA_038230955.1. Classification (GTDB taxonomy): domain Bacteria; phylum Patescibacteriota; class Doudnabacteria; order UBA920; family UBA920; genus JBBRMG01. The sequence continues at coordinate 1,829 of JBBRMG010000022.1, read as the reverse complement.
GATGACATAAGCCATTCGATTAAACATTATACTTAGTGCTCTCTTTTTTCGTTTATTTTGGCTTTTGCTTTTAACATTTGCTTTATAGCTGCGGCCGGCACTTTTTGGTCAAACTTAATTTGCATACCTCGTTCTAAAGTTGTATAACCTTTTTGTTCAAGCATTTTGCGGTCTTCACTGGTGATGACATATCCAACAATGCCAAACCTAACATGGCGTTTGTACGCAGCAAATCCAGCCAACATGCCATGGTATTTGTAGAATGGCGCGTTCCAGCTTATTGTTTCTTCTACTTTTGGAACCGCCGATTTTATTATTTTCCGAAGTTCTTTGAGTATGGGATGGGCTTCGGGTGCCTGATTGATAATATAAGAAGCAACATCTTTCGGCTTTGATGCTTTCAACTTTTCTCCAAACTTCTGTGTTGTAAGTTTGCTCATACGTTATAAAAAGTTATTTATACTGTCATTGTAACAGTATGCTGGGTTTTTGGCTCATGATTAAGTTGAAACATAAAATGACCTCTGGAGCAATGATATTACTTTGGCATTTCTATTGGCTCGCCGTTCAAAACCTCAGGCAACCTCTGGCGAGGAACGATTACAGCTTTAATTGTTTTATCGCCCATGATAAAACTTTTTACTAAACGGTGCAAGCCATCGAGCACAAGCCATCTTTCTCTGCTTTCAATAACATGAATTGGATATGACAAAGCAACATGCATTACCTTAGCTTGCTCTTTAATTGTGCCAGGAATTTTATCAATAACATTTTGCGGCGTAACAGTCCAGCGTTCATCCTTATCATTTGACCAAAATGGCACATCAAAATGCCATGATAATTCTGTTATAGCTATTTCCGTAATCGGCTCGTTCAATGTCCACAATTTTTCATCATCCCAATTACCAAAATCTAAACCAACATCATCCCAGTTGAAATTTAAATCTGCATGCTTGGCTTGTGGTATCTGCATGGCCATAAGTTTTTCCGCTACTCTATGAAACCGGTCAGCGTCGCCGGTCGTATAATATTCATTTGCCGATTTCTCATTAGCCAGAATACCGTTGTGAACAAGAATTGTGGTTAATCGTCTAGCTACTGCGCCCCCGGAATCGACAACGGCGACGTTCGGCCCAACAATTCTTTCCACTTGATCGCGTAGGAACGGATAATGAGTGCAACCTAACGCAATCGCATCAACATTTCTTTCAAGCAGAGGGGGAAGTTCAGTTTCTAAAATAGATTTAATTTGCGGGGACTCTAAGTCCCCCTCCTCTACCAATTCTTCTAGATTAGAACCACCAACTTTTATTATTTCCATGTTGGGGGCGAACTTCGCTATCAATTCTGTTAGATACTCACTCTTGGCAGTACCTGGTGTCGAAAAGACCGCCGCCACTCTGGTCTTTGAAATATTAGCCAAAGTTTTTACCACTGGCACGGTGCCAATAATTGGCACCTTGTATTTGGCACGCATCTCTTCAATTGTATACACAGTCGCAGTGTTACAGGCCATGACTACGGCTTTCACATTTTTCGTTTCGAAAAATTCAATAATTTTTGATACTCTGTCCACCAACTCATCTTTAGTCTTTTTGCCATAAGGGACATATGCTTGATCAGCAAAAAAAATAAACGTCTCATTGGGTAAGAGGTTTTGAATTTCCAACAACACCGAAAGCCCGCCAACTCCGGAATCAAAAATGCCAATTGGTCTATTGCCCATAGCCTCAGCTTATTTATTTGTGGTCTGCTAGAGGAGCCTTATCGGTACCACGTTCTTCTGTCTCTTCCAAATTTGGGCGTAAGTGCTTGTCGGCTTCAACGGT
>JBBRMG010000021.1:0-16661 GCA_038230955.1 Candidatus Doudnaibacteriota bacterium | reverse complement strand
CTTTACAGCTTTGGCAGTTTTAGGGTCGCTGAATAAAGCCAGTTGCTTTATCATCCCCCCTAACATTCGGCCGCCTTGACCGTAGCGCTTCATTAGTGCGGGCCATTGGGTTTGCATGTAGTCCCATAATTGGGACCAAGCTTGTTGATTGCGCCAAGCAGCAATGTAAGTCATTGGGGCGTCTTGGTCGCGCACTTCTTTAGAGAAGTTAAATTTTAGTGCTTTGTTGATTAACATCTTTTGCTGGAACATAAATAGTGCCCGCGCTAAGCGATTTCGCTCTTCTTGAGCCGGGGCCAGTCGATATAATTTCTGAATTGCTTCAAATTCCTTGACTCCCCCGTTTTCTGCTGCCAGCGAATACACAACTGCTTTTATATCCGGGTTAATATTTTGCCCTTTTACAGCGTTTCGAAACACAGACTTAGCCTGCTTTATCACCGGCTGGTGACCGTATCTACCCAACGCACCAATAACTAATGGGCGTAGTAATGTTGTGTTATCCGGCTCTTTTAATTTAGAGTGCCACCCAACTTTACGTCCAATTGGAATCAGAAATTGCACAAATAATTTGCGTAGTTTTTTTTGATCCACATGGCCAGCCATTAGAACATCCAACTCCGCCATGCCGGTTATTATTTCTATCCATACATTGTACGCAGTTTCAGTTTTGTAATGGCTTAATAGTTCCATTAATTCATCAATGCTAATGTTGCCGCTGCCTGCTAAGGAAATAGCGTCGCGAACTAAACCAAATCTATCATTTTGAGAAATCTGTTTTTTTGATAAGCCATCGGCTAGGTCGGCAATTAACTGACCATGGTATGCCGTTCGATAAAATCCGACCTCACCGAGATTGATTTTCAGTCCTTCTTGTGGTTTAGCTAATTCCAGTTGACGCCCTGTCATATAGGCGTATCTATGTCCTTTTCGGCCAACTGCCTGATGCTTAATCGGAATAGGCCAGACAGTTTTGTCACGAGTGACTTGCTTTGACAATGGGCTAAGAAAATAGCGCGACTGTTTTAATGTGATTTGCTTGCCGGATGGATTTAGGAACACATCAATTACAGGATGTCCGGATTTACCCGTCCAAGTTTTCATCATTTCCCGCACAGGTTTACCAGAAGATTTTTCAAACGCTTCCCATAGATTAACAGTAGTAGTGTTTTTGTAACTGTGCTTTTTTAAGTAATACCTGAGACCATCACGAAAATCACGATCGCCCAAATAATCAGCGAGCATTCGAATGACGCTAGCACCCTTACCGTAGCTTATGCCGTCAAAAATTTCATCAATTTGGTCGGGGTGATGCACTTCTACTTCAATTGGATGTGTGCTATTTAAGCCGTCTAAGGAAAAGGCCCAGCCCATATCATCATGGACAAATTGAGACCAAATGTGCCAATCGGGATAAAGATTGTCTATGGCGACTGTAGAAATATAAGTGGCAAAGCTTTCGTTGAGCCATAAATGAGTCCACCATTCCATCGTTACTAAATTACCAAACCATTGGTGCGCTAGCTCATGGGCGATAACATGAGCGATATATTGGCGGTTAACTAACGGTGTATTGGCTTCGTCGACTAATAGCGCAGTCTCGCGGTATGTCACTGCTCCCCAGTTCTCCATTGCACCGGCCGCAAAATCCGGAATTGCAATCATATCTAGCACAGGCAGAGGATAATCAATATCAAAAAATTTATTAAAAAATTCTAAGGTGCGGATGGCCACACCAAGAGCGAACTTACCTTGTTTCTTCTTTCCGGGAGTAGTAAAAACACGCACAAGCACGTTATCTTTGGTTTTGCCTTCTATATACTCCAGCTCGCCAATAATAAAGGCTAACAAGTATGTGGACATTTTAGGCGTAGGCGCAAACTTTACTATTTTCAAACCGTTGTCGTGGTTCACAATAGAGGTTTCAATGGTATTCGACACTGCAGTCATGTGCTGAGGGATCATTAAGGTGACATCAAAAACGGCTTTCTGAGCTGGTTCATCAAAGCAAGGAAAGGCTTTGCGAGCGTCTGTTGCTTCAAATTGGGTAGTTGCCAAGTGCTTTTCTATGCCCTTGTGCAAATACTTACTGCGATAAAACCCTTTTAACTGGTCAGTTAAAATACCGACAAACAAAAGTTTGAGCTGGTGTTTACCGGGGCGAATTGTTTTGGGAAAGGTGAATGTGACGGTTTCGTTTTTGATATCGTAGGAAATTTTAGCAGCCCATGTATCTTTGCCTTTAGCTGAAGTCGCTAAAACTTCTGCGCTGTGAATTTTTAAATCGACTGAATGCAAAGTAACCTGCCGCACAGTTTTTGTTAACTTGAAGTATATCGTTTCTTCGCCACTAAATGTAAAGCTTTCGAAATCTGGGTGAAGCATTATCTTATAACGCTCAGGAATAACATGCTTAGGTAAGCGTACACTTTGCGCTTTTTTTGCACTCTTTAATTTCATAAAATTAGTTTGCGGTGATTAGCTTTTTTAGTTTAAAAAAATCTTTTTTCAGTACCGGGCGCAAGGATGGTGAATACAGCGGCGCGGCTGGATGGTAGCTAATAAAATAACTTTTCCTTTCACGCTGTATTATTGTACCATGCACCTTGGCTATCGGAAATTTTTCACCAAGTACCGCCATGCATGCAGTGTTACCCATAAGTACAATTATTTTCGGTTTGATAATACCAAGCTGTTTAAATAAGTGAATGCGCCCATGTTTTATATCAAATTCTTTTGGTGTTACATAAACAGGCAAATATTTTACCGGGCTGGTTATGAATACGTCCTCATCTCTTAACTTTATAGCTGCTAATAAGCCGCGTAACATTTTTCCAGCTGGGCCAATAAATGGCCGTCCGGTTTTAGCCTCTTGCTTACCAGGTGCCTCGCCAATAAACACGATATCGGCGTTGGGATTGCCTTCACCGGGCACTGCGACTCCTATTTTATCTTTCTTGCATATACGGCACTTGGCTATTTGCTCAGCAATGGCTTGGAGCTCGGCTGCTTTTTGTTTTGTTGATAAAGCTGTCACTATTGTAAAGTGCCCCTCAGTTTTTCCAACGCTATGATGCGCGGGCTAAACTTTTCCTTTTCTGTCCAATCCATTTCACCATAAGTCTTGTCCGATCCAGTCGGCTGGAAAATTGGTCCCCAACCAAAATCTTTATTACCACGAGGAGCAACAATTTTGCCGCCAACAATGCCTACAAAAAATTCTATATTTCCAGTCTCGTTATAATAACCATAAGTGACTCTATTTTGCACATCAGTATTGACTAGGCCTTTCACAAGCTCATATATACCGTCGTTGCCAATAGCTTGCTCCATCCATTTAATGAGCGGTCCTGGAAACCCTTTCATTCCCATAAAGTGTAGCGAAACATCTTCAACGATAAAAGGACCTGTAGCAATTTCAGCGGCAGCCTTTAATTTAGCTTCAATAATTTTGTCTGGATCGAGACTCTGGATTTCTGGTAGATCAAGCTCTAATTGCTCAATCTCAACAAAGTCACCCAAGATTCGGCGGACTTCATTAACTTTATTCTGATTACCGGTAATAAATTTAAGCTTCATCAGTTGCAGTTTCTGCTACTGTGTCATCTGTCGAATTCTGCTCAATAATCTTTTCCGGCATTTCCGGTTTTGCTTCCGGAGCTTTGGCTTTTTCCAGTTTCTCAATCGCTTCGTTAATCTTGGCGCTATATTCCTTTATTCGGTCATTGCCGTTGACGAGAATGTCAGCCACTTTGTCCGGCTCCACATTACCGAGCATAGCCAGAGCAGAAATAAAAGCAGAGTTGGTCCAAAGACTGCGATCAGCCATTTCTTGACGCATCATTAGCTCATATAATACTTTTTCAGTTTTGTTTGGTTCTTTTTTCTTGAAATCGTGAAAGTTAGCCATATACTTTGTTTAATAATGTTTATGAGAATTACGCAGTGCGGCAGTAGATTTCAACACGGTTGCCGTCAGTATCATCTAGCCAAATGAATGGCTCTTGAGCGTACTCATCTAGCATAATTCCACTGTGCTTGTATTTCAGCTTGTCTAAACCCTCTTCAATAGCACGTAACTTAGCTACTGAACTCACCCCAAAAGCAATGTGGTTAAATCCAATTTTGTCTGCTCCCTGCTTGCCAGCCTTTTTGTCATAAGGCAGAGCAAAGAAAACACGAGTCTCCCCTACGGCATAAGCGATTTGTTCAGCATCGCGGTATTCAACCTTACCAAGCAAGGCTGTGTAAAACTTTTCTGCAGCTTTTAAATTCTTTACAAAGTAAACCAAGTGGTCGATTGTTGTCAGTTTCATAGTCGTTGATTAATTAATGCTCGTATTAGGCTAACTTAGTCATATTAGTTTGATGCTCCTGTGTATTCAAGAGGCCGCACCTTTTAAATTTCTTACCACTATGACATGGGCACAAGTCGTTCCGACCAATACCAGCCATGCGGGGATCTTCCGGCGCCGCAGCGGAACTGCTTCCCCCACTTGAGCCGTCAGACAAGTTCATGACTAAATTGTTAGGTTGCTGGGCCGGAATTGGTGGATGATCATGTCCAGCGTGAGGATCCACTTGCATAGTAACTCGCAACACAGTGTAAGCGATCTGCTTATTAATATCTTCCTGAAGCCGATTGAATTGAATGTATCCTTCCCGTTTGTATTCCACTAGGGGGTCACGCTGGCCATATCCTCGTAATCTCACAGAATCTCGCAAGTGATCCATTGTGTCTAAGTGCTCCATCCATAATACATCTACGGCTTGCAAAGCTACTTGACGCATGATCTGTTCATATATTTCAGCGCCAATTTCTTGCTCCTTTGTTTCTACCATACCCTTGGCAGCTTCAAACAAAATATCAATGACGGCAAATTCTTTGTCGGCCGCATTTTCCATAGCTGCTTTAACGCTGGTCTCAAGGCCTTGCGGTAATGGGAATATCCCACTGGCCGCTTCTAATATTGCTGCTGTGGCTTTGTCATTACCATCGGCAACGGACAAACTATCTTCTACTATAACCGCAAGTTCATCGCGAATCATTCCCAAAAATTGTTCTTTTAAAGGCTCGTCACCATCCATTTTACCGGTCAGATATTGACGACGCATTTTATAAATCTTGGTTCGCTGCAAATTAAGTACATCATCGTACTCGAGCACATTTTTACGAGTGTCAAAGTTAATTCCTTCGATTTTTTTCTGAGCTTGTTCAATGGAGCGAGAAACCATACTAGCGGCAATGGGTTGGTCGTCCGGAATACCCAAACGGGTCATTAATGATTTCATTTTTTCACCACCAAATAAACGCATTAAATCATCTTCCATGGAGACAAAAAATTGAGAAGAACCGGGGTCACCTTGGCGACCACTACGACCACGCAACTGGTTATCAATCCGGCGAGATTCATGGCGTTCAGTCCCTAATATATGAAGCCCGCCAGACTCACGGACTTTTTTTGCTTCATCGGGATCAATAGGGTTACCGCCGAGCATGATGTCGACACCACGACCAGCGATGTTTGTGGCTACAGTAATGGCACCAAAGGCTCCTGCTCGCGAAATAATTTGAGCTTCCCTCTCGTGGTTCTTTGCGTTCAAAATTTCAAAAGATAGACCTTCTTGTTTTAAATGGTCTGCTAACATTTCGTTTTTAGCAATGCTAACTGTACCAATTAATACTGGCTGTCCTCGTTTGTGGCGATCTTTTACATCCACCGCAATGGCTTTAAACTTGGCTTCTTCCGATTTATAAATAACATCTTGCATATCTATGCGGACCATTGGCCGGTTGGTTGGTATTTGAATTACTTCTAACCGGTAAATTTTGAAAAATTCTTCCTCTTCTGTTTTCGCTGTACCTGTCATGCCGGACAATTTGCTATACAAGCGGAATAAGTTTTGGAACGTAATCGTGGCTAACGTTTTACTCTCCTGCTGAATTTTTACATTTTCCTTAGCTTCAATCGCTTGATGCAACCCTTCAGAGTAACGTCGGCCAAACATAAGACGGCCCGTGAATTCATCAACAATAATAATTTCATTGTCGCGTACTACATAATCACGATCGCGCTTAAACAAAGTTTTCGCTTTCAACGCCTGCTCAATGTGATGCAGAGTGGTAACGCCTTTGCCAGTATCATAAATATTAACGACGTTAAGAATCTTTTCAATTTTATTAATGCCGTCGTCGGTCAAAGAGGCGGACTTATGTTTTTCGTCAACCGCATAATCGGTTTCGTCTTGCAGTCGGTCCACAATTTTTGCAAACTCAATATACTTATCTGTAGGGTCTGTATCTGATTGGCTAATAATAAGCGGTGTGCGGGCTTCGTCCACTAAAATACTGTCGACTTCATCGACAATGGTGAAAAACAACTCGCGCTGTGAAAGCTGGGCTTCGCTTTGAGCCATATTGTCACGCAAGTAGTCGAACCCAAATTCATTGTTAGTGCCGTATGTTATATCGGCAGCGTACGCGTCACGCCTAGGAATTGGTCTCATGTGCTTTACATCCAACACTAATCCTTGGGTGGCGCCTTCAACTTTAGCAATTTCTTCTGCTTCTGGTTGATAGCTGGGATCATACAAGAACGAGGCCTCGTGTTGAATACTGGCAACGGACAAACCGAGCTTGTGGAAAATAGGGGCCATGGTGCTGGCATTCCATCGAGCCAAGTAGTCGTTCACCGTAACCAAGTGAGCACCTTTGCCGGCTAACGCATAAAGGACTAAAGATAAAGTCGCGGTTAAGGTTTTCCCCTCACCGGTTTTCATTTCCGCAATTTTGCCATCGGCTAAAGCAATGCCGCCCATTAACTGAACGTCGTAATGGAATTGGCCAATAGCCCGCATGGCCGCTTCCCGGGTTAAAGCAAACACTCGCGGACGAATTGTCAGTAACTTTTTAAAAATTTCTGAGTCCTCTTTCGTACTTTGTAGTGTTGATCGGAAAGATTTAATTTCCTCGCGAATTTGCTCGTCGCTCAATCCGGCTATTTCTTCCTTGTGGCCGTTAATTTCAGCAACTTCGGAGCTATATTTTTTTGTTGGGTCCGAACTAATAGAAAAAAGTTTGGTAAAAATCGCCATAAATATGTGAGGTTCTGTGTCTGGGATACGTTAATTGCCAGTGAAGTATAGCGGAAAACTAATAAAATGACTACCTTTGCTACATTCCAGCTTCTTGACTTAGTCCAAACATTATGCTATAAAGTTATATTATTGGTATAGTAGATTAAATTTGTAGTGGAGGAATTTCAAATGAGCAATGTTGTCGAACACATGTTTATTCAAGGAGCCATGGCGTTCGGCCAATGGCTCAGATCTAGAGTACGAGGGTTGGAGTCGATGACTCTGACATCAAATGAAAACAGAGGAGACATTAATCTGAGTTTTACTACGCTCAGGAAGGTGCCGATAGAGGAAATTACACATTGTACTGAACAGTATTATCGGGAGAACGGTTATAGTATACAGACTAACACTGGCTCCGGAATCACTCAGCTAACTAGGAACGGTGAAATAGTGGGTGGTGTGGCTTTGAGCGAATGCTACGGCCAACTATTTATTAGCATCACTAAGTACTCGGTGCCCGTACCTTGCGCCTAAGCGAGGCACGGTCGCAAAAAAGAGAAGCGGATTCAAACCCGACTTCTCTATTTTTTTTAAATAAATTATTCTTTACTACGACTGCGTTTAAAAATGTTGCCCAAACGACGACGCAAACTGACTTTTTTGTCTTTACTGCGAGTTAGCTGCTCCCGAATTTTGGGGATAACTAAATCCAACGCTTCATAAAAATTGTTGCCCCGGGCTTCAGCATAATATCCATGAGGAGTAATATGAACCTCAACTCGACTGAAGCGGCCGCTATTGTGCTTCACGTCTTCTTCTAAATCAACAGTAATTTTGTGTTCCGGCCGTAAAAAGCGCTCTAGCACAGCCAGTTTGTCTTCAATACTAGATCGAATAGCATCAGTAATGGTAGTGTGCAGTGCCTTGATTTGGATATTCATTATTTTTTGGTTAATGACCTTCCTATTATACCATTATTGCATAGGCGGCTGCTAATTCTTGTGCCGAAAAACCAATTAATTCCGGCTCTATATGAAGCTCTAATCCTGTTTTTTGAAAAACTGTTAAGCGCACATGCTTAAATAGTTCCATTACGTCTTGAGCCGTAGCTGTTCCTGTGGCATTGAGGACTATCGCCGCCTGATCGGGGTTAACTTCTGCGCCGCCTACCCGCCAACCCTTAAGATTACACAGCTCTATTAAGAATCCAGTTGGTGTTTTCATACCTTGCGGAACTATTAATCGATCTTTCATCGATTTTAATTTAACAAGAGCTTGTTCGCCAAAACTTTCCTCGACTTTCGCAAATAATTGCTGTTGTTGTGCTTCATCTATAATGGGACCTCGGAAAAATGACCCGGCATTGCCTCGCTCAGGTTTATCGGGAAAAGGGAATTTAGTATTGCGAATTGTAATAATGGCTGTGCGAATCTGCTGAATAGACGGTGTGTTTATTTTCTGGTCGCTAAAATATTTTTTTAAATCACCATAACTTAATACTGGGGCCGGTATTTTACTTAAACGGATCGAAGTGTGAAGGATAACATATCGGCCTTTTTCTGCGCCGTTAAAAATACTCTGCCGATAAGAAAAATTACACTGTTCATTGGCTAACGTTTTTATTACGCCTGTTTCTGTGTCGAGCAGTTCGACTGAGACCACAACATCACTTGCCTCTTGACCATACGCTCCCACATTTTGGACGGCAAAACCACCCATGCGCCCCGGTATATGAGATAAGTTTTCTATCCCCCACCAATTATTATCTACTGCGTAACTAACCACGTCGTCCCAAATTTCGCCTGAAGCAATACGCAAAATTACGCTTTCCGGATTATCATGGAGCATTTCGATTCCTGTGTTGCGCAACTGAATGGCCATCCCGGCAAATCCACGATCAGCCACCAAGATGTTGCTCCCCCCACCCAATATTAGCAAAGGTAAATCGTGTTCATATCTTATGGTTATCGCTTCTTGTAATTCTATGGCATTAGTAGCTTCACAAAAAAACGCGGCTGGGCCGCCAATATGGAAAGTCGTATATGGTGCTAACAAGACTTCTGTTTTTATTTCCATAATTATACGGCTAGCTCTTGGGCCAATGTATTAAAATTACCAACAGCCATTATGACCACTACATCATGAGGTTTAAGCTCGCTTCGCAATATAGCAGAGGCGGCAGATTTATCAGCAACTAACCGAACATGCTCATGGTATTTTTTAATTTGCTCCACTACTTGCGTCCCTGTAATAGAATGCTCAGTTTTTTGTTCTCGGGCAGGATAAATTTCCGCTAGCAGTACTTCGTCGGCAGCACTAAAAGCCACCGCCAAATTATCTAGGGTAGCCACCGTACGGCTATAGGTGTGGGGTTCAAACACCGCCCATATACGCGAATCGGGGTGACGACCCCGGGCAGCGGCCAAAGTTTCCATGATTGCTGTGGGATGATGAGCGTAGTCATCGTAGACGACTACGCCGCCGCTACTTTCACCAATTTTTTCAAAACGCCGCTTCACTCCCAAATAAGTTTCGACTGTATCTTGGATTGCTTGATGTTCGAACCCCAAAGCTCGCAGCGTGGCAATGACTGCCAACGAATTGTAAACATTAATTTTGCCGGCAAGCTGAGTGTGGTAATTTTCGGACCACTTTAATTCTGATTTAACATAGCGACTGACTTTAAATGAGGTTCCGTCCGCTGTGTATTTAATTTCATCGGCCATAAAATCGGCAGGGTGTTCTAAGCTAAAACCGAAGCTGGCAACTTCTGTTTCGTGCATAAGTTGAGCCAAATTAACATCATCAGCATTATATATAATTAAACCGTCATCAGGCATATTAGCGATGAGCTGACGGAATTCATCTTTCATTTCATCCAAGTCGCTAAAAATATCAGGGTGGTCAAATTCTAGATTTGTTATTACTAAGATGTCTGGCTTATAGTAGTGGAATTTGGGGGTGGGATCATCGTATAACGCCTTGTATTCATCCCCTTCAAATATAAAATAGTGGCCATCGCCGTACTGAAAGTTGGTATTATAGCTCTGTAGGACTGCTCCAGTCATAAAAGAGCTGTCATCAATGTCATGCAAGGTGTGGCCTAATAACCCGGCGGTAGTTGACTTGCCATGCGTGCCGGCTACCACAATACGAATTTTGTCTTTTGCGATTTCATGTAGTAGTTCTGGAAAACTATACAGTCGCCAACCTTGTTCGTTTACGTAGGCTACTTCCGGATTTTTTTCGTCTTCTCCTGCTGATGCAACGAATATATCGGCCTCCGCCTCGGCAATGTTAGAGACGGCATAGCCAATATGATAATTGATGCCGAAACGATCTAATACACTTTTAGAAGGATCATAAATTTGGGTGCTGTCGCTGCCAGAGACTTCAAAGCCCGCTTCCGCTGCAATACCAGCCGCCGCTGACATGCCTATGCCACCTATGCCAATAAAATAAATTTTGTGCGCAGTCGAAATATCCATATTAATTATGCTTAATCATTTCTTTTAGGGCGATTTCGTGGCCTTGCTTTTTAGATTCAAAATCTGCCATGGCTTGCCAAATTTTAGGAGCATACTCAGTAGCGGTTGTGCGCCCTAGTTGGTACATTTCTTCTGTTCGAGAAAAATCGGTCAGCCAGAGTAAAAAAAATCTTTGCGCTAATGTTTTTTTCTTGGTTTCCGGTCGAATTAAAATGTCGCATTGGTAGGAATTAGACTCTACGTGTCTTTTTTGAGCCGCCAAAGCCAAATCCATTGAGCGGCCTATAACAGAAAACATGCCGGGGGCAGATGGCGCTGACTCGTTCCCTTTTAAGGCTGATGTAAACAGTTCGCTGTCTTCAAATTGCATTTCAATCCATTTTCCAAACTTTTCCGCTTGATTCAACAATAGCAAACTGCGCAACCAAGAGACCACTTGGCGAATAAAATATTGGGCAGGGCTAAAAATATAATTAGTGGCTCTCAGGTCGACGCCGATTGCTATGTCCATCCCCACTTCTTGCAACACGTTACCGGGGATAACATTTATCAATCCGCCATCGACTAAAGCTTTATTACCCCATTGCACAGGTTCGAAAATGCCGGGCACGCTACAGGTAGCGCAAATGGCCTTGGCAATATCACCCATTTGAAGAACAACTTCTGTACCTTCGTTGATGTCGGCGGTCACAAATCCCATTTGTGGTTTTACATCTTCGAATCTTAGATTGCGGGTGAACTGACGCAAAAACTCTTCCCCTTTTTCCATGCTATACAAACCGCCCTTATTCTTAGTGCGATCGATTAAACTATACAATGTGTCCGCGTCCCAGGTCAGTGCTTGGCGCTTGAGCTCATGCATGGTGCCGCAGGCATAGGCCGCAGCTGCGATGGCTCCGCTGGACATAGTGGCAATGTAGTCTATTGGTATTTTTTGCTCATCCAGGACTTCTAAAAAGCCTATATAGAACATAGACCTGGTCGATGCGCCTCGCAGGGCTAACCCAATTTTAGGTCGGTTAAAAGAGCTCATTTTATAGTCCGATTAAATCAATAATATGTTTTGCGGAACGCTTTGGCATTATTTTTTCCACGTTTTCTTTGATAGAATGTTGTAACTCTAAATCAAACAGGATTTTGCGAATGGTACGGACCAATCTAGCGGGCGTTATGTCGGACTGATCGAGAACGATAGCAGCTTTATTCTGATACAGCATTTCTGCGTTAGCTTCCTGATGGGTGTGAGGCATAGGGATAATGATACTAACTTTTCCTAAGTTTGCCAATTCTGTAATAGTGCCAATACCCGCCCGTGCGACCACTATGTCGGCCACAGCATAAGCTAGTTCCGTTCGGTTTATGAATTCGTACGGGTGATAGCGCTCCTTTGCTTCCATTTTTAGTTTGCCTTTACCTGTACTATGAATAACTTGGACTGTTCGCGTAAGCTCATCCAATGAACCATAAATTAAATCATTCAGTCCAGAAGCCCCGCCTCCACCACCAATAATAAATACAGTGGGCCAGGAGCGATCTAACCCAAACTGTTTTTGACCTTCTATTTTCCCGCCCGACAATATCTCTGGCCGCACGGGATTACCGGTCCAAGCAATATTTACTTCCCGGCCGTGAGAAAAAATACCGGAGCTTCGGGGAAAATCTTGCAGTGAGCTTTCGAATGTCACACTCATGGTGGTTGCTAAGGGGGCGCACAAAGTATTGGCTAAAGTTGGAGAGATATCTTGTTGATGAATATGTACAGGTATACGCAATAACCAGGCGGCCCAAATTACTGGCACCTGCACAAACCCCCCCGCCCCAATAACCTGAGTGACTTTATGCCGCAACAAAATGCGCATTGATTGGATAATCCCAATTACCACGAGAACAGGACTAGATACGGTGCGTATTGAAAAATAACGACGGAGTTTACCAGCGGCAATCGGATAAAATACTACGTGCTGTCTTTTGGCTAACAGACTAGCGACTGAACCAGCTACGTCAATCGCTATAAAGTGGGCGGTTGGGTGGCGCGATTTTATTTCCTCGCGCAACGCCAAAAGAGGCATTATAGGCCCAGCGGTTAAACCGCCGACTAATGCGACGGAGATAGGTTTTAGTTTTTTATTTTTCATTTGTAAGCTCATGATATAACGAAATGGTAGATTGAGCAGCGGCATCCCAATTAAATATTTGGCCGCGTTTTAAACTTTTTTCTTGCATTTGCTGATAGAACAATGGGTCGCGCACAATTAAATGCATTTTTTCTGCAATGTCTTCTGGGTTCAGTCCATCAAAATAGATCGCTGCATTGTCATACACTTCATTAAATACATCTGTATTCGAAGCCAGGACTGGTAATCCAAATTGCATCGCTTCCACTCCCGGCAGACCAAATCCCTCGTGCATGGAAGCTGTGGTAAATGCATAGGCTCCTTGATACAAGGCAGATAACACATCATCATCAACAAAATCTGTAAACACTAAGCGATCAGCGTGCTGAATATTCATCGCTTCAAATTTTATATTAGGGTAATGGCGATCGGGCTTCCCGGCAAAAACTAAGTCCATATCGAGTTTGTAGTTGTCCATGAATAAATCAAACCCTCGAGATAAATTGATAATGTTCTTTTTTCGCTCCAGTGTCCCAACAAATAAAAAATAAGGGCGTTTTAATAAAAACATGTTTTTGACTTTGGTAACATTGCTAGCTGAAGTTTCCTGAAGGAATGGAGCTTCGTAAATAACTTCAATTTTGTCTTCAGGTACACCAAGCAACTCTATAATGTCTTTCTTTGCCGCGTTAGTTACAGTAATAATTTTTAGGCTGGCTTTGGCCGCATGACTGATAATATATTTATAACCATAAAAGAATATTAGAGTGCTTTTTTTATGGCCACTAATTTTGTGATGGACCATATCATGAATAGTGACTATGAAAGGCTTGCGATAAAAGGCCGGAACATTGAAGTTGGGAAAATGTACTAGATCTAAACCATAACTATTGAGAATACGAGGAAAAAAGATTTGCTCGGCAATTGAATAATGCCGGAGCTTAGTCGGCACCAGAGTGACGTTACTAAATGTCCTCAGCACTATTAAATCTCTTTCGTCTACGTTGTTTTTGTTATAGAAGATGAAATATTGATTATTGACGTCTGCTGCTAAAATCTTTTTTAACAACTCGAATACATACCGGCCAATACCGGAATTGATAGCTCCTCCCATACGGAAATCAAAACCTATTTTCATTGATTATAAACTGTTAAATACGTTGAGCATTTTTTGAGCAGCAATGTCCCAGTCAAATTTTTTGGCTTGTTCCAGTCCCCGGGCAATAAGTCGCTGCCGCAATTGATCATCTGTCATTATAGATTTTAGACCTGATGCCAGCTCCTCTATATTATACGGGTTTACCATGAGCGCTGCATCTTCTATTGTTTCCGGCAAAGATGTCAGTTGGGAGGTTAACACAGGTACCCCCAGACTTAATGCTTCAAGCGCTGGGAAACCGAACCCTTCGTAAAAGCTCGGAAAACCAACAGCTCGGGCCAAGTGAATTAAATATGGCTTATCATTTTCGGGAACGTACCCTAAGTATTTAATTAATCGTCGCTTGGGGCTATTTTCTATTGCCTTAAAAATGGGGCCATACTTCCAGCCCGCTTTGCCCCCAATGACCAAGCTCTCATTACCGGGCAATTGTTCAAAAGCCTTAATGAATGCTACTAAATTTTTCCGTGGTTCAATAGTGTTTAAAAATAATATGTATTCCCCTGGCAGACTGTATCGATTTCGGACTTCGCGTAATTTCTCATCAGGCAAGTTGGGTGAAAATATTTGGCGATCAATTCCAGGGTATATTACAACGATTTTTTCAGCAGGAACGTTGAACAAGCGAATCAAATCGGCCTTAGTGTATTCGGATACAGCAATAATCTTATTTGCCCTGGCTAAAGTTTTCTTAAAATTTACGGCCCAATGCCATATTCGTCTTTTTATGCTGTAATACTCCGGCGTTACTACGGGTGACATATCATGAACGGTCACTACAAGTTTTGTCGAAGCTTTCAAAGCAAAGAAATTAAAATTAGGTAAAAACAAAGTATCAAACTGACCGAAGTATTTCTCGAACTTTGGAACGCCAAACAATTTTAAAGAGCCATTAAAAAATTTATTGGGGATCCGTCGTTGAACAATTTGAGTATTAATAAAATGCAGACTGCTAAGATCTTTAGCCTTATAAGCATTTTCCAAAAGCATGTACTGATTCTCGTGGTCTAGTACCAATAATCGCTCCATTATATTAAAAATGTAGTTTTCAACGCCGCTAACTCGGCCAGACAAAAGCCCGCGAAAATCTAATGCTATTTTCATAACGATTGGGCGTGATTAACTAACTCTTGAATTTTCTGTTTAAACTGTTGTTTACTAAACTTATTAGCGTGTTGTCGCATCGCTTCGGTATTGTATTTTTCTGGCTGCCAGGAAGCTAAGCAAGCTTTCAAGGAGTCAACGGTAATCTCGGGTAACAATTCACCGCTAATGCCCGGGGCAATTGTTTCAAGACTGCCGCCCATTGCCAAACCGATGGTGGCAGTACCACAGGCCGCTGCTTCAAGTGGCATCATACCAAAATCTTCCAGCTGTGGGTATAAAAATGCCTTGGCGCCACTGTACTCGTCGCGTAATTGCTCATCGCTCACTCGACCGAGGAATGCGATGTTTGGTCCGGCAATAGAACGTAAATAGGTTTCGTAACGACCCGTGCCTACTACGTGTAACCGCAAGCCCGCTTCGGTACAGGCTCGAATAACCGTGTCGTGCCCTTTGTATGGTTGTAGACGTCCGGCAATTAAAAAATAATCCTGTTTTGGTTTAGTTGCGTGCCAAAAAGACATTTCCACGTACGGATAGACAATATCGCTATTGCGACCATAGTATTGCTTAATGCGCGATTGGACCTCTTTAGAATTAGCAATAAAGTAATCAATATCTTTTGTTGTCCATTTGTCCCACTTTCTCAGCCACCGGAAGTACTGTTTAGCCACAGGCCGCAAGAACGCAGGAATTTCTTGCAAAGCATAATCAAAATCCCCCCAGACAAATCTGGTCGGTGTATGACAATAATTAATATGAATAGTATTGGGGCCAACGCGGAAGCCTTTAGCGTAAGAGGAACTGGAACTGATTAAAATGTCCGCCTTAATCTTCGGTTGTAAGTACAGAGCGACGGGAATCAAAGGAAACAATTGTTGAAATCTAGGGTAGATATTATATAGAGCTTGGATAACTGTGGTGTGTATTTTCCAACCCGCGACAAACGAGTTTAATCGGCTGTCGACAACAATGGTGTGATACTCTGCGTCTGGATACAGTTCATGCAAAGTTGCAGCGATGCGTTCTGCACCACCAATTTGCGTAAAGGAATCATGAGCTAATGCGATTTTCATATGTATAATTATAGCATTTTGCACGAGTTAATTAAAAACACCCCACTATTGGGGTGTTTTTAGGTCCTAAGCAAACTCGTAAGCCGAATTCTGTTTCTAAATAATCATCTATCTGGGCTAGCTGTTACCAGCTAGCTCGAGCAGCCTACCAAATTTGGCTTTGCACTTAGGTAAGGATTTTGCCGTTTCACTCGCTACGTTGCCGTAACGATTCATCTGTCGACCTTACGGCTGGCAGATGCCTTTGCGTTTCCGCGCCGGCGTCACTGTTCGCACCTCTGGGATCACTCCTGACGGGCGTTACCCGCTACCAGTTTTGATAGCTCTATAGTGGCCATCAAATTAAGTGTTCGGACTTTCCTCCCATGCGCTATTTACATAACACACAAGCGATTATTCGATTTGCTTAAGACTGAGCAATTCTACCATTTTTTAGAGTCGGTGTCAATGAGCGTTGCGCTTTGGATTAGAGTGTAGGGTGCCGAATTGCATTACGGATACCAAATTATTTTTTGGTTCTCTCAGTCCAATATTTATCTTTTAAATACAAAAGGAAAATTACGAATAGTCCGCCGCCGATTAAAACTATATGAAGAGTATGACCCTCGTGTAGTCCATGCATTGAGTTGTGCATAAAATT
>JBBRMG010000020.1:0-17887 GCA_038230955.1 Candidatus Doudnaibacteriota bacterium | reverse complement strand
TAGCGAAGCCTTACGCTGCATGTTATGTTCTGGCAAATTTTTAATTCTTGCGATTTCAAAGTCGTAATCGGTATCCCCAAATTCTTTGATTCTGTTTTCAAAAAAATCTACACCTAGCACATTGTCTTTAACGTAATTGTTGTGAGTCCAAAAATATTTTTCTGTATGTTCATTTAATAATGCATCTTTCTGAGATGGATCTACCTTAATCTTTTTTGCTATTTCTAATAATTCAATATCCTCTTCTTGAAGGAAGGATAAAAATACTGGTGAAGTAAGCACCTCAAAATATTCTACAAACTTATCATCTAGATTTGTCGATTGCAAATGCGCTTTAACTTGTGCAGCGATGTCTTCGTCTGTACTTAAAGCGAAACCATCGATGAGTGGAGATGAATTAAGTTTTTTAGTGTACACATTTACAAGTTCGTTGTACAAAGCGAGTAAATCTTCATTAGAAAGCTCTGACAAATTTGCATCACGCACTTTTTCGCACAAAGTATAAAACTGTTCTTGCCATGGCAAAAACGCCTGAATCATTTCTTTACTGATATTCGGATTCTCTTTAGAGGCATCTATGATATTTTTTGCGGTGTACTGTAGTTCAGTTAAACTATGGTACCAATCCGCACGATTCTTAGAAAATCCTGCATATGTAATTCGCTGACCGTAAGGGTAATTTGTATGCTGTACTTCGGAGATATGTGCGTCGCCTAAAAAGAACATGAAGTGTGGGCACGCATCAAAACGCTGACGATACCAAGTATCTGTCTCAATGCGGGGCATGCTGTTTGCAAACAGTTGAGGATCTTGTTGCATAATTATGGGTTAATTATTTTTACCACACCGTTATTGGCGTCGACTTCTACCATATCGCCATCTTTCAAGACCTTTGTTGCAATTTTCGTTCCTATCACGCACGGTTTGTTTAATTCCCTTGAGACAATAGCAGCATGGCAGGTAATACCACCTTCATCCGTTATAATAGCCTTTGCAATTCGTACAAGAGGAACGAATTCCGGGCGAGTCATCCCTGTTACAAGAATCTCACCTTCTTTGAAGGTATCAAACTCACTTGAAGAGCGAACAATTCTAACATATCCTTTCTCAAAACCTTTATTGCCAATCTGCCCTTTAATTTCTTGTGATTGCTGTGCATGGTCATCCATAAAATATGAGTTAATCAAATTATAATTTTCTTTGATGTTCTCATAGGATACTTCCTTGGGTCCTTTGTAAGGGACATACACGATATATAAATTATTTCTCTTGTTTAATTCGTCGCCAATAGAAGCAATGAACTTTGAACCTTTTATAAGTTCTTCAAATGGTAAAACGTTTTCGATTAAATCGGTGTCGACTTTTGCCTCAGCAAATATTTTCTCAGCGATGCGCCAGGCAATTGCAATTCCTTTTGCAAAATGATTCTTGCGCTGATCCCGAACACGCATAACCAACTGACAAAAATCGGCTATCGTTTGTTGTAATTCTGATAGGCCTAATCTCCATCCGTTAAATTGATTCTGTTTTATTTCTAACTCTTTATCCATTTCTCCTAACTCCGAAACAGCTTTGTCAGGATCAGTAATAAAATCTCCGTAAACCTTTAAAACTTCTTCTTTTACCTTTGAAAGCGGTAACGCATTTTTATAAGTAGTGAAGAAGTATTGGCAATATTCTACTAACTCATCAATATTTATTGAGGGATTGTTTTTTAATTGCTCTAAAATATCTCTCTTTTGTGCTTTATCAAAAGATTCGGCAACCATATCGGTAGCGTTATGCCAAATAGATTCTATTTCCGATTTTGAAACCTCAGGATATTTACCCTGAATAATTGAATAACACAAATCTATATCGAAATAGGTGGAAAAATGAGACCAAGCATTTGATGTCCAAAATAGATCAAAATCCTGTTCTACTATTGGCAATAGACTTTCTTCACTGTGTCCGGCGATAAAATTGTATGTATATTTTTTATACAATTCATCAATCGCTGGAAAATTTCTATAAAAGTTTTTCTCTATAGCTTTTGTATAATTTGTATCCTGCAAATAATTTTCAAATACTTCGCTAACATATTGTTTCCACGCATCTTCTGGCAAAAATGTTTGAGTTTCTCCATTGTCACGGATATTTAGAATTGCATGGGGCATTTCTTTTTTAAACACATTCTTAAAATATTTTTCTGTGTTATAACCTGAGCCAAAAATAAATAAGGAGTAGTTGCTTAGAGGTGGAATGGATTTGGCACCATTTAGCTCAGTAATAAACTTTTGCGCTAATAATTGCTTCTGTTGGTGTTCTGTAGTAGCTACAATATCCATCAAAGTAGTAATTGGCCTACTTTGAGTAATGTAGAAAGTATTGTTCTCAAAAGCCCATTCAATATCACAGGGGAAACCGTAGTGCTGTTCGATCTTTAAAATAAGTTTGGAAAGCTCTAAAATCTGGGTTTCAGTGAGAACTTGTTTAGAACCTTCTTCTCCAAGTTCCTTCCATTCATTACCACCCCTATCAACTCTAAACAAAGCACGAGATTGTTCAGAGACATTTATGTCTAAAATTTCTCTTGGTTCTTTTGTTACTACATATGAATCTGGTGTTACTGAGCCAGAGACAATGGCTTCTCCAAGACCAAAGCCAGCTTCAATAATAAGCTGGTTTCTATCTTCTGTAACTGGATGTACCGAAAAAGCAATTCCACTCTTTGCAGAGTTCACCATTTTCTGAACCACTACAGCTACGGAAATCTTTTGCTTATGCAATTGCTTTTCAAATCTGTAGAATATGGCACGAGGAGTAAATAAAGATGCCCAACATCGACGAACATTCTCTAACAGAGTACTTTCAGTAGTGTTGAGGAAGGAATCTAACTGTCCAGCCCATGCAGCAGAAGCACTGTCCTCTGCTGTAGCACTGGATCTAACAGCAACATACTCCGCCCCAAGCTCAGCGAAGTTCTTTAAAACATCTGCCTGAATATCTTCAGACATAGCGGAATTAAGAATAAGGGATTGGATTTGCTCGGAGGCATTCTCCACGGTGTGGATCTCATCTGGATTAACAGTATCTAGAATACCATCGATTGCCACATTGAGATCTGTTTCTTTGAGGAACTGTTCAAAGGCAGATGACAGCACTACGAAGCCTGGTGGGACAGGAATGCCAGTCTGAGTCATTTCTCCTAAAGAAGCTCCCTTACCTCCAGAAATATCTGCATCGCCTTTACCTAATTGTCCAAATTTACGAATTAATTCCATATTATTTCTTAATAACTACCATAATTATAACACAAATTTACTCTTTTGATACCTTCAAATTTAACTGCTTATTTAATAAAACGACTAGGGTTTTAAAACATCCGAGCAACTCTCGTTTTTCGACAATACTTCCCTCTTTCAAAATGTACCGTGCGTAAGTACGCACATTGGAAGGTACCCCAAATCTTGTAAACTCATTCCTTCCGGTATAATGATGGTATGAAAGGAACACAACTATGCCCAGAGGACAACCGGCAGTAGCCAAAGAGATTAAAGACCAAATACTCAAGCGCATTAAGGATGATGGTATTGCTGTATCTCAAGTAGCCACAGAACATGGGCTTCGTCCCAAACTCATCTACGGCTGGATAGCTAAAGGAGTCATTGCTTCACCCTCGATCTTAGAAATCTCTAAACTGAAGCGTGAAAACGGGGCCCTAAAAGAACTCATCGGTGAACTGACTTTGGAAGCCAGTCTTGTGAAAAAAAAGGGAGATGATCGTTAAAGCAAGCAGTGAGAAACCAGTAACTAAAAGAGCATTAGCCCTTGAAACTGGAATTTCAATCTCGAGCCTGTATTACAAGGCAAAGCAACCCGCTAAAGATTGGCAGTTAAAACAACAGATTGAACAAGTGTTAAGTCAACACAACAGTTACGGACACAAACGAATTGCTCTAGAACTAGCAATTAACAAAAAGCGTATCCGTAGAGTCATGAAGTTGTTTGGCATCAAACCCTACCGTAGAAGACCTAGTAAGCCCAACAAAACCATGGATACTGGGATGGTTAATCCATTTCCAAACCTACTACAGCACATCAACTTTCCAAACCTACTACAGCACTGTTTGGGTTAGTGACTTTACCCACCTCAAGTGGAATGGCAGATGGGTTTATCTTGCTACCATTATGGATATATTTGACCGAAGAGTTGTAGGATGGTCAGTGTTAACTTCCCACAGCGTAGAACTAACCATCAAAGCATTAATCGATGCCATTGAAAAGCAAAGACTGCCGCACATACTTCACAGTGACCAAGGAAGTGAATACAAGAGTAAAGTGTATACTAAATTTGCAAGCGATCTTGGGATCATGCAATCCATGAGCAAGAAGGCCAGCCCTTGGGAAAATGGTTACCAGGAAAGCTTTTACTCAGGATTCAAAACAGATTTCGGTGATCCAAACAGGCACAAAACACTAGGAGAGTTAACAGCAGTTATTTACCTGCAAATCCATTACTACAACACTAAACGCATACACGGCAAACTAAAAATGTCGCCTCAAGTCTACTTTGAGCGACATCAATTAACTAACCCAATACCCATTAGAAGTTAGGACAGACCTTACAAGAAAATGGGTACCTTCCAGTTTCTAAGAACACATCACCTAATTCGGTGGTGTTTTTTGTTAAAAAGAAATTCTTTACTTAAACCAAGCTTGCTGCCACTGCTTCATTTGAGCGATTTCCGTAGTCTGGGCGGTAATAATATTTTTGGCTAAATCTTTTATTTCCTGATGACCGGCATTCTTGAGAGCAACATTAGCCATATCTATGGCTCCTTGGTGATGGTAAATCATTCCAACAATAAAGGCCTTATCAAAGTCATCACCTGTTTTGGTTTGTAGTTCCGCTGTCATCTCTGTCGTGGCTCCGTACATCTGCCCGGTCATGTCCGTACTGCCAACTTGCATTTCTGGCGTGTTTTCGTGCCCAGGTGCCGGTGTCATCATGGAAGTGCTGTCATTACTTACCACTTTAGAGTGCTGACTCATATACACCTTAGTGCTACCAACGCCGACAAGCCCGCCTACAGCTAACCCAATAATGAGGGCAGTCAATACTTTATTATTCATATAATTTTCCTTTTCATTATTTAATTTATAAATCTAATTTTCTTAGCAGTTGCGCATTTGCCGCTACAATTATCGTGCTTGCTGACATGAGCAACGCGCCAATGGCTGGAGCTAATAATATTCCCCAATGAGCAAGCGCTCCTGCCGCCAATGGAATTGCCACCACGTTATACCCAGTAGCCCAAATAAGGTTTTGGATCATTTTGCTGTATGTAGCTTTTGAAAGTTTAATAACTTTCGGAATGTCTAGTGGATTGTTTTTCATCAACACAATACCGGCCGATTCAATGGCAACGTCAGTGCCCGCACCAATAGCGATCCCTAAATTGGCCTGTGTTAGAGCTGGGGCATCGTTAACACCATCCCCGACCATAGCAACCTTACTGCCGTCTTTTTGTAGTTCTTTAACTTTCTCAGCTTTATGCTCAGGTAGAACTTCAGCAAAGTAGGAATCGAGTCCGAGTTGTTTTGATACATACGCCGCCACGCCTTTAGAGTCTCCCGTAATCATGGCAACTTTAATGCCTTGCTCTTTCAATTTAGCAACAGCCTGTTTTGATTCTTCGCGGATGACATCGGCAATTGTTATCGCACCTGTAATTTTATTATCTTCGAGTACATAGACAACTGTCTTGCCGTCATGGTCGGCCTGTTCTATCTTATCTTTGAATTCTTCTGGTATCTGAACTTGCTTTGCCTCTAAAAGCTTGGGACCGCCAACAGATACTATATTCTTGCCGTGTAGCAGAGCTTCAACGCCATGTCCGGCAATCGCTTTAAACTGCTCTGACATATCAAGATCAATATTCTTTTCTTTCGCCGCATTAACTATGGCTTGTCCTAAGCTATGCTCACTGGTTTGTTCTACGGAAGCTGCTAAATGTAATACCGTATCAGCTTGTCGACCATCAGCAGGCCAGACATCGACCACCGCCTGCTCGCCCTTGGTTAGCGTTCCTGTTTTATCAAACAACACCACATCAATATTCCGAGCTGATTCCAGAGCCATGCGCTGTTTAACTAGTAAACCATTCCGTGCTCCGATTGTTGTGGATATAGATGTAACGAGGGGAATGGCCAAGCCAAGGGCATGGGGACAAGCAATGACTAGCACAGTAACAGTACGCTCCATGGCAAAGCCCAGTCCATAGCCTGCGATTAACCAGCCGACGAGTGTCGCGATCCCAGAAAAAATGGCAACTATCGTTAAATAGAAGGCGGCGCGGTCTGCCAGTATTTGCGCCCGTGATTGAGAGTTTTGCGCCTCTGCCACCAGTCTCATAATTCCGGCTAGCGCAGTAGCTTCGCCGACTTTGGTAACTTTAATTTTAAGACTGCCTGTGCCATTAATCGTTCCGGCAATGACTTCGCTGCCTACAATCTTTTCAACCGATTTTGATTCACCGGTAATCATGGCTTCATTCAGGTCAGACTCGCCGTCTACCACTGTACCGTCAGCTGGTATCTTTGCACCCGGTCTGACTAAAACCACATCGCCAATTTTAAGTTCCGATACTGACACTTGCTTGCCATCAACTAACTCTGCTGTGTCCGGCAAGAGCTTGGCCAGTTCTTTTAATGCCCCTTGGGCATTGGTAACTGAGCGCATTTCCATCCAATGACCAAATAGCATCACCGTAATTAAGGTCGCAAGTTCCCAGAAAAACTCGGTACCGGAAATAAAGAAGGTTGTTAGAAAACTGTAGACGTATGCGTTAATAATGGCCAAGCTAATTAGGGTCATCATGCCAGGTTGTCTGGCCTTCAATTCCCCCCAAGCGCTCTTTAGGAATACTGTGCCGCCGTAAAAGAATATGATTGTGCCTAAAATAAAAGGCAGCCATATTGATCCTGGAAATGCAGGCATGCCAAAATGAAACCATCCTTGAATAGCTTCCGAATAGAGCATTATCGGAATAGTTAAAACAAGGCTCAGCCAAAACCGGTCGCGAAACATATTAGGGTTGTGACCCGCATGTTTATCGTGCATAGCATGTTCGTTCATATAATTATCCTTTCGATTTCTTTACTACTAACATAACTTCCGCAATAGCTTTCTTGCTATCGCCTTTACGAATAGCATCCGCTGTACATGTATTGAGATGGTTTTCTAAAATCAGGTTGTCGGTCTCGCTAAGCGCCTTTTGCACCGCCTGGGATTGGTGAATGACATCAATGCAGTATTTATTTTCTTCCACCATTTTAATGACTTTCTGCAAATGGCCTAAGGAAATCTTTAGCCGATGCACAATGCGTTCTTGGGTATCTTTTGGTCTAAACATAATATTTCAGTTAATAGTCATATCCCCCAATAGGGGATATGACTATTATAGCACAGTTATCAAAGAAATAAAAAAACCCAGTTTATACTAGGTTGCTTGGAGCATTTTTGCATTATAAAAAAGACAAAACATCACTTAACGGCGATGTTTTGGTTTTAAGAGTGTTCAATGAAGCTTTCCGGTTTATTTACTTGCTTACCATATGTTCCATCTAAAATATCCTTCTCAGCTTTAGTTTCTGATTCCACCCTTTTTCGATACAACTCATTATTTCTCACTTGTTCTAGAAGTTTTGAATAGCGTTCATCTCGAATCGGTAAAATACTCTCAGCTGCCACAACTACAACTTTAGGATTCAATTCTTTGTACTTCTCAAACTCATTTACCATATCACTATCCTGCCAAGCTTTTTGATACGATTCATTATTATTTTTTATAGACCCTATTCTCTCGAGCAGTAACTTAGTACGTCCCACCTGAGCTTCATTTGTTATTACTACTAGATGTTCCCATTTATTTTCAACGGCCAACTTCATTAACCCTATTAATTCAGTAAAAGTAGAATAAGGATCAGGGTACTCAACAATATTTTCTGATTCTACGCCATAATGCTCCAACTCTTTTGCCGTAACTTCAGCAAAAGGTTTTTCTGGTTCACCATTGCGACTTGGTATAGTAGACGTGGCAACCACTTTTGAATCCGGGAATTGTTCATGCAGCTCCGCCGCCGCTATAGACCTTGCTTTACTACCTGCCAAAAGACCATGAGGATCCGGATCGCCATAACTACCGGATTTATATTCTCCAGTCGCTTCATTCATAACTATTGCGCCACCAAAAACAAAAATAGCATTTGGCTCGCCCTCACAAAGTTTCTCGTATAGATCTCGTTTGTTCGATTCTATTTGTTCTGGACTTCCATTTGAAAACTCTGATTTTTCCATAAAAGTATTATAGCAAAAATCCATGCACTTCTCTAACCAGAGCCGCCATTTATCAGCCTGCCCCCAACAATGCTATAATATAGTTAAAATTAGCTATGAAACAAAAACCATCTATAGGCCTGTCGTCGGCCGAAGCGGCTCGGTTACTAAAGCAGTACGGTCCCAATGAAATAGTAGAAAGAAAAAAGCTTTCAGCATTAGCTGACTTTTTGCTTCGGTTTAAAAATCCTTTAATTATTATTTTACTAGCGGCGGCGATTATTTCGTCGTTTTTTGGTGAATGGCAAAGCTCGGTCATCATTATTGTAATAGTTATTGTCAGCACCTTCCTAGATTTCTTTAACACTTATCGGTCTCACAGAGCGGCCGAAGCATTAAAGCAGAAAGTAATGATCACTGCCGCAGTGACGCGCGACGGCAAGCTCCAAGAAGTGCCTCTGCATAATTTAGTGCCGGGAGATATTGTCACTCTCACGCCGGGCGACCTTGTGCCTGCCGATGGTGAAGTTATAAACAGTAAAGATTTTTTCTTAAACGAGTCCTCTTTAACCGGGGAATCTTTCCCTGTAGAAAAGGCCCCGGGTATGCCGCTCCTTATGGGCAGTAGCGTAACCACCGGCGATGGTTTTATGCTTGTCACCGCCACCGGTACTCAAACAAAATATAGTCATATTGCCGAATCTTTGGTTAGTCGCGAACGAGTTACCGAATTTGATCGTAGTATTAAGGATTTCAGTTATTTAATCATGAAGATGACAATGCTCTTAGTCATTATCATTTTTTTCATAAACGCGTTACTCAAGCATAGCCTAATAGAATCATTCTTATTTGCTGCCGCTCTTGCAGTTGGTCTAACACCAGAGCTGCTGCCTGTAATTATTTCCCTGAACTTATCCAAAGGTTCTTTGTCTATGGCCAAGCGCGGGGTCATCGTAAAAAAACTATCTGCCATTCAAAATTTTGGCAGTATGGATATTCTTTGTACCGATAAAACTGGCACCCTGACAGAAGACAAGATTTCCTTAGTCAAGTATGTAGATGCCAAAGGCAAAACCGATGAATTAGTGTTCAAGTACGCTTATATTAGCAGTTGGTACCGTAGCGCTTACCACAACCCATTAGACGAAGCTGTGAAAGAGTTTAAATCTATAGACATGAGTAATCATGCAAAGTTCGACGAAATTCCTTTTGATTATAAGAGAAAACGCGATTCAATTATTGTAGAGTCAGACGGCAAACGGATAATGATTGCTAAGGGTGCGGCTGAAGAATTGCTAGAAATTTGCACAGAATATCAAGGCCAACAATTTACCCCAGAAGCCAGGCAAACCGCAGTACAAGAATTTGAGAACTTTAGCAAAGACGGTTACCGGGTGCTCGGAGTAGCTGTAAAGGAATTAAGCGGGACAGAAACTGTCTACACCAAAGAGCACGAAGCAAATATGACCTTTGTCGGCTTTATTGCGTTTTTAGATCCAGCTAAGCCAACAGCGCGTGAAGCTTTGCAATTACTAGAAAACTACGGCATTGAAATAAAAATCCTTACCGGAGACAATGAATTAGTGACCCGAAAAATTACTGATGATATTCACTTGCCCGTGAAAGGGGTATTGCTGGGTCACGAAATTGCTGAAATGACAGACCAACAACTCAGTGCTAAAGTCGAAAATACCACCGTGTTCGCTCGCGTTAATCCGGAGCAAAAACAACGCATCATCAAAGCTTTGCAAAATCACGATCATGTTGTCGGCTACTTAGGCGACGGCATTAACGACGCGCCCTCTTTAAAAACCGCTGACGTCAGCTTGTCCGTAAACAACGCGGTTGATATTGCCAAAGAGTCAGCCGACCTCATCTTGCTCCAAAAAAGTTTACATGTCCTTATTGAAGGGGTAATTGAAGGCCGAAAAACATTTACCAATACCCTGAAATATTTAATGATGGCGCTGTCGTCTAACTTCGGCAATATGTTTTCCATGGCTGGCGCTTCATTATTTTTACCTTTCTTGCCCATGCTCCCCGCCCAAATATTATTTAATAACTTACTGTACGATAGCTCCCAGTTTACTATTCCACTGGACCACGTTGAATCAGCTGACATTCAGAAACCGCGCAAATTACACATTGGTTTTGTGAAACGATTTATGTTAATTTTCGGCCTGGTCAGTTCTGTGTTCGACTTCGTCACTTTTGGTGTGTTATATTATGCATTTCATCTGAGCAACGCCGGCTTTCAAACTGGTTGG
Organism: Candidatus Doudnaibacteriota bacterium; assembly: GCA_038230955.1. Classification (GTDB taxonomy): domain Bacteria; phylum Patescibacteriota; class Doudnabacteria; order UBA920; family UBA920; genus JBBRMG01. The sequence continues at coordinate 7,300 of JBBRMG010000020.1, read as the reverse complement.
TTCCTTGAATCCATGGCCACTCAAACTTTTGTCATCTACTTCATCCGAACACGGAAAATACCGTTCATTCAAAGTCGCCCTCATATTTTGCTATTCCTCAGCACATTTGCAGCGGTGGTCGTCGCTTGGGTTATCCCCTTCACTCCATTAGCTCATATTTTCAAATTTGTCCCATTAAGCTTTTTCCATCTTGTAATCATTGCCCTAATTGTTGGAGCCTACTTAATCTCCGTGGAATTTATCAAGCGCTGGTTCTTTAAATATGTGGTTAAATCTTTGAGTTGATGCCGGACCATGTGTGATATAATATTTTTAAGCATTAATAAGCAAAAAAATGATTAACTATTTGGCAGTGGTGGTATCCGCCGTAGTCGCTATGGCGATTGGTGCAATTTGGTGGGGTCCTTTATTTGGCAAGGAATGGATAGCCGCCAACGGCTTAGATAAACTGAGTCACGAAAAACAAGCCGAGATGAAAAGAAGCATGGGCGGATTATATGTCCAACAATTTCTTTTGTCTATTATTTCGGCGGTAGTGCTTGTGACTGTCATACACATGACCAACAGCACTGGCGCTGTGGCCGGAATTAAAGTCGCCGTTATGCTCTGGCTTGGTTTCGTCCTCCCGGTCCAGTATGGACAAAAACTGTGGGGCAATAAGTCATACAGAATCACTTTACTAAGTTTAATCAGTAGTCTGATTACAGTCATTATTACCGGCGCTATTCTCGGTGCTTGGTAAATCTTTATACTTTCTTGAAACGCCCTCAGTTGAGGGCGTTTTTTATGTTAAACTTACCCAATGAATAGTTACGACGTAATTGTAGTGGGCGGTGGCGCTGCCGGCATGATGGCCGCTGGTCGGGCCGCAGAACTTGGCGGTACGGTCTTGTTAATCGAAAAAAATAATAAGCTCGGCAAAAAATTACTCATTACCGGTGGCGGTCGATGCAATATTACCAACGCTGAATTTGATGACAAAAAATTGGTGGCCAGATACGGCAATAAAGGTAAGTCCCTCTATGGCTCATTCGCCCGGTTTGGCGTCGAAGACACACTCCAATTTTTCAATAGTCGCGGCTTACCGACAAAAATTGAAGCTGAACAACGAGCGTTCCCAGTGAGCAATAAAGCGGAAGATGTTTGGAAAGTCTTGGTAGCCAACATGAAAACATATGGAGTGCAAGTCCTGCCCAACTCCCCTGTTTCGGCAATTCTCCACAAAGGCGAGAAGATAACCGGCGTCCGCACCTCTCAAGGCATTATCACAGCAAAAAATTATATCATTGCCACTGGTGGCAAATCGCGCCCTGAAACTGGTTCGACTGGTGAAGGATATGACTGGATGCGCACCATTGGTCACTTTGTCGAAGAATCTGATCCAGCCTTAGTCCCTGTGACTGTTGCAGACCAGTGGGTCAAAAAATTATCAGGTGTCAGTTTTAGCAACGCCAAGCTGACCATATTTCAAGACAACAAAAAACAAGAATCACGTAGCGGTAAAATTCTCCTTACCCATTTCGGCATTAGCGGCCCGCTTGTCCTAAACATGAGCAAAAATATTGCTGAGCTCTATAAATACGCCCCAGTTAATTTGGAGCTTGATCTCTACCCAGACATGGACATTGTTGCTTTAGATAAATTCTTAATTGAATCTTTAGGAAAATCTTTGAACAAACAGATTAAAAACAACCTCGGTGGCATTGTTCCGCCAAAAATGATTGACACTATTTTAACCATGACAGGAATTAGCCCCGACACCGAAGGCAATAGCCTCACGCGCGAGCAGCGGCAAAAAATTACACGATTGATTAAAGCCCTGCCTATGTCTGTTAGTGGTTTCTTGGGGGTAGAAAAAGCAATTGTTACTTCTGGCGGTGTATCGCTAAAAGAAATCGATTTTAAGACTATGCAATCTAAGCTTTTTAGTAATTTGTATTTAGCCGGTGACATATTAAACTTCTACCGGCCATCTGGCGGTTTTAGCTTGCAAATATGCTGGACTACAGGGTTCTTGGCCGGTGAAAACAGTGCCAAATAAGGCTGAAACACCCCTATCTTTTCCCTAAAATAAGTATATAATTAAAGGGTAGGCGGATGCCGCATTAAGCTCCCTCATCTCAATGAAATCAGATAAATCTACCGCCGAACCATCTTGGACTGACCAAGAAAATTTCCGCTTAATTATAAACAATATTGGCAATTACGCCACCTTTACCGTCGACTCCGACGGTACTGTTTTGACTTGGAACTCAGGGGCACAGAAACACTTTGGCTATCAAAATGGAGAGGTCATTGGCCGTCATATTTCTGTGCTTTTTCCCAAGAGCGATGTAAAACTAGGTATACCGAAACAAATCTTAGAATCGGCAGAAGCCGGTGAACACGCTACCAAACGAACAGCTCATGTTCGCAAAGACAACACAGAATTTACTGCTGAAAGCTCAATTCTCCCGATCCGTGATCGCACTGACCGTATTCATGGGTTCACCGTTATTATTCGCGATCTAACCTCTCACGACGAAGCTCAGGGCAATATAGATCATTTGGGCATGCACGATCCCCTGACCGGACTCCCTAACCGCGTCATGATGAACAGTTTACTAGCCGATGCCCTAAACGACGCCAAACGAAGCAAAGAGCTGTTCGCTGTCGTATTTATTGGAATTGATAGCTTCCGCGATATTAATGACACTGAAGGTTACGACATGGGCGATCAAGTACTGCAAGAATTTGCCCGTCGTCTCAAGGAAGTTATTCGCCCCAAAGATTCTGTGTCGCGTGTTGGTGGGGATGAATTCATTGTTATTCTCCGAGCGATTAAAGATATAGATGACGCCGGTAAATTAGCCGTAAAAATTCACAAGGCATTACAACCCGTATTTATGGTTAACAGCAAGCGGGTTCACGCCACGGCAAGCGTTGGCGTATCGACATTTCCTAAAAATGGCCGCGATGCTCGCAAACTTATTCGGGCCGCCGATACGGCCATGTCTCGTTCTAAAAAAGAAGGTGGTGACCGCGTGACTACTCATGAAGACCGACGCAGCTAACACCCTTGTTTAAACACACAAAAAAATATGGAGTATAACGAAGGCTCTTTAGAGTTACACAAAAAGAACCGCGGCAAGCTTGAAATCAAAAGTAAAGTACCGCTGAACAATCGGGAAGATTTAGCACTTGCCTACACCCCAGGTGTTGGCGCGGTCTCAAGCGAAATTGCGGCGCACCCAGATAGAGTGCGCGAACTCACTATCAAACAAAATACAGTAGCTATTATTTCTGATGGCTCCTCAGTTTTAGGGTTGGGCAACATTGGCCCACTGGCAGCCATTCCTGTTATGGAAGGAAAAGCCATTTTATTTAAACAGTTTGCTAATATCGATGCGTTTCCTATTTGTTTGGACACCCAAGATACTGAAGAAATTATCCGGACTATCAAAAACATTGTGCCCATATTTGGCGGCATCAACTTAGAAGATATTGCCGCGCCTCGTTGTTTTGAAATTGAACGCCGATTAAAAGCGGAGCTGGACATTCCGGTTATGCATGACGATCAACACGGCACCGCCATGGTAGTGTTAGCCGCACTGATTAATATTCTGCGCGTAAAAAACATGGATAAGGCCGATATTAAACTAGTCGTGAACGGTGCGGGAGCGGCCGGCATAGCCATTGCTCGATTATTATTACAGTATGGATTTGTTAATATTATAATGTGCGATAGTAAGGGCGTATTAAGTACGGACCGAACGGATATCGCCGCAAACCCAGAAAAGCAAGAACTGTTGGCCTTAATTCCACCAGCCAAATCAGGCTCTCTAACCGACGCTATAGCGGGAGCGGAGGTATTTATCGGCGTGAGCAAAGGCAACGTCCTGACGGCCGATATGGTGCGTTTAATGAGCCCTAGGCCAGTCATCCTGGCCTTAGCCAATCCAATCCCTGAGATAGCTCCCCAGCTAGCCCACGAAGCCGGCGCTTACATAGTGGCTACTGGACGATCCGACTTTCCTAATCAAATCAACAACGTCTTAGCATTCCCTGGAATTTTCCGCGGTGCTCTCGACAATCATGTTAATGACATTACTAATGTAATGCTAACTAAGGCCGCCGAGACGTTGGCCCAGCTAGTGGCCCAGCCCACTGTGGATAATATTTTGCCTGATATTTTTGACCCACGAGTTGTCCCGGCTGTGGCGGCACAAATTAAGTAAGCATTAAGCTTTCGATTATAGTTTTCAATTCGCTCTGACTTGGTTCAAACCCTAATTCAGAGCGAATTTTTGTTGTATCTAAAATAATGGCTGGCGATTCATTTGCCAAACGTGGGCCGAATTCTAACGGAATCATTTTTCCGGTAATTTCAGCAGCGGTCTGAATAATATTTTCCATGCTGTATCCCCGACCCGCGCCAATATTATAAATGGAGTATGCTGGCAGAACACTCAGTTTTTCTAGGGCCATTAGGTAAGCCTGAGCAATATCGGCCACATGGGCATAATCCCGAATGCAGGTACCGTCAAAAGTATCGTGATCGCGTCCAGCAATCATAACACTACTTTGTTTACCACTTAATACTGCGGCTATGGCTGAAGTAATAGAATCCTCGCAGTAGCGGAACACAACGCCCTGAAAACCGGCGTACTGACAGTAATACTGAATGAGTTGCTCGCATATTAACTTGCTAGCCCCATACGGGGTAGTTGGGATTGTGACAGCAGTTTCTGCAATAGGTAAAACCAATGAGTGTCCGTAAACAGCAGCCGTTGAGGAAAAAATTATTGTTTTGATGTTACAATCCGCCATGGCTTGCAGTACCGCAGCGGTACCAATAACATTATTATGTAAATATTCAACCGGTCGGTCGAACGACTGGACAGCATTGGAACTGCCAGCCAAATGGAATACTATTTCAATGCCATTGTCCACTAAAATTCTGCGCATAACATCTACGTCTCGAATGTCAGCCTCAATAAAACTAACGCTCTCGGAAAATTGAAAAGTCTGGCCAGTGGACATATCATCTACTACAACTACTTTGTGACCAGTTGTTACTAACTGATCTACTACACTAGCCCCAATGTGACCGGCTCCTCCGGTCACCAACACCGACTGTGATTTCTTAATAGAAAAGCTTTGTCGATCTATCAGCAATTGATTATAACGGTCAATCGATAACACTACGGCTTCAGTTCGTCCCGCCAAATTTAACAAGATTCCCCCATCTCGCTGCTGCACTTCGTCTATTAAATGGCGTAAATAATCGTTGTTCATAAATAAAAACCAGCAAATTAATAATCAGGCTGGCTTTGGTTTCGGTTTTGATTTTAAAAAACTGTTGTCGCGCTTGTCTATGCATCATCAAAATCATCTCTTTGAATCATCTTAGAATAGTTTTAAAACCTTAGCAAGTTCTACAGCAAAAAAATTAATAAAACCTTGACAAATGCGTTATAATATGATACTTTTGGGGTAATCAAAAGGGAGGAATTTTCAGGCAATAGCGCACTGGGAAGGGTCTTTCCCTATTCTACTGAAACTCTGGAGGTGTTATACGAAATGCAGCAAAAAAGATGGAAGTATTTTCTGGTTACCGAAAACCAGCCAACGATCCGAGTAAGCTGGGTCAAAGTCTGGCTCACAATTGCGCTCAGCAATAGTCAGGCTGAAGGCCTAGCGGTTAATTTTCAAAAGAACGAGGACAAGAAACTGTTTTCTCATGAAATCGGCAACGTCCCAAACCGGTTACTCTCTGGTAAACCAAACGAATGCCGAGTACGCCGACTAAAAGCAGAAATCCTAGTTGGCCGACCACAGGACACGGTCGGATTTCCTCGCAGCCCATTCACATATGGGCCCGCGTGGTATGATCAACATCGACTACTACCGGTATACTTCGAAATGAAGTTTCCGCTAGAAGTTTATCAGGTTCAAAGCCGGGAAGCGATGGAGTTCTTCTCCAAATTCGATTGGTCAATGCGCAAGACCCAGCTCCAGGCCAAAGCCCAGCCCCAGGCGATGGCAATGGACACTGCGACTCGGCCACTGAAGTCCGGTCCAGAACAGCCCTGCTTTCCTTCCATGGGACTAGGGTTTATCACAAAAGCCTGAACAATGCATATAGCTCGTAGCCGCCGGTTTGTTTATGCAAACCGGCGTTTTTTTTTATGCAAAACATAAAGCCCGTTCATTGAGAACGGGCTTTAATACTGCGAGAAGTTAATCTCTGTGTTAAGCGAAGATTAAGCGATACAATTCGCGACGCTTACGGAAGGCTAAGAAGCCAGAGGTGAATAACCCAGCGAATACTGCGGCAGAAGTAGAAGCAGTACCAGTGGTAGGGGCAACGAATATCGAAGCACCTTGCACACCACCAATGTTAACTACTACAGTGTTACCGTATGTGTTACGCATTACGTATGACAGGCTATTGTTCAAGCTGAACTTAACTCGAGTACGGAAGGTCTTAGAGACAGAACCACCAGCTGGGATAGTTACCCCTGGATATGTGATTATGTTACCAGAAACGGTCCCACCGCCATTGTCAGTAACATCGGCGAATGGCAATACACCAGATAAGTCATCAGTAATGATGTAATTATCAGCAGCAGCATTACCGCTATTAGTAACTGTCAAAGTATAAGTAATGAAGTCTTCCCGGGCAGCAGTAACAGTGGTAGCATCAGCATTCTTGGTATCGTTAAATGCCTTCTTGCTTTGCTGTACGTTAATGCTTGTGCCCAGAACGCCGCTAACACAAACATTAGCGTTATCTTGCGCCCGGCTAGCGTTGTCAGCCTGAGCGTAAGCAACGTTCAGCAAACAGCTGCCATTGGATACACCAGAATTGACAGTAGCACGTAAAGTTAAAGTCTGAGACTGACCGACACCTAAATTACCTATAAACCCGTTGAAGGTGGAAGTAGAATTTAAGCCTGTTGGTAAGTTATCATCAACACGGACGTTGCTTAATGCAGTATTGCCAGTGTTAGTAACGCGCAATTGGAACTCAACTTCCTGACCAATTTGAGCGCTAGAATTTTTGCTAAAGCTATTGGAGGTTGTGATGTTGCGAACTTGCTTGTCGATAGTTAACTGATAGTTATTGACAGGTGTGGTGTTCACAACAACTACATTAGCAGTATCCTGCACTTGAGGAGCATTGTCAGCCCGAGCGTTAGCAGTGTTAACTAATGTACCGCTTGAAGCAGTGACAGTAGCACGGTAAGTGATAGTGACTTCTTGACCTACAGATAGGTTACCAATGTTCATGCCAGTACCAGTAATAGAACCAGTG
>JBBRMG010000019.1:0-18051 GCA_038230955.1 Candidatus Doudnaibacteriota bacterium | reverse complement strand
GATGTCACAACTAGCGCCGGCAGCTTAGCTACAACCATTGCAACCGGTGCCGTAACCAGCGCCAAGATTCTAGATGGCACAATCGTCAATGCTGACATTAATGCCTCAGCAGCAATTGCCTACAGCAAATTGAATCTGACCGGATCAATAGTCGGAGGAGATTTGGCAGCCAACATAACAATCTCCACAACCGGCAATATAGCAACAACAAGCACAGGCACCATAACCTCAGCCGGTGACTTTGCTGCCAATGCCAACTCAACATTTACCCTGGGTGCCGCCAACGAAGTACTAATCGATGCAGACACCACAGCCTCTACCCTAAACAGCGCTGGGGTTGGAGCCCTGGACGTTAACGTTAAATCTCTGACAAACAGCAATAGTGGTGTCAATGTTACCTACACATCAACAGCAGCCGGAGCAGCCGCAACAGTTACCCAGTACGGCATCTACAATAACTTCACAAACGCCCAGGCAGTTACAGCAACCAGCCCAGTTTTCAAGCTTTACGGCAACTATGGAATAACAACCAAGTCTGGAGCTGACAACCTAACAACCGGCGGTACCTTCAATACCTACGGTACCTACGTTGATAGCCGAAACACCTCAACTGACGTTGGTGCTGCCGGCACCAGAAATACCTACGCTGGTTACTTCACAGCAACTGGCGCGGCCGATGGTGCAACAAACGCATATGGAATTTTTGCAACAGCAGCATCTGCAGATGCAAACTACGCATATTACACAAATATTGGCGCATCGACGACAGATTATGGCCTATACTCATCAGGACAAATTGGAGCTCACCTTGGATCCGCCGTATTCACAACTGGCCAAAAAGCAATTAATTTTTCCTTAAATAATAATGGGGGTGGTGGTCCGGTAGTTTATGGTCTATATGGCGCTGTACAAGATAACATTAACAGCGGCACTTCTCAAAGCTACGGAGCTTATATAAGCTCTCAGGGTTTGGGGCTCGTTACGGGCCCAGGCACAGCCACGGTTTACGGCTTGGGGATAAACGCTAATTCGGCTGGGGGGTCCACTTCCTGGAATTCTGAGGTTACCGGGTTCTTGCTCAGTGCATCTACAATTTCAAATACTAGCAACCTATACGGAATCAATGCAACAACAACTAACAATGTAGCCGGCACAGCAACAAAAACTGTTTACGGACAAGTTCTGACAATTTCAGCAACAGGTAATACTTCTGGAGCAACAAATACCTATGGTATATATGGAAGTATAACTTCATCAAACGCTGTAGATGCTGGAACAGTCACCACGTACGGTGTCGCTTTAGACATGAACCATGGTAGCCTCAATGGCGCAAACAGCAATAGCTATGGATACTACGTCAAACAAGGAACAGACGACTTCTCATATGGCTTATATGTAGACAACTCACAAAGCGGTCTTACCAACAACCAAGTAGGCGAATACAATTCGTTCACTAACACCCAAAGCCTGGCATCAGAATATGGAGTGGTCACTAATATTTCTGATAGCAGCATCTCCAACTTCGCAAGTATTGGTGCCATACCCTATGGTTCTCTTATAACAATTTCAAATACTGGAGATGCAAATATAACCAAATATGCTTATGGGCAATACATCTCAGTAACCAATGACAACGTAACAACCGACCAGGGAACAAGAATTGCTTATGGCGTTTACTCAACAGTCATTGGATCAACAAGAGGAACGAACACTACATATGGTGCGTATCTTTCTGGTACCTTAGGGGATACTAACTACGCACTATATTCAGCCTCAGGTAGCATAAAAAATATTTTAGGCGCGTCTACCGAGCAAGTAATAATCGATGCTACAACAACTGCCCACAACAATGCAGCAGCCGCATTTGAACTGGATTATCAAAGCAACTCGAATCAATCAAAAGGAATGTACAACAACTTTACGTTTAACTCAACTAACACAGGTACAAGGCAGTATGGATTATATAATGCAGCAACACGTGGGGGTGCAGGCGCCGGAGCTGGCCAACAATCGTATGGGCAATATTCAATATTCTTGGACACGCAAACCACGGGAGTAAACCTTGATTATGGTATTTGGTCGATAGTTAAGCCAACCGGAGCAATGACCGCCAGTTCACAAGATTATGCTGCGCTTGCTGGGCAGGCAATTAAAACTGGTGCTGACAATCACAATGGCACTAACGTCAATACCCTTGGTGTATATGGTAATGGTTCTAATACTGGTTCTACGGCTGACACAGCAACTAGAAATACTTACGGTGGATACTTTGTAGGCGTGGGAGATGCTGCAGGAACAACTACCACTTATGGCATATACGGCAATGGTTCTGGATCAGACACAAATTATGGCGCAGTAGTCTACGGAAACACAACATCAACTACATCAACAGATATTGTTTACGGACTTTACGGAAGCGCAGTCTCTTCTGGGGCCCTTGTAACTGGCGGAACAAGAAACGCTTATGGAATCTATGGGATTTCCACAGTCAGCGGTGCAGCCGCTACAGCAACAAATTCTAACACTTATGGGGGCATCTTTAGTGGTGTCGGGGAGTCTGCAAATGTTACAAATGGTAGAGCGTATGGAGTATACGCAACAGCGGCAAGCGGTACAACCGGATTAAATTTCGCGATCGCAACCGGCGGTGGAATCTGGAATGGAAGTGTTCTTACTGACGCTCAAAGCGTTACTGGCGCCGGGGGAACAATTACTGAATCCACAGCTGCACTTACCTATTTTTTATCTAATGACAAGGGAACTGTTGATAATGCAACTTCAGAAATTTTTAACATCACCGGTCTTTCAGCTACAGAAGGTAACTTTGCGTTTATTACTACCAGAGCAATTAAAGGTGCAACAACAGGTGCTCGCATCTCAACAGTTACAATCCAAATAAACGGCACTCAAGTAAGCACTGTTGCAACCCCAAGCCAAACGGGCGCTTCTACTGTAATCGAAAATTACACTATAGTATATGCAAATAGCGGTTGGAGAATAGTCGGCTTGAACTCTGGTACGGCACAGGCAGCCGCTGGTTCGGATACCGCTGACTTAGCAGAATGGATTCCATATTCGGGCAACCAACCACAACCTGGAGATGTAATTTCCTTAACTTCGAATCAACCGGTGGTTGTCCAAAAATCAAGTGGCTTATACGACAATGATCAATTAGGTGTTGTATCGACAAACCCGCACACAACGATGGGTGCCGACAATGGAAGCTCGGTAAAACTTGCACTTGCAGGACGTGTTCCGGTTAAAGTAAATCTCGAAAATGGACCAATCGCAATTGGTGATTTATTGACCGCTTCTTCTACTCCAGGCGTTGCAATGAAAGCGGATCCAAGATTCGGTGCCACGATCGGTAAGGCTCTAAGTTCATTTAATGGTCCCGATGAAGGCATTGTAACAATGTACGTTAATACAGAACATCGCACGGATATTCGAACACAATATGCAGATCTAAATTTGAAAGCCCAATCATTTGCAACTACTTCAAATAACACAACAATTGATGAGCTAGGCAATATAACTACAGCTGGGAACGTTACTGCAACAGGTTCAATATCAGCTGCCAATGGAGCGTTTACGGTCGACGGCTTAACAGGCAATGTATATACAACGGGTTCACTTAATTCAGCTTCCCTCAATATAAGCGGCAACGCCAAAATAGGCGGAAGCCTGGAAGTTGCCAGCGTCCAGGCACCAATTGGTGCAGACGTTCAATTAAAGCTTGGGGACAGCCTGGGATCAACTAAACTAGCAATAGTCGACACAAACAACAACGTACTATTTAAAATAGACTCAAAAGGTAACACCTCTATATCAGGTGCCAACGCTTCCTTGTCTATCCCTCAGGGTTACATTTGTGTCAACAACTCCGGCACATGCAGTGTTGCCAACCCAGTTAACGGAACAGTCTATGCAGACAGCTTCAGCACCACAGGCACAGCTGACCTTGCAGAACACTTTCCCACCAGCGACAACACAATTGGCGATGGTGACTTAGTTGCAGTCGACCCAACCAACAAGGAGAGTGTGGTTAAAGCTGGCAAACCTTACGACGATTCCTTACTTGGAATAATTTCAACCACTCCCGGCATTAACCTCAACTCCACACAGGTTAACGGTAAACCCCTAGCGTTGGCGGGTAGAGTACCAACTAAAATTAGCTTAGAAAATGGTGCAATTAAAGCAGGTGACCCGATAACTTCTTCCTCGACTGCTGGTTTTGGTATGCGCGCAACCCATGCTGGAAGAGTTATTGGTATTGCGTTGGAAAACAGTAGTGCGGATAAAAACACAATCGTTGTTTTTGTAAACCCAAGCTGGTTTACAGGAGTCGCAGTTGCCGAAAACGGATCACTAGCGCTCAACAACCCAAGCGGTTCTGCTACATCTGTACTGGGTACAAAGACTAACGCAGACGGGACCCTCGCCACACAAAATGCAAATAAACAGCTATCCGAAGCGGACGTTAAACAAATTGTAGATAAACAAGTGGACGACAAGATCAATAGCCTGATCGCCAGCGGCAGGCTAAACCCAACCAGTTACCAGCAATCGTCACAGAATATAAACACGCCTGTGCCAACTCCAAACATTGTTAAGCCAATACCAGGTGCAACCAGCTCAGCTACCTCGGAGGGGTCTCAGTCTGCAGAAGCATCTACCAGCGCATCCATAGCCCAAGGCGCACAAATAGCTCAGCAGACAGACGAATCCTTACAAAAACTTTCAGATCTCCTGACCCAAAAGGATGTTCATATCGACACACTACAAGTTTTCGGAAATACCCACTTGGCAGACACCCAAATTGCCGGCGTTTTCAGCCAAGATGGCACATTCATAGTAGACTACGGTCGACAAGTTAATGTCTTGGGCAGCGCACTCTTCTTACAAAATGACAGTTTCGCGGGCAGCTCTGAAGGAATACTAGTTGATGTAGGCAACAGCGCAGTCACAATCGACCATGGCGGCAATCTCAAACTCAAAGGAACCTTAACAGCGGCAAACATCCAAACCAAAGAGATAACTGTAGACGCTACAGACCCCAACGCCAAGAGTGCCGGCACAGGCAGGATTGAACGCGGCAGAACAGCCAGCACAATATTTACAAGCCTGGTCAAGCCAAACGCCAAGATTTTAGTGACAGCTACAGGGCCCACCGGCGGCAAAGCACTCTACGTCCAAAATAAAGCCGAATACGAGGGCTTCACCGTTGCCCTCGACGGTGGCACTGCGCAAGGACCAATCGAGTTTGACTGGCTGATAGTCAACACCAGCCAAGTAAGTCAGGCAAACTAAAACTTTAGGCTGCCAATAACACTTCAAATTCAGTCTAATTTGATATAATAGACGGTCGAATGTCTGAAAGATCAAATCAAACACCTCCCGAAAAATCAGGCCTGAAGAAAGAAAAGGGTGTATTTAAAAGTTTAAGATTCGCCTTAAGTGGAATTTTTTTGTTAGGTTCAGCCGTGGGCACAAGCCAAGACACTCCTAAAACGGTTCGTTACGTTGCATTAGGAGATTCAATTACAGCATATAATAATTCGGATGGTTTCGTGCAACAATTTGGCAATTACTTGAGAACGAAGTCTTCTCACGGTCTCAATGTGGACAATATTGGAACCCCCGGGATAGGAACTGTGGCATTAATGGACAATATAAAAAGTGATAAAGAGATTAGAAAGGCAATATCGAATGCAGATTACATTACAATAGAAATTGGCACCAATAATGTTGCACTTTACAAATCAGTTTACGAAAAAAATAAATGCTTAGGGTCTAATAACGAGGATTGTTTAAAAGAAATGGTATTACAGTTCAATTCAACCTGGAATGCAATACTCGACGACATAAGTATAATAAATCCTAACTCGAAAGTTCTTGTAACAGATATATATTATGGCTCAGTTGATTTCGACAGAGAAGCAGGAGATTTTGATGTTCTAAATAAATATTTCAAGGAAATGAATGACTATATACATTCCTCTAGCACTTTGAGAAGCATACCTGTCGCAAATGTTCACGCTGCTTTTAATGGTCAAACAGGCAACGAAGATCCCCAAAGTAAAGATCTTTTGGGATACTTTTATCACCCAAACTCCAAGGGTTATGAAACAATCGCCTCGGAGTTTATTAAAGCGGAAAAAGGCGCAGAGTAGCAAAAACTTGTTTATAGTATAAAATGGTATTAAACTATATCTAGATGTTACCTAATAAAAAAAGGCTAAAGTTTCCCAAAAGAAGTAAGAGACTACCTTTGGGAAAAATAGGAGTTCTGTTTCTTGTTGTTATATTGGCAGCAATTTGCGGATTAATTTTTCAAAAGATTGTTAACTTTCAGGTGTTTGCGAGCAACCAAACTCTCGTGCCACCTACCCTATTCTACACAGCCCTAGGAGATTCTATTACCGCGGGTGCCCAAGCACCAGTTGGTCAAGGATTTGTAGATCAATACGCAAACGATTTGAATAACGACCTCGGAGTAACAACTATAGTTAGCAATTTAGGTATAGCAGGAGCGACAGCAGGTAATCTAGCAGGAAGATTAAGCAGCGACACAGCTTTTAAGAATTCTATTACAAAAGCTAACGTGATAACCATAGGAGTTGGAATTAATGACATAGAGTTTTTTAGGATGATCTATCGAGCAAATGGTCAAAACTGTGGAGGACCAGACAATCAGGATTGTTTAAGAAACTATCTTAATTCATTTAAAACAAGCTGGGATTCGATGTTATCACAAATTTACCAATTAAATACTGGCCCTAATATGATAATTAGGGTAAATAACACTTACTACGGTTCAATAAACACTGATGTGTCAAATGGGGATTTTGCACTATTGAACCCATATTTGATTCAAATGAATTCATATGTAGATAGCAAAGCATCAACTTACCACTATATCGTCAATAATGTTCACGATATTTTTAATGGAGCAAGCGGCCAGAATGATCCAATTGCAACTGGATTTGCCACATGGACAGGACACCCAAATCTAAATGGACACACAATCATTGCCAATGGGCTACGTGCATTGGGCTATGGCAGCCTAAATAACATTGTGACCTGCTTAAATTCCCTACCTGATGTCAATGGGGACCACATAGTAAACTCCATAGACTTGCAACAAGATGCTATGCACTTTGGGGATAGTTCAAGTCAAAATTATGATCCTAAGTATGATGTAGATCATAACGGATCTATAAATTCTATAGACCTATTTATAATCGCAAGAAACTTCGGAAAAGCCTGCAGATAGTAGCCACATTCAAATGTGACAACTAAATACCTTTAACTGTGCTTGACAATTCAGCGCTTTGGGCATTAACTCATATAAATGAGTCGATTAGCTCAGTCTAATTTCATCCAAGGAGGCTATTACCACGTTTACAATCGCGGAAACCGGGCCGACAATATCTTCTTCGACACCAAAGACTACAAAAGGTACTTAGACAGGCTTAAGCAGTATAAGAAGAAACACGACGTGTCGGTAATTGCCTACTGCCTTATGCCCAACCACCTGCACCTACTCCTTCGTCAGAATGGGCCAAAACCGATTAGCACTTTTATTCAAAGGGTTCACACTGCCTATACTATGTATCTAAATAACAAACACAAGACAACAGGCCACGTTTTTGAAAGCCGCTACAAGGCCAAAATCGTCAATCGAGACGATCTTCTCTCCCATTTGTCCCGTTATATCCATTTAGAACCTAAAACTGTCGTTAAACGGCTCCCAGCCTACAAGTGGAGCAGTTACCCGACTTATATTGGGCAAACACCCGACGAAATCACAGAACCAAACATTGTACTTTCTATGTTCAAACGCAAAAACCAGACGCAGGAAGATGCCATCTTAGCGTATAAATTATTTGTTCAAAAAGCCCAAAAACCACCTCCAGCTATCGATCACCTGCTTTTCGCAGAAGTATAAGGAATAATGCTTACTTAGGCCTGGCCTACGAAGCTAAAACACCTCATTTACAAACTCGCTTATTGACAGTATTTTTCATTTATTCTAGTCTTAATTTACTATCAAATGAAAGAAAATCTGGTAAAACTCACTCAAAACATTGTCTTTTCGCTGGTAATCTCAGCGGCAGTTTTCATACCACTATTTTTCTTACCAACAACCAGTGAATTTTTTGAGTACAACAAATTCTTTGCGGTTCTAGTTGTCACAATCTTTGGCTTCTTGGTCTGGTCTGTCAAGATGATCGTCGAAAAGCGAACTGTCTTCTCAAGAAGTCCCCTGGACATTCCTTTTATAGTACTGGGAACTGTTTTGGCAATCTCTGCTTTTTCGTCAATCGACCAGTTTATTTCCACCTTCGGACTAAACGGCAGGATATGGCCATCGCTTATTCCACTAATTACTCTTATCGCATTCTATTTTTTAACAGTTTCTAACCTCAAGACTAGAAAGCAAGTCAACCTTATTCTCTGGGTTTTAATCGGTGCAACTGCAATTGCCTCACTTGTTGCAATATCCAGTTATTTTGGAGCGTTCCTACCTTTTGATTTTGCCCACATCCGTTCATTCAATCCGATCGGCGTCATCAACAGGCTTGCAGTTATTCAAGCCCTTGTTATCCCAATTGCTGCTGCTTGGGCAATCTACGAAAAAGACAAAACTTCACGAATTGTTGCAACTGCAAGTGCGCTCATAATGATCTTTTCTTTTATTTTAGTTAACAGCCTCTTTGCCTATCTTGGCCTTGGTGTTGCCCTACTCTTTTTAAGTATCGGAACTCTGCGCGTTAAATTAACCAAATCGCAGCAAAGCCATGTTGTAATTTTGGCACTCTTTATCGTCCTCTTCTTTGTCGTTCGCTTTATACCCCCAGTTGCCAATGGCACTCTTTACCAGTGGATAATCAACAAAGACAAAGGCTTAACAGAAACTCAGCAGATTGATACTCCAAAAGAAAGGACGCTCCCCTTACAAGCCGCTTGGGACATTGCCGCCCAAGCTATCGGTAAACGACCACTTTTTGGAACTGGCATGGGAACATACCAATTTGTGTACACTCAACTTAAGCCCAGATATATCAACAGCACAGACGATTGGGCAAGCCGATTCACTAACTCTTCTTCAGACTTCACCGAAGTAATCGCCACAACTGGTATATTTGGAATCCTGGCATTCGTTTTATTTGCTGTTTCTATTATCAGATTCGTTCTGGCTTTAACGTTCAAAAGCCAAAACACTATCGTTTTTCTACCACTTTCCGCCGCCATTCTTGGTTATATGGTTAACGTCCTCTTTACGTCAACCTCTTTTGCCACTTATGGCGTTTTCTTTTTACTGCTGGCCCTGCTTTCTGTTTTGGCCAAAGCCTACAACGAAGAGCAGGTCTTTGATGTCACTCTAGAAATTGCTGCTCTCAAAAACCGCTTCTCATGGTTCCAGGTCGGCGCCCCGGGCAGCGAACCATTGCTAAGAACCGAACCAACCGCCAAAGGCACTAAATCCCAGCTTTTGCCAATCATCTTTGCTGCACTCGTTGTTGTTATCTCTATTTTTGTCCTCAGCTATCAAGTTCAAGCTTATCGGGCTGAATACTTTTACAGACAATCACTTCTGGCAACTCGCTCCAACGACGGCAATAAAGTGGTTAAATTTATTCAGGAAGCATTGCAAACCAACCCCAGAGTTGACGATTACCACAGGATTCTTTCACAAACTGCTTTGAATGCCGCCATCAATATAAGTCAACAGAAAAATTTGTCAGACGAACAAAAACAGCTGCTTGGACAGCTGGCCCAAGTCGCCATCGACCAAGGAAAAGCTGCCTCTGGCTACCAAATCTTGCCCCTCCGACTTCCAGGAATCTCAGCCGCCAATGTTGCTAACTGGGAAGTGCTTTCCAGTGCCTATCAAGCTCTTATAGGCTCCGTTCAAGGTGCGGATGTGCACGCAACCAACACACTAGCTCAAGCGGTAGCTCTTGACCCTCAAAACCCGATTTTGCACGCCAGACTTGGCAGTCTTTATGCAAGACTTGGCGACACTGATTTGGCCCAAAGAAAGTATGAGGATGCAATTATTGTCAAAGGCGATTACGGCGCCGCTCACTACGCTCTGGCCAATATCTTAATCGAGAAAAAAGGAGACGTCGGCAAGATTGCTAACGAACTAACCCTTGCCAAAAGATTCCTACCTGGCAATGATCCTTCACTTGCTGACTTAAATAAAAAACTAGACGACTACAACAAACAGTTTGCCCAACTTCAAAAAGAAGCTCAAGATAAAGCAACCTCTAAAACCGGTCCTGACGCAACACCAAAACCAGGTACAACACCTAGCCCCACAGCCAGTCCGATTACATCTCCTTCGCCTAGCGCTTCGCCAAAAACAAGCCCAACACCAACTCCCTCTCCGAGCCTTTAGTTTAAAATTAAATTTTCTTTGAAATTTCTTTAGTTAGTTCCTCGATACCTTCTCCGTTTTGTGCACTAATTTTAAAAATCTTCTTCCTTTTTGCCTTAAATGCTTGCAAAACCAATTCGACTTGATCCGCCTCAACCAAATCAATTTTATTGACAACTATTATTTCTCGCTTTTTAACCAATTCCTTGGAATATATTTTCAACTCGGCTCTAATCGTTTGATAACTTTCCCAAACATTGCCAACGGATACATCGATCATATGAACCAAAATTTTAGTGCGCTCGATATGGCGCAAAAATAAATCTCCCAAGCCTTTGCCTTCACTTGCGCCCTCAATTAGCCCCGGAATGTCGGCAAGCACAATATGTTTGTCCCTATATTCCAAAACACCCAAATTAGGTTCCAGCGTTGTGAAAGGATAATTGGCTATCTTTGGTGTGGCGTGGGTTAATTTCGAAATGAGCGTAGATTTACCCGCGTTTGGTAAACCCACCAAACCAACATCGGCAATCAACTTAAGCTCAAGCGTCAATTCGACAAATTCACCCTCGTGTCCGGCTTCTCCGGCAAAAGGTCTTCTTCCAAATTCATCCCGAAGGTGGGCATTCCCTCGACCGCCTTCTCCGGCTCCTGCCAGTAAAATCTCTTGACCAGCTTCAACAAGATCATAGATCTGAACTCCTTTATCACTAGTTACCTTCAGTTGTGTGCCTACAGGAACCTTAATTTTTAAATCCACAGCCTCAGCGCCTGTACGCTTCTTAGGCTGACCAGCCACGCCGTCTTGAGCTTTGTATTCTTTTACATACCTAAAGGGCTCTAGCGTGTTCAGGTTAGCCGTAGCCACAAAATAAACATTGCCACCGCGACCTCCATCCCCACCATCAGCCTTACCGCGCCTTTTTCCCTTAATGTGTTCAAATGAGCCTGCACCTCGTCCGCCTTCTCCGGCGCGTATTTTAATTCGAGCGTAATCAATCATAGGTTGTTCATTTTAATGGTTTGCCTAATTATTATCCAGTTTAGCTAAACCGTCCCGAGCCAAGGCCAAATTCGGGTCGAGCCCTAAAGCAGTGTGGTAATATTTTCGCGCGCGTTCTATATCGCCTAAACTTGCGTTTGCAGATGCGGCGTTGGCCCAAGCCTTACTGTCTGTTTTTTCAAATAAAAGCAAATCTTCATAAACACGCACCGAGTCGCGCCAATCACCCACCGTAAACAAACCTTCAGCAAGCTCAGCAAGCTTTAGCCCGTCACGTCCAGTGCGATAAACCTCGTAGCTTGCCATCAGATTCTTTATTTTTTTGACTAACTCTAAGTCGTTGCCTGTGCTAACCCCAACATCATTTACAGCCAAGCTTTTCTCAAAAAGTGATATCGCCCCATCCCAATTCCCACGCTTTCCAAGCTCCAACGCGCTTCTGTAATAGCCAAGCGAATATATGGAAGTTTCAGATGCCTGCTGAAAAAGATTGAAGTCCGATTTTTTATCTCCAGCGTTCTGAAGGTGCGAAAACATACTAATCAACCGTTCGTCTGTCACTTGCCTGTCATTTTTAACATGCAGCCAAAAACCATAGGGCTCAGTCTCGTTATTCAAAAAACGAAAAAACTGGAATTCAAAATCTCCAAGAGCAATGTAGACGTCTTGGTTTTGCATTCTGGAAAGGTCCCCCAAAACTTTTTCTTCTGAGCCTCCCAAGTTAAAAGCCTTCCTAATTCTACCTACAAAATTTTGATTAACCCCTCCAAAAAGTTCCGGGTGGTATGCCTCTTGATCATTATTATGTTCGTTCGGAAAATAAAGAATTTTAACCCCCTGGTATTTTTTGTTAACAACTTGTTCGTACAGTCCGCCGAAGAAAATAACATGATCAACTGTCACAACCACCGAATTCTGAGGTAATTGAGAATACATGTCGCTAATCAGTTTTTCTGTAAAACGATTGCCGCTCAGATCATGAGTTTTATAATTAGCAAACAAATAAATAACAGCAAAAAGCCCAACAAAAAACTGGATCATATAAAAGTTTTCATCAAAAAACTTGTGCCTCAAACTCTCCAGGGCCAATCCAACCATCAACACAACCAAAACAAACGAATACAGATAAAACTTATTCAGCTGAAAAGGGTTATTTACACTAAACGGATCAATCGTAGAAAGCAAAAAAAGCTGGACAAAAACCAAGATCAAAAAAGAATAAAACAAAAACAAAAATTGCTTACTGTTCTCAGCTGTCTTTACAAAAAACATTAAAATGGCAGAGATTGGCAATATTAGTCCAAATTCAAAAAGTAGACTTTTAAAATAAGCTAAGATTTGGTTAATGTTTTTGACAGGTGAATAAAGAAGCGAAGGGTTAGAAATCAAAAAACCACTTCCAAACTCTTTCCTGCGTACAAAATTAATAAAATCGCCCACAGTTTTAACGTGGCCCCAGTTTACAAACGGGTCGTTTTTCATTCGCCAAAACATAACAGCCTGAGGGAAAAAACCAAGTGCAAATATAAATCCCAGCAGCAGGAAATCCACAACAACTGCTCGATTTAGCTTGAACTTGTTCAGCGGTTCATCTTGGAAAAACCACCAAAAGAGAGGCCACAAAACTGCCGTCAGGTAAAAATGAGATGCGGAAAGTCCTAAAACAAAAAATGCCAAGTACTTTCGTCTTAAAAATGCCAAATAAAATGCTACAGCAACCAAAAAGGTCCCGAAAGTAAAAACGTCAGCAGAAAGTGAAAATTCCCAGAATGTGGAAGAAGCGGCAAGCAACATTACCAACAAGAATGCTGTCACTTCACTTACTTTTAGTCTCAACAAAGAAAGATAAATAACAAGAGCACTCAGTGCTCCAAAAACTGCTGAAAAAAGATTTGCCCGCCAAATAATCGTGCCAAATGGCACAAGCTTCAAGAAAAAATGGCCAACAGCAACATAAAGTGGAAATCCTGGAGGATGACAAATTCCCCAAGCGTACATACACATCGTAAATTCTGCGCTGTCAATTGGAATATAAGTCGCAGCAAGAGTTTTAAGGTAAAGAAAAAGTGGCAACAAAAATGCCAGCACACCTAAAATCAATCCTAATTTTTTCACCAAAAAAAGTATCAGTGATTGTCTCTGTCAGGTCAAGTTGGAGAAATGTTTACTTTTTAAGAAACGACAGTGGGTTCACTGAAGCACCGTTTTTGTGAATTTCAAAGTGCAAATGAGTTCCTGTCGATCTGCCGGTTGAACCCATCATACCCAAAACTTCACCTTTTGCCAGGTTCTTGCCAGAACCTGCATAAATAACAGACAAATGAGCATACCTAGAGGTGTACCCGTTGCCATGGTCAATAAGAATTGTATTTCCGTACCCCGAACTATCCCAGCCGGAAAAAACCACAGTTCCTGAGTCTGCCGCCCGAATTGGACCCCCGGAAAGGTTAGCAATATCTATACCAGGGTGATACCAAGAAAAGTACTGGGAAATCTCCTGGAATGCTGTTGCCGGCCAACCAAACTGGCTCGAACCAAGATCTGCAATCGGGAAATTCTGCTTTGATGCTAAGTATTGGGTAGGCGCCGGCTTCGCACGCTCTGGGGGTGCTCCATCAGGCACAATTAAAGTTGTACCGCTGGAAAGCGCAAAGTTATCACCAATATCATTAAAAGGGAAATCTATTATCGCCTGAGCGTTTGCCCGATAAGTCTTTGCAATAGAAAAAATCGTGTCGCCAGCTTTAACTTGATGGGCAACACCGGCAACAGGCAATATCCTAAGAGTTTGCCCTTCCTTAATTTTGCCGCCTTCAGACAAATTATTTTCCCACTGAATTGTCTCTGGGGTTACTCCGTAGTCGTTGGCAATAGAGGCCACTGTTTCGCCACTTTTGACCTTATATTCCATCACCTTGTCTCGAGGTTTATCAGAAATTATTGTAATCGGAGTAATAGTCGGCGTGATCTGTGCCTGCGTTTCGGTTATTTCTCCAGAGCTGGCAGTTAAAGGGTTTGCCGCAACTCCGGGGTAAGAACCGGAAACCACCGTCGATGACGATAAAAACCCACCGCTAACCAATACAACGATGGCAAGAGCAATCAAGGAAACATGCACAAACATTGAAGTGTTCGCTCCCCTTCTAACCATCAAAATATCAACTAGAAAATTCTTATACTTTTCGAAGTTTAAACCTGTTTTGTGAATTCGGTGTGTTAAATAAAATAGAAGAGCTCTTATAAATTGAAGTAATTCCTGTTGTATTGGGTCGTAATCCATATCAAGAATTTTTAATTCTTAGCTATTTGACGTCTTTGCTTAAACCGTCAAGAAATTCTTCGTTACTGGCAGTTGTAGACAATCTACTGATCAGTATCTCTGTTCTTTCGTCGGGGTTCAATACCGAAAGCATTCTGCGCATCGTTACAACTTTTTTGTAATCATCATCGCTAAAAAGCAATTGTTCCTGTCTGGTCGAAGAACGCTCAACGTCAATTGACGGGAAAATTCTGCGCTCGGCCAGTTTCCTATCAAGATGCAACTCCATGTTGCCCGTTCCCTTGAACTCTTCGTAGATCAAATCGTCCATTCTGCTTCCAGTGTCAATTAAAGCCGTTCCAATAATTGTCAAAGATCCGCCCTCTTCACAGTTTCTTGCCGCTCCAAAAAATCGCTTAGGGGGATAAAGTGCTGCCGGGTCAAAACCTCCGGTTAGAGTTCTTCCACTTGGTGGAACAGACAAGTTGTAAGCGCGTGCCAAGCGTGTAATCGAATCCAAAAGTATAACAACGTCCATGCCCGTTTCAACCAGTCTTTTAGCTCGCTCAAGGGCAATTTCGGCAATTCTGGTTTGGTACTCAGCCGGTTCGTCAAAATTCGAAGCAATTACTTCACCTTTGACCGATCTAGAAATATCGGTGACTTCCTCAGGCCTTTCCCCAATTAATGCCGCCATCAAATGCACTTTAGGAAAGTTTTCAGAAATTCCGCGAGCAATGTCTTTGAGAACTGTCGTTTTACCAGCTTTTGGCGGTGAAACCACTAAACCTCTTTGCCCCTTACCAATGGGGGCAATTATGTCCACAACTCTTGTTGAAAGCGGCAATTTGCCAGTTTCAAGAGTTATGCGCTCATTGGGGTAAATTGGAGTTAATTGTTCAAACTTAATTCTTTTTTCTTGATTATCAGCGTCATGACCGTTAACTTTAACAACCTTTAAAAGGCCATAATAACGCTCACTCTCTTTTGGTGGTCTGCCAAGACCAATAACGTCGTCTCCTGGCCTCAACATAAACTTTCTAATCTGAGACGCGCTTATGTAGACATCTTCGTCGCTTGGGCGAAACTTTGGTCTTAAAAATCCATGACCGTCGCCAGCTATATCTAAAATTCCATGAACTTCCTGGGTAGGCACATCTCGTCCTTGAGATTGATAATCTTCACCATATCCGCGATCTTCATAAGACCGTCCACTGGTACGTGCAGGCGGTGCGCTCGGAGTAAACTCACGATCCCCTTCAACTTCAATTTTGGTGCTCGTTGCCGGAGACCTTAAATCAATAACAGCGGGTTTTACTTCTTCCACTGCCGCTTGAGGTTCACTAGGAACCTCTTCTGTTTGTTTTACTTTAACTGAAACTTTAGGCATTTGAATTCTAACTCGTCTGGATTTATTTAATTGATGGCATTAGCAAATAATGGAAATATCTTTAAGAAGCCAACCAAATTCTATCCCAGCTCTATTTCTTTGTCAAATGGCACATAAGTGTGCCCTTTACTTTTAAAGAGACACAACTCGTGTGTCCCTTTAAAAGGACCGTAAGCCTGCCCTACTTACGGTCCAAAATTTGCGTCCCGCACACAAGGTGAGGGACAGTTAACTTATGCTGAAGAGTTAGATCTCTTTTTAGAAAGACCTACGGCAACTTCAGATAAATTTTCTTCTTCTTCTCGTTTTCCAGTTACTTTTACAGCTCGACCGAATCGAGATAATGCAAAACCTACTGGACCTGCACCAAACATTGATGCCATACCCAAAACAGAAACACCAGTGTCAGGAGTCTTGAGAGGCACAGTTGTTGCGCCAGCTACTTGACCACTTGTCGTGATATTAACTGTTTGGTGGTTGTTTTGCTCCTGGTGTTGTTCGTTTTTGTTCTCGTTGTTGTTAACTGTAACAACTGGAGTTGGACTTGGCGAAACAACAGGAGTCGGAGTTGGTGTCGGACTAGGAGTCGGACTTACACTCGGACTTGGGCTAGGAGACGGTTTGGGACTAGGTGTTGGAGAAGGTGTTGGCTTAGGACTTGGTGTAGGTGTCGGTGTTGGACTTCCAACTACACGGGCTGCCCAAGATACTTGGATTATGTAGTTATTGCAGCCACCTTGCTGCCCTAACCTTAATCCTGCATCGGACATAGGGTTTCCAACTACGTAAGTATCTTTAAATTCGTAGTTTCCATCCCCGTTTACATCCCAAGTTACGTTCGCTGAATCTGGAATAAACTCAAACTTACCTCCACCGTTAATGTGAATATTAACAGTATCAGAAGCTGAGTTAGCATTTGTTGCACTTACAGTTGCAACGCTAGATCCATCAGTGAAGTTTCCACCGGTAACCATATCTTTAAGTGTTACTGCTTGTGCTTGAGAATCTACAACTGTGTTGTGAATCTCAGCATAAAAGTCAACCTCGTTTCCGGGGTTTACAGTAATACCATGGCTCCAGCTTTCTCCATGATTGCTGCTGTTAACACCTAAATGTCTAATTGTCATATTAGGGTTATTAGCAGAAGCGACTTTAAGGTTTAAAAATAAACCTCCAAATACCATAGTCAAAACGACTACAGATATAAAGCCTGTTCTCCAAATTTTTTCAATCATTTTTAATTGATTCATATTGTCTATTGTTTCACCCCCTCTCATTATTTAGATTATTTGTCCTCTTCTGAGTTATTTAAGTTAGCAAGTCTAATATTCATTTTTTCGTAAATGCTTTGTTCTTTTCTTGTGAAGTTGTATACCGCGATCAATCTTTTGCTTAAATCTAGTTTTTGTTTTCTCATATACTCAGAGACAGCGATAAGAGCAGCTCCTCCCAAAAGCAGAAAAGCAGTATTTCTACCTATTGGCGTATTTCCACCTTTGTTGTTTTCGCCTAAGTTACCCGTACCTGGCAATTGAGCAGGTCCTGCTTTCGGCGATGTAGCAGTCGCTGTCGGTGTATTGCTTGCTGTAGCTGTAGCCGTTTCAGTCGCAGTTTTGGTGGGTGTAGCTGTATTTGTTTCCGTCGCCTTAGGTGTTGCAGTTTCACTTGGTGTAACTGTTGGCGTGCTAGTTTCTGTAGCTGTAGCCGTTTCAGTCGCAGTTTTGGTGGGTGTAGCTGTATTTGTTTCCGTTGCAACTGGCGTATTTGTTGGCATTTCCGTAGGTGTCGATGTGTTGTGCGGTATAACAGACGGATCTGGTACTTTCGTAGTTTCTCTAATTGGAGTAACACTCGCCGGTGTTGTCTCAGCAGCCGGTGTAGAAGTTTTTGTTGCGATTGGTGTTCGAGTCGGAGTATAAGTCGGGGTTTTTGTAACCGTCGGCGTTATCGTCTTGGTTTCTGTCGAAGTTGGTGTAAATGTTGGCGTCTTTGTTTTGGTTGCAGTACTT
>JBBRMG010000018.1:0-19253 GCA_038230955.1 Candidatus Doudnaibacteriota bacterium | reverse complement strand
TCTATAGTCATATAACTATTATAAGCGCTAAGCTATGAAAGTGCAATTGATTCCGTATCCTAAACCTGAAATTCGGGTGATATACGTGGGTGGGAAGTCTTATCCATAAAGCTGAGTATGTTTCCAGATATCAATCAGAATGTTATGCGCGTTATTGAAGCGCAGTCTGGTGGTAGTCGCGGAGCTCAGTGGTTGTCTAATTATCCTAACTCTGCGAACTGAGTGAAATACCTCGGCGAAGAGAACAAGATGCTACCGGCACCAACTGTGCCAGCACCCACTCATTACGCTGAGTTCAAGCGTTTGCGGGCGCAACTTGCCGCAGACAAGAGCAAGCAGTAAAATTGCAAATCATTGCAGAAACAGTCGGAGTTTTCCGGCAAACAGGCCTTGTAACTTTGTTACTCGGTCCGATTTTTTATGCCCAAAATGCCCCAGTTGGGCATTTGGATATTACGCGGCCTATATGGTATAATTTATTTGATATTTTAAACAATTTTAGTCATAAAAATACTGCGAAGGTAGTAAATATTATCTCCTTGCTCTCGAAACTAAAAGACAAAACTAGTAGCCAAAAGATTATTACTGGAGCTCTGATTTCAGTGTTTCTTTTGTGTTTATATCCTGTGCAGTCAGTTAATGCTCAATTTGTCCCTGCTACGCCAAAGGTGCTTAGTTTTACTGCTACTCCTCCTAGCCCAATTCCTCCTGGCAGTACTACAAACATAGCTTGGAGTTTGCAGAATGGTGGCTGGCAATTATGTGTTTCTGAGACCATCGCTACTAATTTGGATACCGAGTCTAAATTATGTGATGGTGCTAGCCTAAATTATAGAGATAATAAGGATTTTACTCTCAATAAGACAACTCAATTTATTGTTAAATCTGTTGGGGGTCAAACTGTAGAGTATAAAGCACTAACTGTCGAAGTTAAGGAGGGGGCAACTCCCCCTGATCCTAACGCTAATCCTAGTATTGTTAGTTTTTCTCTAACCCCAGCTCAAATAGGGGCTGGTGCCGGCACGCAAATTTTAATGAGCTGGAATACAGCAAACTCCACAGGAGCTAACGCGGCAATTACTTATCGTATTTATGATTACGAGGGTAAAAAAGATTTGCAAACCGGTCTTGTATTAGACACAAGCAAGGCAGATTGTACTAAATTTCCCACATGTACTTTGGATGTAACTGATTTAGGTAAGGTTGATAATACCCTGCCACAGAAGCGCCAGGTAATTTTTTCAATGGTGCTAAAAAAAGGTAGTTTTACCAGCGCGCCCACAGTAGCAATATTGGGAATAAATATTGATGTTGCAGATGAATCAGGCGCATCAGGACCTTCTAAAATTGGTGGCTCCTGCCTAAGCTTTAACCTTAGCACCATGATGAGTTGTCTCATCGTCAGTATTATCTCAGGAATAATTTCGTTTATTGTTACGGTTATATATTGGACGTTCGCTTTTGTGGTGTCGCCAATGATCGAAGCGATATTGGGCATTCACACATATAGTGATAATTTTGTTCAGGTTATTTATGCCGGCTGGTTAATATTACGCAATCTTAGTAATATTTTCTTTATCATCATCCTGTTAGTCATAGGATTAGCCACTATTTTCCAAGTAGAGAAATATAGCTACAAGCACCTTTTAGTGCAGGTAATTATTGCGGCCATTATGGTTAATTTTAGCTTGGTCATTGGCCAGTCTGTTCTTGGTATTGCGGAGACTGTGCAAAACCAATTCTTGTCTAACCGAGGAGATGTAGTTCGGGCTCTTGGTTATGAGTTGATGGTCAAACCAATCGAGCAGATTCAAGGGGAAAGAGCTACGGGCGATGCTGGTTCAACTTTTGCTACCCTGACTTTACCATTCTTTTTGCTGTGGTTAGCCATAGCCGCATTCTTTACGTTCATTGCTATCCTTGCGTTTTTAGTAGTTCGGCTAGTGGCCCTTTGGATACTGCTGATGGTATCACCATTGGCCTATGTGGCCAATGTATTGCCGGAAACGCATCCCTATTTCAAGCAGTGGTGGGAGAAGTTTTTAGCCAATGCATTTATTGTAGTTATTCTGGGATTCTTCTTGAATTTAGCGGCAGTGTTTGCCAATAGTCATGTGTTTGGTCAGGGCTCAAATGTGTTTAATCAAGGTGGTGGCTTTCAGGAAAATACGAAGAACTTTGTGTTCTTAACTGCCAGCCACTTCACTGTTATTTTCTTTCTTTGGGCGGGCTTAAAAATTGCCAGTTCATCTGGTGCAGCTGGCGCCAAAGCCATAACCAACTTCGCAGAAAAAGGAATTAGTAAAGGATTTAAGATTGCTAGTGGCGCTGTACTAGCTAAGCCGATAGCAGAGTATGCCAACGAGAAGAGGTTACAGGCACACAATGCCAATTTGTTTAAACCGAACGAGAAGGACAGTGCTTTAAAAGGATTCCTCAAAAAAGGAGCTACTACAGCTTTGGCTCCTGAAAAAGCCGTAGGGACGTATAACAAGAAACTGGCTGACAGACGTGCGGGTAGAAATGAGTTGGCAGATGCTCGGCAAATGTCCTGGCGCAGTGGTGGCATATTCAAAAAAGTTAATGCTACACCGGAGCAAGTAGCGCGCTACCGTCAAGCCGCTAAAAGGTTGGATGAGAAAGTGGTTAACAAGGATAATCCGGCAGAGCTGGCAAAACACTTGGAAACCTATAAAGATCAATATGATATTGCCGCTGTTGCTGATGCTGCCGCCAAAAAAGGGAATCTGGGAACGCTTGCCGGTTTGATGTACACAAATCCCGATTTGACGAAGCAAGAAAAGATAGACTTGCTCAAGGAGCAGTTATACAGCAAAAATCCAGATTTACTAGCCGCCTCTAGTTTCATGGCCGCCTTAAATACCAATGCTAAAGAAGAAGGCGGTGCCGGTAAAGGTTTCGTGAAACAGGATGATGAGACTGGTAAAATATACGATATCAAAGATCCAAATGTAATGGAGCAAGAGAAATCTGATGCTCAGAATCGGCTTGCTGATAATAATTTTGCTGGGGCAGCTTTGAAAGGCGATAATTGGAAACATTTTGACTATGAAACTGATGCCACTGGAAACGTTGTAAGGAATGCGGACGGTTCCATGAAGAGATTGAATAACGAAGCCATAGCGAATGGTTCATCTGTGGATCGCGTAGTCCAGGCTGCTAAATTTAATGATGCTACTGGTGAAATTAAAATAGAGGACGGCATGTTTAGTGACCATCGGTTGCGCCAAATGTCTACTGAGGAAATGAAGAATATTAAAGAGGTGTACAGTGAGCAGAACAGAGAC
Organism: Candidatus Doudnaibacteriota bacterium; assembly: GCA_038230955.1. Lineage (GTDB taxonomy): Bacteria > Patescibacteriota > Doudnabacteria > UBA920 > UBA920 > JBBRMG01. The sequence continues at coordinate 15,945 of JBBRMG010000018.1, read as the reverse complement.
GTATTAGAGCGTGGATTTACCAAAAAGTTTGCTAAGGAGTGGACAACAGACTCTGCAACGGGTGTAGCACCAACTCAGGGCGCTATTAATGAGCGGGCTACTGCAACAGTCAACGCTGTAATTGACAGGATGAGAGAGTATGGTGGGGGTTATGATATTGCCTCTAGGCCGCTTCATGGCCCTGCGGAGGTATATGGAGTCCCTGGTGGAACCCCGGGCCCTGGCGGAGTGCCTCCTGCTACGCCAGTTACTCCTCGAGCCCCGCGTGGAGGTACTCCGACACCAGGTGGAGGCACTCCGCCAGTCACTCCGACACCAGGTGGAGTCACTCCGCCAGTCACTCCTACTCCAGGCGGTCCGGTTACTGGTACACTGGCTGACTCTCCTCTGACAAGTTCAATTGAAACTGGTAATGAGGTATATGAGGCAGACCCGGCGATTCAAGGTTTCACTGTAGCAGGTCCTAGAGGTGGTTCCTCAGAATCAAATGTTACCAATACTCCAGCATCAGGTGACTCAGACATTACTGTTAAACCAATTGTTCGGATAAATGCCTCTGATATTAACGCCTCCGGTGGTGTTAATGTTGCTAACGCTGGTGGCTCAGTTGCTCCTAACCTGGCTGTTCCTTCAGATGGGTCTTCGTCTGGCGCGCAAACGACAATTAATCAGAGCGTAGACAATACATTTAACAATCAGAATTTCCAAAACGATATAAAGAACATAATGGATGGCATAGGTGGGAGTAAAGGTACATCTTTGAGTCAAGAAGATAAAAAAGGACTAATAGACGAAATCGCAAAACGAATTAAGAAAGATAGTAGTCAGGTGCTGAGGAATACTAGTGGTACTCCAGTGGATATTGATAAGTTGCAAAAGAGTGTTAAGTCCATAATGGCTAGATTGGCTTCTGGTAAGAGTGGCGTTCCGGAATCAGTAGTTAATGCCGCCAAAACTGTTAAGGATGAATCTGCCACTGAAGGTAATCAGTATAATCGCTTTGCGTCACAATACACCACAGCGTTTCAAAAATCTATACCACCAACAACTTAATTATGGCTAACCGCACCGACATACAACAGCATATAACTAATTGGCTTGATGCTCATCTGGCCGGAGTTAATGATGCCCAAGAAATTGCGGCGTACCAGAGGTTAGCGGCGATACAAACTCAATATGTCGCAAACTTGGTGAAGCATCAGGACAATGGTGATGATGCGGCCGCCTTTTTGGCTGCTTCAATTAACGACGGCGAGTGGCGCAATGGTAAGTACGCTATGCCGGTTTATTCAGCCTTAGCCGAATGGTCGCGTGTTGCCGCAAATAAGATGGGGGATGACGCTACTCTTAACACGTTCCGTTACGAAATTGCCCGGTTTCAGGACTTGCCAGATACGGCCATAGCGAACTCAATACGTAACCACGGATTGAACTTGATTAAATATGTAAAGGTTTTATCTGAACTGAAGAGACGTTACTTGCTCAATCAATATTGGGATGATGGCAGTTGGGTCGGACTATTTCTGCAAGCGCTACGGGATAACAGGGAATTAGTGGGTCGGGAACCGATCATTTTGAATAATAACTCTTATCAGCCAACAGTCTCAGCATGGTTGCAAAAATTTGATACATCTCATGTAGGGTCATTGGAAAATGTTCCTGACGCTTATGATCAAGTTAAGTTTTTCAACAAGGATTCGCAAATTTCTCATCTCGATGTTGAGGAGAAAAAAGCACTAGCATCACTATTGAAACTTTATTCATGGCTGCAAAATCCTGAAGTTGATGAAATTGAGTTGGAGGCAGAAGAGCGAGCTAATCGAAACCCGGAAGACGGTTGGTTAGACTTAGATGAGCTAAATAAAGTGTATGGGAGATTGGCTTCATTCGTGCCACCGCCAGTTCCCGCGCAACCTCTGCCCGTTCAGCCTCTCCCCACTCAGAAGAAAATTGATTCTATTGACGCCCCGAGGGCTATAGCGCCCAAGAAGCCCATTCCCACTCCTGTTCCTGCATGGGTGCCATCAGTTCCAAAAGACAGGCCGATTAACCGTAATATGAATGTGCAAAACATTCTTAATCGCGGTGTTTCAGAAACCGACGACTACTCAGGGGTAAGGTACGATAGTGAATCTAATGTCAAAGTAGAGGAGATGGCTCAGCGGTTGGAAGCGGATCGACAACAGAAAAAAGTCAGTATCGATCAAAAACTGGAAGCTTTAAAAAAACGTAAAATCAACAAGTCTTAATTATTCTATATGCAGTCTGCCCAGCACGACCGCCTAAAACAACTTATTCAATCATCAGTCATCCTTACTCCGTCTGAAAAGTCGGAGTGGTTAGAGATGCTTATCATTATGAATGACAAGCAAGCGGTTGAATTAGAAGGTATTCTCAAAGCGGAGTCGCCGAGACAGCCAGTAGGGATTGAGCCAGATATAATACAGCCGATGGCGAGACCTGTTAGGCCTAACATTCCCCAGAAACCTGTCATTCTTGCCAGACCGACCACTCCTGTTAGCGGTAGTGTGCCGCCTAATTTACCAACACCATCTGCTGGCACGCCAAAGTTATCGCATATTTCTAACTTACCGATAGGGTTAGTCTCCGGCGGCAACATTGGCGCTCGCCCTATACCGGCCCCTTTAATTGCTCATCCCACGCCACCAGTCTTAAAACCAATGTCAGCAGCAGCGCCAGCGCCGACGACTCTGCCAACAATGCATGAACCAAGACCACGCTCCATGTCAATGTCAATAGCACCTCAGCCAGAGCCATACGCCAATGCTAACGCGGGCCCGTCGCAATTGGAGTCTGTGACTGATGCCGGTCAATTAACTTTGTCCTCTCTGCGCTCTTTGCCGTCTGCCGATTTGCTTCTGCGCCTGCAACAGTTGTCCCAAGTCGAGGGTTACTTTAGCCTACTGTCACATATTGAAGATAGCCCTTTGTATAAATCGTATATCGCTACCGGTAAAAAAATGTTAAGTGGCCCCACTCAAGTTGACCCGAGTAAACCGGATCCCAATATGCTCACTAAAACTGAGTTTGAGACCTTTGCAGACATTTTGCGCCACATCCAACTGAACTAGGTTCGCATGTGCATTTATGGTATAATTTATTTGAGAAAAGCTGAAAAATTCCTAAGAAACAGACATAAAACATGCAATTTGCCGTCCCACAATTTACTGATGTAGAAGATAAAATAGTGGCTGGATTAAGCTTTATGCAATTCGGTATTGTGTTCGGTGCAGGAGCTCTCATTTTTGCTGTTTATACTATTAGTAAGAATATCTCGGTTACTATCCCGATGGCTCTGCTGCTCGGCTTACCTGCTCTGATTCTGGCTTTTGGACGAGTGAACGGGCGACCTATCTACGCTATTTTTGGCCCTCTGTTCAGTTATATTACAGGCGGTAAGTTATATGTGTTCCATAAACAAGCCAAGAGCTTACCCCAGGATTATGAAGTAGAAATGGAAGTGACGGAAAAACCAGCGCAATTGGGAGGTGATGTTGTCATGGTCAGATTAAAAAAAATGAATTACATTCTTCAACAGCAAGCTTCGCAAGAGCAAGTTCTGCTAGAGCGTATTGCCTTGAATAATCAGGCAGCCCAAGGAAAATAAGCCATGGCATCACAAGAAAAAACTCCAAAACATAAATTAATTGGTCAGCCCACCCAAGCTTTTTTAAAAATTTCTGAGATCAAGCAAGATACAATGATCTTAAAAGATGGGACCATGCGTGCTGTTCTGGCTATTTCTAGTACCAACTTTGATTTGAAAAGCCAAGATGAACAAAATGCCCTTATTTTTAATTATCAACGCTTTCTCAATTCGCTGGATTATCCCATCCAGATTCTCATGCAGAGTCGCAAGATGGACATTAGCGATTATTTAGAGTCACTAAAGCAAATTGCTGAGCGCCAGACAAATGAGTTGTTGCGCATGCAAACAGCAGAGTACATTGAGTTTATAGATCGCTTGGTTGAATCGGCTAATGTGATGAACAAAAATTTTTATGTTATTGTCCCGTATAATCAAACCCTTGCTAGTGCCGGCGGCGGCGGATTTTTTAGCAACCTATTCAAAGGCGGTAAAACTCGGCAGATTTCAGAGCGAGAGAAAAATTTTGATAAATACAAAATATTATTAGATGACCGCACGACATCTGTTTCCAGTAATCTTTCTAGTATCGGTTTGCGAGTAGTACGACTTAACACTGAGCAGATTATCGAACTTCTTTATGATTCCTATAATTTCGCTGCTGGCCCGAGTATAGATGCTAGCCAGTTAGACAGTGTGACAATTCTTGATGACCAATTAGCCTAAATATTATAGACCCATGGCTTTATTTACTCTCGACAAAAACAAAATTGAAAAAGAAAAAGCTGACCTTCAGCAATTGAAAGGTCAGTTAGATGCTAATGCTCGTTTGGCAGAAGTCGAGCATCAGTATCGAGAAGGGTTAACTACCTTAAAAGATTTACTGGCTCCATCCAGTCTAAAGTTCGAAAGTTCCCACTTTGAATTAAACGGTAAATTTGGTCGCAGTTTCTTTGTCCTGGCCTATCCCCGTTTTGTTTCCTCGAATTGGTTGTCTTTTATTATCAACTCGGAAAGTGCTTTGGATGTGTCCATGTTTATTTACCCGATTGATTCGGCTGCCATTCTTAAAAAATTGAAATCAAAAGTAGGAGAAATTGGTTCACAAATATCGATTGACCAAGAAAAGGGGATGGTGCGCGATCCTTTGTTGGAAACAGCTTACCACGATGTTGAAGGGTTGCGCGATTCACTCCAACAAGGCACGGAAAAGTATTTCCGCTCCGCTCTGTATTTCACTATTTATTCCGAGGATCTAAAAGAATTAGATAAAAATTCAGCTGTGCTAGAAAGTTCTTTGGGAGCAAAACTCATTGTCACCAAGCGCGCGTTACTCCAAACTGAAGGCGGCTTTAACTCGACGCTGCCACTGGGACTAGATGAAATGGATGTGGCCAATAATTTGAACACCGGCCCTCTGTCTAGCACATTTCCGTTTGTGTCATCTGACTTAACTGGTAATGATGGAATTTTGTATGGGATTAATCGCCATAATAACAGTCTCATTTTGTTTGACCGGTTCCAAATGGAAAACGCCAATTATGTGGTGTTCGCCAAGTCCGGTGCTGGTAAGTCGTACGCAGTGAAGTTAGAAGTACTGCGGGCCTTAATGGTGGGCACTGACGTTATAATTGTTGATCCTGAAAATGAGTATCAGCACTTAGCTTCTGCGGTGGGCGGTACTTATTTAAATATTTCTTTGAACTCCGATTTTCGTATTAACCCGTTCGACTTGCCAATTGGGTTGGCCGATGAAGATAACGCTGATATTTTACGGAGTTCGGTTATCAGCCTGTTAGGCTTAATGGGCTTGGTCTTAGGCAAGATTGATCCAACCGAAGAAGCTCTTATGGACAAAGCAATTTGGCAAACTTATGCCAAAAAAGATATTAGCGAAACCAGCGATTTTCGGAATGTGGAAATGCCGGTCATGACTGATCTAATAGAAGTGTTGTCAGGCATGGTTGGTGCGGAAAGTTTGGCTCAACGATTAACCAAGTTTACTGAAGGGACGTTCGCTGGTCTATTAAACCAGCCGACCAACGTGGTATTAAATAACCAACTGTTAGTATTTTCCATTCGCGATCTAGAAGACCAACTGCGACCAATTGCTATGTATATTATTCTGGGTCATATTTGGAACATTGTTCGTAGTGAATTGAAAAAACGTATTTTGGTTTTGGATGAAGCTTGGATTATGATGCAGCATGAAGACTCGGCTCGGTTCGTGTTTGGCATTGCTAAGCGCGCGCGTAAGTATTACCTTGGCCTTACTACCATTACGCAGGATGTTGCTGACTTTATGTCCAGCCCTTACGGCAAACCAATTGTGACTAACTCATCCATTCAGTTGTTGTTGAAGCAAAGTCCGGCCGCTATTGATATTATCGCCGAAACATTTTTTCTGACAGAGGGAGAAAAGTATTTACTACTGGAAAGCGATGTGGGCGAAGGTATTTTCTTTGCCGGATTAAAGCACGCGGCTATTAAAATTTATGCTTCTTACGTGGAGGATCAAATTATTACGACTGATCCGAAACAATTGTTGGATATAAAAGACAGCAAAGATAAATTAGTTTCGTAATATGGCATCTGACAACGCCACTATTTCTCCTGGTCAAGCCGATGGCGTAGATCAAGAGAAAGTTAATGCTTATCAAAAATCACAATTAAACGGCCCCGAAGTTGGTCGTGGTTTTGTTACTGACCGCGAAACTGGTCAAAAAGTGCCAGTATCTGTCCGGGTGTTGAAAGACGGTCCTAATTTAGAGTATAGCATTGCCGATCCCGATGGCCGGAAAATTGGTAAATCTGTCATGAAGGATTACACTGAGGCTGATCCAGACGATGGGGCTTATCCCGGCACTCAAGCTCCGGAAGGATTCAAACCTCCTTCACAACCACGAGAAGGAATGGAAGACAAGGATTCTGAAGCTGGTCGAGGATTCGGTAATCTTAAAGCCAATATTGATAAAAATTATGAAAAGCTACAAGCAGAACAAGCGGCTCGCAATGCTGGTAAAGCCGGTAAGACATCACCAGTAGGCGGCAAGTCCATTGGTAAACTGGGGGGTTCTTCACCCGGTGGGTCTAAAATGGGGGGCAGTCCTAGTGCTGGGGCGCCAAGTGGTGGTGGCGTCAAGCCGTCTGTGGGTGGCGGCGCTAAATCTGGGGCCGCAGAAAAACTTGGAGGTGGAGGAAAACCTGGTGGCAAGAATATCCGCGGTGCAGTTGACCAAGCCAAAGGTGAAATAAATAAACTTGGTGATCAGACTGGCGGTAAAACAGGTAATGCGCTGGGCAAAGTTACCGGAGCGGTAGACAAAGCAGAGCAGGTAGTAGACAAGACGGCCACAGGCCTAATGGTGCTCATTTATGTGCTTTTGTCATGGTTAGCATTCATTGGATCCATCACCTTTCTTTTTTCTACTGGATTTCTAGGAGCTTTAGTTTGTATATTTCCATTGCTCTCACCCAAATATGCATACAAAGTAATTGTGTGGATTTTATCTGTGTTTGCAGTTGGGAGAGCTATTGATATGGCTGTAGACGCCAACAATATCAAACTTAATGGCACTGAACAATTCATTTTGATTATAAATACTATTTTAGTGTTAGGTGCGTGGGTAGTAGTGTTCGGTGGTATTATTGTATTGATGATTTATGGAGTCTGTAAACCCTTAACGTCCGGTCTTATTGGTGGGGCCGTCACAGTGGGTGTAACAGTGACTGATTACGTAGGGGTTACAAATTTAGGTCCAGCTTTAGATTTTTGTAAGAAGTTTACGAGCGGAATAGACGCTTTGTTGGGGGGAATCAGTGGAAATTCTAATTTGCCAGCAGGCGGTGGATCTAAAAGCATTGAGCAATATGCGCCTCTTTTGCATCAGATTGCTAAAGATAATAATGTAGATTATTGTGCATTAGAGGCTCTGATGAGAAAAGAATCGGGCGGTGATCGTTATGCGTATTCCACCGTGTATTATCCTGGTGCAAAAGTAGGTCCTAGCGGCAGTATTAATCCGAGCAATTCGCCGCCATATTACGGACTATCATTTACTGGACAGGGCCACGCTATTGGGTTACTGCAAATCTTTGTTTATAATGACGGTAAAGAATGGCAAGATAAGAATACGCCGTCTAGAAATGGTCAAGGTTTTGGATTTCCAGGTAAATATTTAACCATTCAAGATCTCATAGATGAAAATACCAACATCAAGGCAGGAACTGGCTATTATATTAACTTATTAAAACAGTATACTGATCCGGCACTGGCCTATGCTCATTACCAAGGAAATCCCGACAAGGTGGATCCAGCCACTTTAACTAGGTTCACTGAATATTATAAAACTTGTAAAACACGTTAATGCTATCAAAGAGAACAATCATCATTGTCGGGAGCGTGCTTATTGCCATTGCATTAATGGCAGTTGTTCTTGCTTTGTTGGCACCCGGTAAGCCAAACAATTCTGGGACTAAGTCTAATTCAGGATCAAATAATCCCAGCAAGCTACCCCATTATAAGTTATCACCTGCTCAGGAGGAGCATATTCGCAACGTTACTGAGCTTTTTCTGCAGGGGTACAATTCTTATAATAGAAATGATTATTCTGATTTAGTGGATACTCAGAGAAACTCCACTCAACAACTGCAGGTACAAATTCAGGCAGTTTTGGATAGAATCACGCATGACGCATCTTATGTTAATTATAGTATTCGAACCACTCCCACAACAAATACTTTTTCGTATGAATATCCCGAGGCAACTACACTGATGACGACGATGATCGCAACAGTAAATGAGCGTACAATTACCGGCGAAAACTTAGCGTATACCGTTAAAGCAAAATTAAGACTAATTCAGGATCCCACAGATTGGCTATTAGATGGTATCACATTAGAAAAAATAAATAGATAATTATGGAAATAGAACCCACAGACGAAGTCCCTGTGTTTAAGAAGAAGCGGTCGTATATAAAGATTCTTGCTATTGTCGTGTTGTGTTTAGCCGTCATTGGCATTGTCATAGGAATGATTACCACGCCTGTGTTGATCTGGTTAACTTTTCGGTATAACTCACAACGCTTCGATAAACTGGAAAATATGATTCGTGCGGCGCATCCGGAATTGGCAAAACTTGAGCCTGCCAATATTCATCTCCCATCTAATGCGCCATTCTTGGGTTCGAAAGATGCGAAAGTAACAATTATTGAATATGCTGATTTTCAGTGCCCCTTTTGTAAAGAGTTTCAGGATAAAGTGTTCCCAGAGTTGAAAACCAAATATATAGACACCGGTAAAGCAAATTTTTACTTTCAGGACTTTTCATTTTTGGGGGATGAGTCGCAAGCAGCAGCAGAGGCAGCTAAGTGCGCCCAAGATCAGGACAAGTTTTGGCAGTATCATGATTTACTTTACGCTAGCCAAAAACAAGAAAATAGCGGCGCTTTTTCAGCCGACAATTTAAAAAAATTCGCCACGACTCTAGGATTGGATAGTACTAAATTTACCACATGCGTAGACAGTCATATATACAAAACCGATGTCGAGGCTGAAACGCAATCTGGTCAGAATTATAATGTTACCGCCACTCCGACTGTGTTTATCAATGGTATTCGTAAAGAGGGTGTTGGGACAATAGGTGATTTTTCCACTGCCATTGATGCCGCCTTGGCTAAGTAGTTTGCTTGACCGACCCGATGTGGTATAATATTGCTATAAATTGGGACTAGATGAAACAAAAATAATGAATATGAAACTGAATGAATAAAAGAGCCATAGCTATTTTAGGCGCCATATTTATCCTAATTGTGGGAACTTTAGGGTTTTTAATATATCAGCGTTCCAAAAAGAGCAAGACTCCAGTGGTTCAGACCCAGACCAATACCCCTGTTGACCCGACGCCTGCTCCAACCCCGACACCTACTCCTGTAGATACACCTCCACCTGCCCCCGCTCCGGGTAAAGCTGTAAAGCTAACGGATTATGAAGTTATTTCGCCTGTCTTGTTTTTTCAAGGAAACGGCATTACCTACTTCAATTCGCAAGGACAGTTATTTCAAACTGATGTTACCGCTTCGGGAACTAGTGTTTTGTTGAGCAACAAACGGGAGCTCACGATTGCTTTGAAATCGGGCATTACCAAAATTCTTTGGCCTGCTAGTGGTAATAACTTTATTGCTGAATTCGACACGGGCTCGAAAACTTATTGGAGTTTCTATAACAGCGACGCTGGTACCTATACTGACATGCCATCCCAAGTGACCGCTGTTGACTGGATGCCAGATGGCAGTAAAATTTTACTCATTTGGGTGGATGACAAAGGCAAAGCTACTTTGAATACTGCTAACCCCGACCTTACTGGTTACAAAACCCTGAGTCCTTTGTATGAACCTGATGATGCAATTAGTGTTTCACCTGACGGCAAAAGTATTTTATTCTGGCGCACCCAAAGTCGCGATGGGGTAAATCAAATCAGTTTTCTTAGCACAGATGGCAAAGTTTATAACCCAATGGTCAAAGAGGGTTACAACGTGGGTGTAAAATGGGCCCCCGATGGCCATGGTTTTGTGTTCGGTCGCCGCGATAGCTCATCCCAGAAATATGCGCTTTGGACAGGGGACACTATAACTGGCCAAACTAAGAATTTGAACGTTAGTACTACTCCTGATAAAGTTGTGTGGACTAAGGATAGCAAGAGCGTGTTCGCAGCTGTGCCCGCTTCGGGTAGTGGTAGTGGCTTGACACAAGACACTATTTCTAAAATTGATATCAGCAATGCTCAAAAGACCGATTTTGATCCGGGTACCGCAGTTGATGCCAGCGATCTATTCTTGAGTAACACCGACGATATACTGTATTTCAAGAATAATCAAGACAGAGCTCTATACTATATTAGTGTAGGGAATTAAGTTATATCAAAACCCCATAAGGTTATTGTACGAAACTAGCTACGCTAGAAGCTGCAGTCACTTTCGTGACTTGGCTCCTGACGCTCCGAATAGTTTCTTTACAACAAACCCTATGGGGTTTTATGTATTCTTTATCCCTACAATGATATAATATAGTTCATATGGCTACGAAATCTAAAACAATTTATGTTTGTGCAAACTGCGGGCAAACCTCTCCGCGCTGGCAAGGACGTTGTCCGAAATGTGGGGAATGGAACACATTTGCAGAACAAGCTGCCCCTACGGCTGTGCGAACTGCAGCGGCAGCTGGACGCCCTGGGCAGCCAATTCGCTTGTCGGAGGTCAAAGAAGGGGCGACAGAGCGTATGTCTTCCGGTGTGGCTGAGTTAGATGTCGTGCTCGGGGGAGGAATTGTCCCGGGTAGCCTCATGTTATTGGGCGGGGATCCGGGCATAGGCAAATCGACTTTGGCTTTGCAGGCTGCTGTGCTTATGGCCGCTGCTGAGATGAATGTATTGTATGTATCGGGAGAAGAATCAGCTCAACAAATTAAAATGCGTGAGAAGCGTTTAGAGGTACGTCACGATCTGCCAGTGTTACCCGAGACGAGCTTGGAGACCGTTTTAGCTACGATTAACGCTGAACAACCGGACTTAGTGATTATCGATTCTATCCAAACTCTTAATTCTGAAAATGTTAATGGCGTTGTCGGGGGTGTGAGCCAATTAACGTTCGCCACTAATTCGCTTATGCGACTGGCAAAAGAAATGCATATCGCAATTATGTTGATTGGCCATGTGACAAAAGAAGGCATGTTAGCCGGACCAAAAATGATTGAGCATATGGTAGACACCGTACTCTACTTAGAAGGTGACCGGTTCAACACTTTGCGGCTATTGCGGTCTAGCAAAAATCGTTTTGGTAGTGTAGGGGAAGTGGGTGTTTTCGATATGCGTGAATCAGGACTGGTGGAAGTGCCAAACCCGGCAGCCATGTTTTTAGAGCATCGGGACAAGCCTTTGGCCGGCAGCGCGACAACAGCAACGCTAGAAGGGAATAAAGTATTATTGCTCGAGGTGCAAGCGCTAACCAGTACGTCTAATTTTGGCTATCCCAAGCGCGCTACTTCTGGTTTTGATGTCAATCGATTGCAATTATTAATTGCCATTTTGCAAAAATCGTTGAAAGTTAATTTATCGAACCAAGATGTTTACATTAATGTGGCTGGGGGCTTTAAGCTCGATGAACGAGCGGCGGATTTGCCTGTAGCCCTGGCCATTTTATCTTCTTATAATGGGTTCGCAATGCCAGTAGGGAGTATTGCCTTCGGTGAAATCGGATTACTAGGTGAAATTCGCGGCGTTTCTCAAATAGAAAAGCGGTTGAAAGAATGTGAGAAGCTAGGATTTGACACCGTATATTTGTCGGGCCGCCAAGCCCAGAGTATAAAGAAACCGGGCAAGCTAAAACTAGTGCCGGTGTTTAGTATGCAAGATTTAGGAAAACTGTTAAAGAAGTAATTAACTGCAAGATCATTCCAGGTGGATCTGTTCTAATAACGGGTCTACCTGGTTTTTTAATGCTCGATTTTTGGTTAAATCAGGGTCTGTCTGCAACAATTCTGCTGCTGATTCCTGGCCAATTTTCAATACATCCAAAGTAAGATAGCGAACAAACTTAAAATCATAACCAGTTTGTTGGGTACCGAAAAGACTACCAAATCCTCGTTGCTGTAAATCTAATTCTGCCAGTTTAAACCCATCAGCTGTTTGGGCAAAAATGTTTAGACGTTCTAGGGCTGCAGGGTCTTCGCTTTGCGTAAATAGCATGCAATAAGATTCGTGCTTGTCTCGGCCCACGCGGCCGCGTAGCTGATGTAATTGAGCTAATCCAAACCGTTCTGCGTCTTCAATGACAATAATGGATGCATTCGGAACATCAATCCCAATTTCAATGACAGATGTGGCCACCAGTATATCCAGTTCTTTATTATGAAACGAAGTCATAATGTCTTCTTTGTCGACGCCTTTCATTTTCCCGTGCATGAGGCCAATTCGTAAGTTGGGGAATACCGCGGTTTGCAGACGGAACACTTCTTGCTTGGCCGATTTAAGGGTAGTGGTATCATCTTCCTCTACTCGCGGGGTTACCACAAAAGCTTGGCGGCCGCTCGCGATTTGTTTGGTAATAAAGTCGTAGGATTGTTGCCTGTTAGCTTCGGTTACGACTTCGGTGGCAATGGGCAGTCTGCCAGCTGGTCGTTCTGGTAATATGGAAATGTCTAAATCGCCATAAATAGATAAAGCTAAAGTGCGAGGAATAGGAGTGGCGGTCATGGACAGCAGGTGTGGTCTGGTCTCGGATTGCTCCGATAGTTTCACCAATTGACTCCGTTGGTGCACGCCAAATCGATGCTGTTCATCAACTATGACTAAGCCTAAGTTGGAAAAAGTCACACCTTGTAATAGTGCGTGAGTACCAATAATTATATTGATGGAATCATTAGCAATACTGATTTGCATTTCCGCTTTGCTTTGAGGTTGATCATTGACGGTGCGAAAAGTGCGAGTGAGCAATGCTACGGCATATGGTGAATTATGCAAATAATTGCGAAATGAGTCATAGTGCTGTTGCGCTAAAATTTCAGTAGGGGCTAGTATTACTGCTTGCTTTCCGGCTTTAGCAGTTAGCATAGCGGCCACCAAGGCGACTAAAGTTTTGCCGCTACCGACATCGCCTTCTAGCAGACGGTTCATGGGTTGACCTTTTTCCATATCTTGGGCGATGTCCCATATTGCTCGTTTTTGGCCATTTGTGAGAGTGAAAGGTAGCGTGTCCAAGAATTGTTTGATGTACTCGGCGTCAGCTGGAATAGCAGGGGCGATGGTTTTTTGCAGTTCCCGTTTGTGGGTCTGTACAGCCAACTGTTGGACCAGCACTTCATCAAAAATAATCCGTCGCTGGGCTTGTTTTAATAAATTGTAGTCATCAGGGAAGTGAAGTGTGCGGATGGTGTCACTTAGTGCGGGGAGTTTTTGTGTTTGAATAATAGCTTGGGGGATGATGTCCACGACGTCATCTGCTAAAGGTAAAAGTTGGTTGACTAAAGTGCGGATGGTGCGATTGTATAAGTTTTCCGTGGCATGGTAAACAGGGACGAGTCGACCGGTATGAATGTTGTCATCCGACGCCTTCTCATATATTGGGTTTTGCATTTGCAGGGTTTTGTAACGGGAAACTACTCCCGACAATAAAACCTCATCACCTGGTTGTAATGTTTTAGCTAAATATGGTTGGTTGAACCAAATAATTTTAATGGAACCGCTATTGTCAGAAATAATGGCTTCGCACAAACTCATGCGACCACGAAAAGAGTAACGACTTTGAATAGTTTTGATGTGACCGCGAATTGTAACAACTTCGTTTTCTTTGATTTCGCTAATTGGGCTGAATTTACTGAAATCGAGATAGCGGTAGGGAAAATAAAACAGTAGGTCGCGCGCGGTTGTTATCCCCAGTTTACTCAGGGATTTAGCCGCGACTGCCCCTACTTTAGGTAACTCTGTAATTTGACTGTCGAGTGTAATCATAATGGTGCTCCCGGCAGGAATCGAACCTGCGACCTTCCCCTTCGGAGGGGGACGCTCTATCCACTGGGCTACAGGAGCGCGCGTCGCACATCCCTACGACTGCCTCGAATGGGCGTAAGCCCATCCTCATTCGTCTTCGGCATGTGCTCCTTTCAAACTTTTACTTAACCTTCGGCCCAAGTAAAAGTTTGTTATTAAAACCGGAGAGTGTGCATTACTCGTTGAGCTAGGGTTTCACTGGCTTCTTCGTCTGGATGATGTTGCAACAGTTCGCCTAAGGTGTCCCGCAAATCATCAGGGTCTACGCCGGCCAGTTGAATAATAACTGTACGATTTAAATACGATGTCGTTTCGAGGTTTAATGTTTGGTGGGTAGTAGTATCCACGACCCAGTAATGTTTAATAGTGCTGTTAGGAATATAGGTTTCGTCTAACGCAATACCTTTGTTGGTGATTGTCACTTCTACATTACGCGGCCGTTGCTGAGAAAAAATTACTATGAACACTGTCAGAATAAGTATACTAATGGCGCCGAAAATATCGCGCTGGATTATAAGAAATCCAATAATAAAGGTAGCAATAATATACAGTGTCAAATACCAGGCAAAATTTTTGGGATAATGCCGGAATTCGGGCGCCTGCCACGACATAATAATTTGTTCTCGAGAAGCCATTGTTTTGTTTTGTATCCTATAATGGTATTATACGGTTTTTTGATGGATTTGGGTAGGGGATTTTAAAACCCATTTTTACCATCGCTAAATTTTACGGGAATCGTAGGCCCAATGTAATACCGCTTGTCGCTGGCGGGGTCTGCATGTAAGCTCGCCTGCGGGACAATTATTCCTAATCTGTGTGGCGTGTCGTGTCATAGCTTTCCATCGTCTAATTTGACGGTTGTCATCTTCATTGCGGCGGCCCATATAGTAGCGGCAGTACCACTGAAACCAGCCGCGTGGGTCTTGGGGATGGATCCAATCTTTGCGTTGCCATTCGGCTAGAGATTGGGAAGCATCAATATTGAAAAAGTTTAAGTGTTTGTCGTGACCTGGGGTGTGGTTTGGTAGGAGCTTGGCCTGGGTGAACCAGTCGCCCGGGAATTCTTTTGTGCAGTCACGCATATAACGGCCGCCAAACACTCCTAAAGTGAGCATTTGTTTTGGGGTGAGCTCTGGTTTGAAGTCGGGATCAAAGTTTTTCCCTGTCGGTTCAGTGAGTGTATAGCGATAGTTGCGCTGCATCTTGTCGTTCACCGATACAGTTTTCAAATGTCGGGGGTTCATTTGCTTGTTAGTTTTCCTGGTGAGGTATGTGTTACGTTTTTAGTCATGAAAGCGCAGTCTTGTCTTTCCAGTATTGATTATTTTGGTTGTAGTAATTTATGATTATAGAAAGGTTGGTATTATAAAAATCCTTTTCAGCTGGGCTCAAACTGCCTCCTGTTACTAGCATTTCGTCTAAGCGCCACATTTCTTTTAGTATTTTATTGACTTCAATATCTATTGCCATTTCTTGATATTAATTAAACTCACTGGCGGAGAGGCACTATTCGTGCCTTCGGCACTCTAGTATCACCTACACCAAAGTTTTGCTTTGCAAAACTTCTGGCGGTGTGTATTGGACAAAGTTCGAATGTATTTCGGACAAAATCCGCAGGATTTTGACTAATGATCCACGCGCCGAGCGCGTGGTGATGCCAATATGCGCCTCGCACGCTCGCTATCGCTCGCAACCCAAAACCAAAAATTTCCTTACAATTCCTTCTTCGGCGAGGGGTGTGGGGGGAGCCAGCAAAATATGGAAAGGAAAATTTTAGGTTTTGGTTCCGACGCTTCAT
>JBBRMG010000017.1:0-23635 GCA_038230955.1 Candidatus Doudnaibacteriota bacterium | reverse complement strand
TTAAGGATCGAACCGTACTTTTTGAGCCACGCGGAGCGTGGAAAACCCTTTCAGATTCAGATTTTTTTGGGGGGAATGCATTAGTGTCGCGCCTACGGCACGACCCCATTTCGGCTTCCAATTCCGATTTTCAATTTTGGCGGAGAGGGAGGGATTCGAACCCTCGGTACGGCTTTACACCGTACAGCGGTTTAGCAAACCGCCGCACTAGGCCACTATGCGACCTCTCCTCGTTCACCATATTGTAGCGAAAAATGGGGTAAAAAGCAACGGCCCATAGATTAATCACTCGCAAGGGCCAAGCACGTTATGGGGTTAGAGTAGTGTTGCCGAATAGTTTTCACGGCTTCACGCATAGTGGCACCGGTGGTGATGACATCATCGACTAAGATGATCATTGCATTTGGATTTACAGTAACGGCTATTGGCGTAAAGCAGTTAGTCACGTTTTGTAACCTTTGCTTTCGATCTAAATCTTTTTGGGTGGCTGTATTTTTTTGACGTTTGAGCAAGTTCTGAGTCGGCCAGCCGGTGGATTGAGATAGAGTATCGCAAATTATTTTTGCTTGGTTAAACCCTCGCCAGCGCATGCGAGAAGAAAACAGAGGGACAGGACATAAAATAATCTCATCGTGACCATGAGCAACAGCGTCTTTTATGGTTGCAGTGGCACTGGTTGCCAGTATTTTAAAAACGCTGGGCAGGAATTTATATTTGCCCGAGATAATGGCATTTGACAATAGAGTATCGTGATAATCATACGGCATAAATGTTTGCAGGGGCATATTGGCCGTTTGGCATTGTTCATGGGTGAGCCCTAAGTAGTTTGGTTTGTGGCAGGCAATGCATTGCTGCGGAATATTTGGGCGGATTTGAATAACACAGGTTGAACATAAGAAGGCCCCTTCTCGGTTGCAGTTAAAGCAGTAAGACGGGAATATGATATCGAAAACTAATTTGGTTAAATCGGTGAATAGTGAGTGCATTGAATTGTGAATTTAATAACCCTCTCAGCCACGGATGGCCAAGAGGTTTAAATTTTGAAAGATTAGACAGGAACGACTTGTCGATTTTTTTTGTGAACCACGTGGAATGTGACTTGTTCCTTTTTCATTTCTATATTAACTGTAGCACCGCTTGCTAGGCCGGTGTTGATAATTCTTTCGGCTAATGGGTCGGCTAGCAAATCTTGGACATTTTTGCGAATGAATCGAGCCCCTTGCTGAGGGTCAAAACTTTGCTCGGCAATATACTTAATAACCGCGGGGCTGGCTTTTAATTCCACACCCTGGGTGCGCAACCGCATGGCTAAGTCGTTAATTTGTAAGCTGGTAATTTTTTTCAGTTGCTCGGCGCCTAATGGACGATAGACCACAATTTTGTCGATTCTATTGAGAAACTCCGGCCGAAAATCGTGCTTCAATGTTTCTAACACTTTTTCTTTAACTTTGTCGTACTCTTTTTCCAGTTTAAGCTTTGCTGTAATATTTTCATCCCGATCGGCAAACCCAATTTTAGTAGCTTGGTTGGTGAGCTCCTGCATGCCTAAGTTCGAGGTCATGATGATAATGGTGTTGGCGAAGTTAATGCGTTTGCCGGCTGCGTCTGTTAGTTGACCATCTTCCAAAATTTGGAGCAGGATGTTGAATACATCGGAGTGGGCTTTTTCAATTTCATCGAACAGGACCACTGCATATGGTTTACGGCGCACCGCTTCTGTGAGACGACCGCCTTCTTCATAGCCAATGTACCCAGCGGGAGCGCCAATGAGGCGAGCAACGTTGTGGCGTTCCATGAATTCCGACATGTCCACCCGAATGAGAGCATCGGCGTCTTCAAATACTTCTTTGGCAATTGCTTTGGCCGTTTCAGTTTTACCGACACCAGTAGGTCCGAGGAATATAAATGAACCGAGTGGGCGATTAGGGTCGGAAATGCCGGCGCGACTGCGACGAATAGTTTTTGCAATATCTGTAACAGCTTCGTCTTGGCCGACTATGCGCCCTTTCAACACCTTTTCTAAGTTAGCCAATTTCCCAATTTCATTGTGCGTTAATTTGCTCAACGGAATTTTGGTCATTATGGACACTGTATGGGCAATATCTTCCGCCGTAATGGAATGGACAGGTGCTTTATTATCGGCAATGACAATTTTTTCTAATTCGTCGCGTTGACGAATTAGCCTTTCTTCTTGAGTGCGCAAGTGTAGGGCTGTGGTAAAATCTTGCGACAATACAGCCTTAGTTTTTTCTTCTTCCAGGGCCATGAGTTCTAGCTCCACTTTTTTCTTGGCTTTGAGTGGTTTGGAGTTGCTATGAATACTGCGTAAGAAAGCAGCGGTTTCATCTACTAAGTCTACTGCTTTGTCAGGCAGGAAGTGGTCTTGAATGTAACGGATAGATAAATCTACTGCCGCCTTCAAAGCTTCATCAGTAATTTTAATATTGTGATGTTTTTCGTAGTTAGGACGAAGGCCTTTTAAAATTTCCAGTGATTCCTCTTTGCTTGGCTCTTCCACTTGAATAGGTTGGAATCGTCGTTCCAATGCGGCGTCGTGTTCAATGTGCTTTTTGTATTCGGATAAGGTGGTGGCGCCAATAGCTCGGAGCTCGCCCCGGGCTAAGGCCGGTTTCAAAATATTGGCCGCGTCTAAACTGCCGGTTGTTGCGCCGGCGCCGGCAATGGTGTGGAGCTCGTCTATAAATAGGATAATGTCCGTGTTGGCTTTTACCTCATCGATAATTTGTTTCAAGCGATTTTCGAATTCACCGCGGAACATGGAGCCAGCCACAATTAAGGCTAAATCCAGGCTGAGGATTTTTTTATCTAGTAAAGTGTCGGGCACTTCACGCTTGGAAATGGCTAAAGCTAATCCTTCAACGATGGCTGTTTTGCCCACACCAGCTTCGCCAATTAAGACTGGGTTATTTTTGGTGCGACGGCCAAGAATGCTGACCAAGCGTTCAATTTCCTTTTTGCGACCAATAACTGGGTCAATTAATCCTTGGCCAGCTTTTTTGGTTAAATCCACGGTAAAGAATTCTAGCATGTTGTTGCGTTTGCCTTCTGGCATTCCGTGTTGCCTGTCGTTCATACCCCCGGGCATGCCGCCAGGCATTCCGCCCATTTGCTCGGAGGAGGGAACCTCGGGGAATTTGGAAATGTTTTCAAATACAGCGACTAAGTTTTGTTCCAATTCACTGACTTCAATGCCAAGCTTAGACAAAATGACTTTGGCTTTATTATTTTGCGCGTTGATTAGCCCGTACAGAAAATGTTCGGTGCCAATAAATTGATAACCATACTGGCTGGCAATAATAGCGGAGCGTTCAATGGTAGCTTTCAGGTTGTCCGATAGCACCGGTTTCCATTCCCGTACTACATTATTCTTATTGACCAGTTCAATCTCGGCTTTGGTGACTTCGGGTGTAATTTTAGCTTTGATTAAAATTTCTGCGGCGAACGAACTTTTTTCTGCCACAACACCATACAATAGATGCTCTGTGCCGATGTGGTCATGATTCAGTTCTTCCGAAACTAGCTGTGCCGCAATGAGCGCATTTTTGGCTCGGCTCGATAGTCGTTCTAGTATAAAATTGAAATTGTTCATATCTTTGATTTGGCTTTCTAAAGTTCATTTCCAAATTGGGTGAACTTGTTAGCACTCTAACTCTTAGACTGCTAATGTACACTAATTATAACATATCTGTCAAGGGTTTGGGGTATCAGTAACTGTACTATAATGCTGGGGTAGTTGTTGCAAGCGAAATCCGCAGGAGTTTTACGACGAGGACCTTGAGCTGAGATAACTACCCCAGCACTATAGTCTCTCAATACTGATGCCCCCAAACCCTCTGATATAATTAGTATATAGAACTGATGATGATTATAAGTTAAAGATTTTATCCATTTCGCCTAAAAAATGCCATTTAAAAACCCGAGCAAAACCAAACAGCCGGAATCCCCAGAACATGCTTATAATTATGTGTTGTTTTTGCTGAATCTGCGATTTCGGACAGAGGGGGAATTGCGTCAAAAAATGCAGGAGCGCGGGTATACAGCCGAAGTTATCGATCATACTATAGAAGCGCTTATTAAGGAGCGGTTAGTAGATGATGACCGTTATGCTGTCAATTATATAGAGAGCATTAAGAACTACAAATATTACGGTTTTTATATGGCCAAAAAGAAGATGATGGAGCGCCGATTGACCCAAGTTATGATTGAACAGAAGTTGGATGAGTTTTTCACTATTGAAGATGAGACGAAAATTGCCAAGAAATTTTTGAAGTCCGTAATGGGCGAGACACCAAAAAAAGAATTTACCCAAGAAGACAAACAAAAGCTGGCCCGCAAACTACAGACTAGAGGGTTTAGAATAGATGTTGTGAGTAAGTTGATATTTTAACTTTATATGATATTGGATTTGTTATGCTCTGTGGATGGACAAACCTTTTAATATATGGAATAGGTCAAAGAAACAACTTAATGCCGAAACGCATAGCCCATTCTTTTATCCAGGTGAAATTTGGCACTGCGCCCTCGGTCTGAATGTAGGATCTGAACAGGATGGCAAAGGTGCAAATTTTTCTCGTCCTGTAATCGTAATAAAAAAATTCAACAGTCGATTGTTGTGGATAGCACCCATGACTAGTACTATGCGTTTTTATGTGGGGACGATTCAATTACCTTTAAGTCCAGGCCGAATCAGCACGATTTTGCTAAGCCAACTAAGGTTGATTGATTCCAGACGTTTGGTGCATCGTAAGGGCACAGTGAAGGCCGAGCATTTTCGCCAAATAAAAAAGTATCTCAGAAGATACTCTAATATACTTGTTACTGCTGTTCAAAATTTTTGAACAGAGACGGTCCCGAAGTTTGCAACCTTCATGTTGGGACAAAGTCGATATCGAATCACATATCGTCACTATATTATCGGGCTTAATGCCGGCTCAGTCAAGAGTATTTTATAAATTCTTTCTAAAATCTATCATCCAATCGTCATTTATTATATTGAAGCAATACGGGATAAAAAAACGACGACTTGCACAAAGCACAAGTCGTCAAAGAAGAATCCCAGGTAATTAGAAATTAAGGAGCAAGTTGTACTCTAGCGCTGCCTTCACCCGCGGGTATAAAACTAATTTCTGTGTTCGTCAGAAAGAACACTTCGTTAGACGTTTTGTCGATTTGGCGGGCGAGGTCCTGGTAGGCTTTGCGGTCCATAGTTTCGGTCACACCAAAAGCGTCGTTAATGCTTTGCCCGCCTTTTTGCCGCACGTCGTAGTCGTACTCGTTCTGGGTTTTTAGTAACCCATACTGAGCAAGGTTTTCAAGGTGAATAACTCTATTGGAACGGATGTACAGTTTTCCGGGCAAGGTATCGTATAGTTTTATTCTTATTTCCCACTGCGCTTGTGCAGTACTATCGTACCAACGTGTGTTTAAAGTGCGGAAAGGAGTAGGATCTATAAAATAGTCGTTTGATGTGCCTATGCTTACCACGGTTGGTTCGCTAGTCTTCTCAACGCCATAAATAGGATGTGTAGGAGCTGCACTAAACCAAAATACTTCCCCGTAAACCCAAGCGATGCAAAATATTAGAGATAAGGCGTAGGCTACGCTCCTTATTTTGCCGGTTATTGAATTAAACCAATTGTCCGTGCTCCAGTGAACCACCGCCACATATACTAACACCCCAATGCATGCTAAAGCAGACAAAAGCCATTTGATTGCTGAGGTCGCTTACCACAACCCACGCTATTGAGCCTATCAATAAAATGACTACTCCCGATAACCAGAACTTGGTTGGATGAATTTCCCAGAATATGTTTAAGACAAATCTGAACATATTGAGGGGAATTCGCAATATGAATGTTAACCACCTGCCTATAAATTTGGGCAGTGTTTTTAACAGTCGCCATGCTGACAGCCACGCTGGATATCCTCTATCCATAGCTGCTTGGAATAAGGCCTCTTGCTTTTCTGCCATTGCAGTGTCGGCGGCACGCTGGAGTTCTGTTTGTAGAGTAAGCAGTCCCGCTTCCTCTAGCGCATGCTTTTGCTCCATCGCTCTCAGTTCTTCCGCCGCGGTCAAATGGAATTGTTCCAGCTGTTGGTTCTTGCCGGCCCATTCCTTAGCCCTTTGCAAATGGCGTTGTTCGCCGTTTAATTGTTGGTTAAGTTCGTAACGTTGTTGAGGGATAGACGCACGTGTCTTTTCAACTTCGAGTCTAGCTCGAAGGGCATTAATTAATCCCATTACCTGGTTTCCTCCTAAATATTTTCAAAATAAATGAACTATATCTTTCTAAAAAAAGAAAGCTCATTTCATACGATTATGATGCATTCAGACAGTTTTGTCAAGCTCTATTGAATCACTGCTAGTGATAGAGTGCACACAGTTGAGGGGTTTATTACCCATTCAATCTACAAATTCATTTCGCGTAAGCGCTTAATGCGATCCTCAATAGGGGGATGAGTATTAAACAAACTAGCAAACCAACCGACTGCGCTACCTTGCCCTTTTAGTGGGTTCACTATATATAGATGAGCCGTGGCTTTGTTGGCTTCTTCCAGTGGTTCTTCATCTTTTTGTAGTTTTTCTAGAGCAGAAGCTAATCCTTCTGGGTAACGAGTAAGTAGAGCGCCGGAAGCGTCTGCCAAATATTCTCGTTTGCGACTCACTGCCAGCTGAATGAGCAAAGCAATAATGGGCGACAGAATAGCTAAGACAAACCCAGCGATAACAAAAATCTGATTACTGTTGTCCCGATCGCGACTGCGACCACCAAATATGGACATACGAAGTAACCAGTCGCCGAGCAATGTGATAATGCCAACGAGAACCACCACTAAAGTCATAAAGCGAATATCGTAATTGCCGACGTGTGATAATTCATGGGCAGTGACTCCTTCTAGCTCAGTTTTACTCATTCGTTGCAAAATACCGCTGGTATAACAGATTACCGCATGCTTGGGGTCGCGTCCGGTGGCAAATGCGTTCATCGCCGTATCATCAATAATGTAGATACGGGGAACAGGTAAGCCAGCAGCAATTGTTAAATTTTCCACTAATCGGTACAAGTCGGGGTTGCTTTGTCGGTCTACCGGAACGGCATGGGACATGGCTAAAGTAATGCGGTCAGAAAAAAAATATGACACCAGTGCCGAGACAGAACTGAAAGCAACAGCAATTAGCAACAACCCTGGTGCGTTGTAGGCCCGAGAAAAAACATAACCTAAAGCGATAATGACCAGCAGAAAAATGAATATCAAAAAGATAGACTGAAATTTATTGCGAGATATTTCGGTATAGGTCATCATAGCGATTGAGCAAGTGCTATGGTTAGAACTTCACATTAACTGGTTGAGCTTCGGGGCCGTTTTCGTCAATGCCAAAAAATGGTTTTACAACGAAGTGCAGCATAGAAGCAAAAATATTGGTGGGGAACACTTGTAATTTAGTGTTGTAGTCGCGCACCGTGCTGTTATAGAACCGGCGAGACGCTTGAATTTTATCTTCGGTGTCTGTTAAATCGGACTGCATTTGCATGAAGTTTTGATTAGACTTTAGGTCGGGGTAAGCTTCGGCTACGGCAAATAAGCTTTTAAGCGTGCCCGATAATTGGTTTTCATCTTTCAACTTGTCGCCTAAGTTAGTGGAACTGCCAGCGTTCATAGCTTTGGTTCGGGCTTCAGTAACATTTTGTAAGACGCTGGATTCTTGCTTAGCATAACCTTTCACGGTTTCGACTAAGTTGGGGATAAGGTCATAGCGGCGTTTTAACTGCACTTCAATATCGCTCCAGGCTTCGTCGACCTGATTGCGAGAACGAATGAGGGAGTTGTACAAAAAGATGATTATCACCACTATTACAGCTAAAATTATGAGGAAAATTAAGGGCATGTGTTTGTTGTTTAATAATACTTTAATATTAGCAGAAAAACATCATACTGACTATATTTATTGACAAACTGTAGGTGTAGGTATATTCTTAGCTTATATGAATAAATGTGCGATCAAACCTAACTTTTACTGGCATACAACTTCTTTACGCAAAGACGTTGTATGGTTTGATATCTAAAATTTTTTTTCTCAAGCCCTCCATCCTCTTTGCATAAAGAGGTTTTTTATTTGTCTTTTTTCGCAAAGCGGATTTAGTTAAAATTGGAGGATAAATTATGCCAGTCAGAATAAATGTAGAAACGAATGTCACGCTCGCAAATTTGGTGGAGCAAAGACGTAGAGGATTTATGGTGGAGGAAACTCCTCATATCGGGAATTTGGCTTCCAGTTCGCTTGCCCTGTTGTCTTTGGGGCTACAGGCGAAATTGGTCGATGTTACTATCGGCGAAAAGGATAACTTGTTTTATCCGCATTGCCAGATCATTAACGGTCAGAGCGTGGTAATTGCACCATCAGATTTGATGTCCACGCACAACAAAGTTAGTAGTGGAGATGAAAGTGTTATTGATTTTCATTATCAACCTTTGGCTCAAATGGGGTTCGATGCCACCCCGCATAGTCTGTGGGTAAGGGATCGCAAGGCGGTCGTCCAGAAAATTTTGGCAGCTGTTGTTGTTGGCGATTATCTTTCTCTTTGGCAAAGATACGTAACGGCCAATGGTATTGTCAGGAATGATCGATACGACAGATCTCAGCTTTTGAGCAGAGTGCACAAAGTTACAGTGCCAAACAATGGCGAAGGTTGGGTTATACCAAATGTCATTAATATCCTGTTCGATTTGGTCATCGGCCCTTTAGAAACCGGTAGAGATTCTGTTTATATGCTTTCGGGTCAAAGTATGTATAAGTACATCACCGCGCCTTTCTATGGCTTTGGTACAATGGATAGACTGCTCTCGAATCTGTACGATTTAGTACGAAGTACTACGCTACCAGAATTGCCAGAAACACTGAACGTGGTTATGGTGCCGGTACCGGTTGTGCGGAACTTTGTGTCGCCTATGACCCAGAAAGGTTCTCTTGACCGGAAGCTGCGTTATTTTGAGAAACAAACTGCCAGCAGGAGACGATGTGGTATTAAGTTGTCTCAAAGGAAAATTTCTCCCGATGAGTTAAAACGATTTGTCATAAAACGTAAATCCATATTCGGCGAGATTTCATCCTGTTTATCTCTCGTATGTGCAAATTCTGAAACTGGTCGATTTTATTCACAACATGATTTGGCCGTAAACAATGATACAATGTATATACCGGATTATGTTATGGATATGACTATAGCTCGTATGGTGGACCGGTCTAATAAGATGGTTTCATTGGCGGCATAGCGGTGAGGGTGCTTATTAATTTTTGCACCCTCCGCCTATTTTATTAATATATTAAATTTAGTCCATGAAAAATATATTCCCTCCCAAATTAAAAAAAGGCGACAATATTCGCATCGTTGCTCCGTCTTGCTCGGGGAAGACCATTAAGCCGCAGCAGTTAAAGTTGGCTCAAGCTGTACTGGAGAAATCCGGTTTTCGAATTAGCTTTAGCAAACATCTATTTGAGATGAATGAATTTCAGTCATCTAGTGTGAAGTCGAGGGTGGCAGATTTACATGAGGCATTTTTAGATAATAACGTGCAAGGAATTTTAGCAGTGCGTGGCGGTTTCAGCTCCAATGACTTGTTAGATTATATCGATTGGAACACCATTAAGAAAAATCCGAAAATATACTGCGGGTTTTCCGATAACACAGCTTTGCAAAACGCAATTTTATGTAAGACGGGGTTAGTGACTTATTCGGGCCCGAACTTTGCGACTTTCGGTCGAGTTAATAAATTGAAGTATACGTTAGATAGTTTCCTTAATATGGTGGCGAGTGAGCATCCAGAGTCATTAAAAAATTTACATAAGATAGAGGTCATCAATCAAGGTCGTGCCGCGGGAGGAATTATTGGGGGTAATTTGTGCACCTTAAATTTACTTCAAGGGACACAGTATTTGCCAGATATAAAAAATAAAATATTGTTTTTGGAAGATGATCATGTGTCAGAACTTGACCCATGGGAATTCCATCGCAACCTACAGTCGATCATTAGTTTGCCCCTCTTTAAGACTGTTAAGGGTTTGGTAATTGGTCAATTTGATCCTGCTAGCAAAATGCCGGTTAGTTTTGTGCGAAGAATGGTTAAAGCCAAACCGGAGTTAAGTCGAATTCCAGTTATTGCCAATCTAAACTTTGGCCATAAGATGCCGATATTCACTTTTCCAATCGGTGGACAGGCCTCCATTAATACTACGGGCAAATTTATCTTGACTGTTAAATAGTGGATAATTGGTTTGACAATTCTTATTATAAATATATAATTTATCATATATGAAACATTCTAACAGCTATCAACTGAATCTCATTTTGGCCAAGACCACTATTAAGTGTGTCTTTATTCGTGGCAGTATGAGTAGTAAGTTGACGATTGCATAGAATACATTTCCATTCAACCGTAAACTCGCTACTCTGCCCAAAAGGCAAGCAGCGGGTTTTTTTGATGACCGAAGAAAAAACAAAAGGAGAGAATGCAAATCAATGGGAGTACAAACAGCAGAAACAAATGATCAGCCGGAAATTTTAGAGGTCAGGGGGCATCGTTTTCAAAAACTGATTAGTGAGCGGGACATGGCCGATGGAATAAAAATTCGTTGGTCATGTATGAATGAGGGATGCAAGAAAGGCAAAGGGGATACTTTCTTGACTCGGGCAATCATGACAAAAATTTCCCCGTGTCAATTTTCAGTTAAACCGCCAGATATAGCGTTAGTCGCGCTTGATCAGCACATGGGCGATACGCATTGGCCGCCGGAGGATATTTTTGAGGGGAATCGGCCAAGGTATATGTTTGAGTAGCATGGTATTCGCCATCAAAAAAAGTTATAAGCCGTGGGTTTCAATTGGAATCGCGGCTTTTTTTTTGGCTATAACTTTGCTATAATCTGACTATGTTAACTCCTGAAGAAGTCAAAAAAATAGCAGTTCTGGCGCGGATTGAATTGTCCGACGCTGAAATTGCAAAGTATGGTAAAGACCTCGACGCGGTACTTGATTACGTGGCTGAACTGCAACAAGTCAACACCGATGGGTTAGAAATCGTGTCGCAAGTCACCGGCTTAGAAAATGTTATGCGATTGGACGCACCAGAACTAAATGAAATTCAACAAGAGATTATGGCTAACGCTCCGGCTATTAAAGACGGTTATTACAAAGTTAAAGCAATCCTCTAGTTATTAACAAAGATCCTCTTTGCCAGAAGATTTAGCAAAACTTGATTTGTCCGAGTTGCGTCAAGCGCTCGATGAAAAACAGGTGTCGTCAGTTGAATTGACGACCCATTTTTTGGATGGCATAAAAAAACTGAATCCAGAACTAAACGCCTTTATAACTATTACCGAAGACCAAGCTATGGCTAGCGCCAAAGACGCCGACAATTTTATTGCCGGTGAAGGTCAGAATTTTCCGTTAACCGGTATTCCTTATGCGGCCAAAGATCTGTTTTTGACCAAGGGCATATTGACTACAGCCGCTTCTAAAATTTTAGAAAACTATATTGCGCCGTACAACAGCACGGTCATCACTAAATTAATGGCCCAGAAATCGGTATTACTCGGCAAAACTAACCTGGATCAATTTGCCCATGGTTCGTCGGGCGAAACATCGGCTTATGGGCCGACCAAAAATCCTTGGGATAAAACTCGCATGTCAGGTGGTTCGTCTTCCGGTTCGGCTGCAAGCGTGTCTGCCGGCATTGCGCCGTGGGCATTAGCTACGGAAACCGGCGGTAGTATTCGCCAACCCGCTTCTTTAACTGGTGTATCTGGATGGAAACCGACTTATGGTCGCGTATCTCGTTACGGGGTGATATCGATGTGTTCGTCTACCGATAGTCCGGGCGCTATGGCTCGATCAGTGAAAGATTTAGCGATGATTGCCGAAGTCATTTCGGGGCAGGATCCGAAAGATTCAACTACGGGGGAGCACGAGGTCCCAGCATACAGTAAACAACTTAGCACGGATGTTAAGGGCTTAAAAATTGGAGTACCAAAACAATACTTTCTAGATGGGATGGAAGACGGAGTGAAACAGAAAGTTATGGATGCCATTACTGAATTGGAAAAACAAGGCGCGCAGTTGTTTTCAGTTGATATGCCCAACACTAAATATGGTTCGTTGGTATACGCCATTGTTTGTCCGAGTGAAGTTAGTTCAAACTTGGCTCGCTATGACGGCATTCGATACGGACACACTACCAAAGAAGGGAAAGACCTGCTCGATGTCTACATGAAGAGTCGAGCGGAAGGATTTGGTGATGAAGCCAAGCGTCGCATTATGACCGGGACTTATGTCTTGTCTGCTGGTTATTACGACGCTTACTACAAGAAAGCCCAAAGAGTCCGCCGTTTGATTATGAATGAGTTTGAGGAAGTGTTTAAAACTGTTGATGTGTTGCTTTGTCCGTCCTCGCCTAATGTGGCTTTGACTTTGGGTAACGCCGCTAACGATCCGTTGTTCGGTTACATCGCAGACCAGTTGAATATTCCGGCTTCGTTGGCAGGTTTGCCAGCATTGTCAGTGCCTTGCGGTTTTAGTATGCCCAAAGATGGTATGGCACCTTCCATGGACGGATTACCAGTTGGTTTGCAAATTATTGGCCCGCAGTGGGGCGAACAAAAAGTCTTTAATGTTGGCTATGCCTATCAGCAGATTAGCGATTGGCATAAGAAACGACCCCAGATTTAATCTAGATTTCAATTTATGAAAGATTTAAAAGGTTATAAACCAGTGATTGGGATGGAAATCCATGTTCAGCTTGCGACTAAGAGCAAGATGTTTGGCCCTGCGCCAATGAACCCGGATGAGAAAGACCCCAATGTTAACATAGACGAGATTGTTACCGGTGAGCCGGGGACTTTGCCAGTGATCAACAAAGAAGCGGTCCGCCTTGGCGTGATGGTTGGTTTAGCCTTGCATGGCCGTATAGACGAATACTCGAAGTTCGACCGTAAACATTATTTCTATCCCGACTTGCCGAAAGGTTACCAAATTTCCCAGTACGATGAGCCGATTATGCAAGAAGGTTATGTTGAAATTATTTTGAATGGTGAAGTTAAGAAAGTGTTGTTGCAACGGGCTCACTTAGAAGAAGATGCGGGTAAGAATATTCATCCGGAAGGTTTGGACTATTCGTTAGTCAACTATAATCGGGCCGGTGCGCCGTTATTGGAAATGGTGACACACCCAGTAATTGAAAGTGCGGAAGAAGCGCGGTTATTCTTGCAAGAACTACAAAACATTGTCCGTTATGTAGGCGCGTCATCAGCAGATATGGAAAAGGGCAGTATGCGCTGTGAGCCGAGCATTAGTGTTCGTAAACCTGGACAAGAAGGATTGCCACCGTACAAAGTGGAAGTGAAAAACATCAATTCATTTAAATTTGTGGAACAGGCGATTAACTATGAAATTGAGCGCCAGATTGGCATTCTAGAAGAAGGCGGTACGCCGAAACAGGTGACTATGGGCTGGAATGAAAAATTGAACCAGACAGTAGAGCAACGGAGCAAGGAAGAAGCCAATGATTACCGCTATTTCCCGGAACCGGACTTACCAATCTTGCATTTTACCCCCGAATATTTGGACGATCTGCGACAACGTTTGCCGGAATTGCCGGCGGCTAAGCGCGTGCGCTTCAAACAAGAATACGCTTTAGGCGACGCTGATATTGAAAACCTAATTGCTTGGAAAGATTTGAATTATTATTTTGAAGATGTTGTCTCAGAGCTGAAAGCTTGGATTGAAGCAGACAGCGGCCAGAAAATAGAAGGCGCTGTCGACGAATCCACGGCTAAATTAATTAAACAAGCAGCTAACTGGTGCTTGCAAGATTTTTCTGCACTTCTTAATGCTGAGCACATTAATCCAACAGATAGTCGCATTACTCCAGAAAACTTTGCTGAAATGATAAAGCTAATTGATCAGGGACAAATTTCTAGCTCTGCGGCTAAACAAGTATTTAAAATCATGTTTGAAAAGGGGGGCGAACCGAAAAGCATTGTGCAAGATTTAGGTTTGGTCCAGGTCAGCGACGAGGGTGCTATTACTGCGGCCATCGATAAAGTTATTACCGCCAACGAAAAAGCGGTGACCGATTACAAAGCTGGTCAGGAAAAATCATTTGGCTTCCTTGTCGGCATGGTTATGAAAGAAATGAAAGGCCAAGGCAATCCGCAGGTAGTGAATGAGCTTCTGCGGAAAAAGCTGGCATAGATGGGGTTGATTTTTTAGGTTAAATACAATATACTTGGGCAAACAAAAGTCGACCATTCGGGTTGGCTTTTTTTTGAAAACAAAAATGGTAGTCAAAAGGAGAACCAAAATGGAAACTATTAAGAGGAACTTTTATAGCTTGTTGAAAAACCGTTGGGACTTGGGATTTTTCTTGTGCGTCGGTTTGGATATAGATCTGAACAAGATACCGGCGTGCGTATGGACTGTCGGATGTAGACAGCATTCTGCAGTAATAAAATTTGCCAAAGGCATTATCGATAATACTGCAAGTTATGTCTGTGCCTACAAACTCAACCGGGCGTTTTATGACGCTATGCCGGATGATCAGGGGTTGATAGCCATGAAAAAAAT
This sequence comes from Candidatus Doudnaibacteriota bacterium, assembly GCA_038230955.1. GTDB lineage: Bacteria > Patescibacteriota > Doudnabacteria > UBA920 > UBA920 > JBBRMG01. Next base: position 8,996 of record JBBRMG010000017.1, on the reverse strand, counting down.
TATCGAATACATTCATGACGACTATCCGCACATCCCTGTAATTCTTGACCAAAAGAGAGATGACATTGGTAATACAAATCAGCAGTACGTGCGGCAGATTATGGATCAATCCGGTTTGCCGGCCGATGCCGTGACTGTGCATCCGACGTTTGGCCAGGAAGGTTTGCAGCCGTTCTTGGATTGCGCCGACAAAGGCATAATCATTTTATGCAAGACGTCTAATTCCGGCTCAGGCGAGTTTCAAGACTTACGAGTGGAAGTTGATCTTACGGAATTGCAGAATCTTAGCGGCTTGTACATAGATCGTTTGCTGAATAAGGCGATGGGCTGGAGAGAAGTCGGCCACAAGACTATGCTGATACCGGCTTACCAATGGACGGCATTGCGCGTTTCGCAAGTATGGAACACTAACAATAATTGCGCTTTGGTTGTCGGAGCAACGTTCCCCAAACAATTGAAGGTGGTTAGAGAATTAACCGGTGACGGATTTCCGCTACTGATTCCTGGTATTGGTAAGCAAGGTGGTGATTTAGCTGCTACGGTAGCCGCTGCCGCGGATAGCAATGGTCAGGGAATGATAATCAATGCCAGCAGTAGCATTATCTATGCTTCCCGCGACCAGTATTTCGATCGAGCAGCGTATCGAGAAGCGGAAAATCTTCATACGGCAATTCAGTACTGCGTGCGCGAGACTGTGATGTCCTAGGTTCAAAGACATGGCGATGCATTCGCCACATAAGGAGAAAGTATGTTAACTAATTTAACAGTAACTCTACAAGATCTGGCCCTAAGCGGTGGGCTATACCGATGTCCTAGGGACTCACAAAGAAAGCGAATTGGTCCTTTGGTGGATTATGCAGGCACTTATTTAGATGATCAAGGTCAGCCAAAGCATTATGTCGGGGATACTTTTTATAACCTCGGCCGAGCTGACCAGAGTCCAAGTTTGCTCGCCGACTGGGCAACTATAATGACGACTTACCTAGAGTCTTCGCGGGATTTGCCGGCAGTGGATTTATTCCTCGGTATGCCGATGGGCGGGTTAGCTTTTACTTTTGCCCTCGGTCATATGAGCAATGCATCATCACGGGTCGGATTTCTGGAAAAAAAGGTCACACAGGTGGCCACGGCTGATGCTCGGGAACAATCAATGCTTGTCTTGGGCAGACATGAGATCCCTATGAACTATTCAGTGGTTTTAGTGGAAGATGTGGTCAATAATTTTTCAACCACTGCAAAAGCCATTGAAATCGTTGAATCGTGTGGAGCCAACGTGATTGCTATCGCCTGCATGATGAATCGGTCCGCCAGAGCGTTCTATGTCAGTCAGGCAAGAGCAAAAATTCCCGTCGTATCTATTATGACAATTCGAACCGAGCAATACCGTCAAGATTATCCATCTGTGAAAGACGACATTGAAGCCGGCAATGTGGTCTGGAAGCCAAAAGATGACTGGGGGAGACTGATGGGCTTATCCGATTCTGTTTAGTCGGCAGGTTTAGATAAGTAACATGTGAAGTGTGGCGTTGATTGATATTATCTCTCAACGCCTTTTTTATTTGCTTTTTATTCGAGAGACCACTGAATATTTTTATTCCGTTTCCACCAGGTCATTTGGCGTTTGGTGTATTGTATGTGGGCGCGGAATAGTTGCTCAAATAATTCTTTTGTCATTTCGTCAGTTGCCAGTTTGCTTTGGAGGTGTAGGGCACAAAACCGGTATTCTAATCCGAACTGTTCCAGCCTTTTCCAGGACAACCCTTTTTTATGGAGCAACGCTACTTCTTTAAGCATTCCTTGTCGTAGTCGTTGTTTTAATCGCTGGCTAATTTTTTTTTGTAACACTTCTGCCGGCGGATTAATTCCCAACCACTTGCAATCGTAAGGAGAAGTTTGTTTAAGTCGCGGCACAGGTTTACCGCTAGTCATAACAATTTCCAAAGCCCGGATTAATCGGTGCGGGTTATAGCGGTCAATGTCAGCGGCTCGGTCAGGGTCAAGTTTTTGCAACGTTGCGAACATTTCAGCAGTACTGAGTCGCTCCAGCTTCTTGCGTAACACCGCATTGGGTCTGACTTTGGGAAATTCCTGCTCGTAGACCACGGCGTCTATCCATTGCGCAGTACCACCGCAAATAATGGGCACTAATCCCTGTTTTGCTATGTCAGCTATGGCTTTGCGCCCATATTTTTGAAACTGCGCGACCGAATACTGCCTGGTCGGACTGGCAATATCAATCCCATAATGTCGAATGCCTTTATACATGTAACGGCCTCTGACATCAAACTTACCTGTAATTTTGCCGGTACCAATGTCCATACCGCGATAGACCTGTCGACTGTCGCTAGAGAGCACAGCGCCTCCAATTTTCTTGGCGACTTTAACTGCTAGCTCGCTTTTGCCGCTAGATGTTGGCCCCACTATTATTACAAGCTTCTGTAAAGGCTGTTTTTGGGTCATATGTGCTATAATAATAGCATGTCAGGGAAAATACTCTACATTTTAATAGCTGCAATGGTCTTAATAGGGGGCGGTTTTTACTTGTACAATTCTCGTTATGAATCGCATGATTCTGGGCAGAATGCTGTTCAGTCAAAATCGGAAACCCCAATAAACGTGGCGCCTAAAAATGCCACCACAAATAATCCCTCAGCTAATTCAGTTCCGCCTAAGACTACTACAGCCAAGCCTGTTGCCGACCCGCTCCACTATAGTACTGAGTCAGATGTCAGTGTTGGTAATGGAGCCCTGCATAAGGTTGAGGTAAATGATGCTGTATTAACTCCGGCTACTGTCACAATCAAAGTGGGAGATACTGTCGTGTTTAGAAATATGGGCACTAAAGATTTTCGCATTGTGTCAGATACTTATAAGGCATTTGATTCGGTTGATGCCGTGTCGCCTGGCCAGTTGTTTCAATTTAAATTTACCCAAGTCGGCAACTGGGTCTATCGCAACACATTGGCGATGCCTAATTCCACCGGCACTATTATCGTTACAAAATAATGTGGGATGAGATTATAGGGCACGACTCCGTTAAAAGAGTGTTGTCTTTGCAATTAGAGCGGCGATCGTTCCCTCATGCTTATTTGTTTGTGGGGCCGAGTGGTATTGGTAAACGCATGGTGGCGAATGAATTTGCGGCACAACTTTTGGGCGCATCGGCATTAGAGTCACATCCCGACTTTATTATGTTCGATGCGGCGACAGAGTCGGGCGTAGAGGAAATGCGTAAATTGCTATCGCGACTGAGTGTTAAGCCGTTCAGCGGGCAATACAAAGTAGCGATAATAGACAATTTTGAATCGGCTAATCCCCAAACTGCTAATGCCCTTTTAAAAACTTTGGAAGAACCCAGTCCGAGCACTATTATTATTGCTGTATCGGGTAGTCGGGCCTTGTTGCCCACTATTGTTTCCAGGTGCCAAGAGTTTGTGTTTAATCCGCTTGACCCTACTGCTATGTCTAAGTGCGCCGAATTATGGAATCTGCCTGCCACTCCAGAAATGGTTAATCTTAGTTTTGGTATTCCCGCTAGACTTCGTTATTTAATAGAACAACCAGAAGCCGCCGCCGAAATGGTTGAGTTAGTGGACAAGTTAGACAGCGGCATGGCCGATACTATAGCCGCGCGATTGCTCTTGGTCAATGAACTGGCGGAATTGGAGTCAGATAAATTAATTGAATTGATGACTTCCTGGATTTATCGACTGAAAGCTGTGTTGGCATTGGCCCCGACGGAAACGAGTACCATCAGTCGAGCCTGCGAAACGATTGACTCACTCCGCCGGTCGTTTAATAAAAAAATGGTATTACAACATTTACTTATTACTCAATAAAATTATTTATGCAAAAGTCTAAAATAAAAATTGGATTACTAGTGGCAGCCGTTGCTCTTATAGCCGCTGGCTGTGCTAACCCTTTTAGCACTCCATCAGTGGCTGGATTTTTAAAAACAGCTAATGGCGGGGCAGATTGGCAATCGGATAACGCGGTCAAAGACAATCCTAAATTAAGTATGTCAGGGCTAAGTATTTCGGCGATGGCATTCGATCCAATTAAGCCCGAGCGGATTTTTGCATCAAGTTACGACAGCGGTGTTTTCTTGTCCGAAGACGGTGGTGATACTTGGAAGCGGATTTTGGATAAGTTTTTAGTGTATGACATCGCTATTCATCCGCAGAACCCAGGCGTAATATACGCTGCCGGAAGTTATGCAGGTCATGGCCGGTTAGTAGTCACTCGTGATGGCGGCAAATCTTGGACTGAAATATTTAATGAGGCTAGTAGTGGAAATGCAGTACGCACTATAGCATTGAATCCAACAAATCCGGCTGAGGTAGTAATTGGTTTAAACGCCGGGTCTATCATCAAAAGTCAGGACTCAGGGGTCACATGGCGGCAGGTCCAAAACTATAATGGCCGCATTAATAAGCTTCGGTGGAAACAATCGTATCTCTATGCTGTGATTCGAGAATCGGGGGTTTATCGCTCAACTGACGGGGGAAATAGCTTCACCAGCCTGACTTCGTCCGTTACCCCAACTAATAATATCGCTAGCCTGTTGATTTCCAGCTCCGAAATTGGTAACTTTAACCAAGTGGCTATTAGCGACAATAGTCCGGATGTCATGTTTATCACCACCGATATTGGTTTATATAGAACTTTCAATGGCGGCAGTTCGTGGGAGTATGTCGCTTTGCCGTTGAAAAAGAAATCAGTGCAAACTCTGGCCGTTAGCATTGCTCCGTCTTCGGATAATATTGTTTACGCTAGTGCCGGTGCGACCGTATATCGCAGTAGCGATGGCGGCAGTACCTGGCAGACTCAAGATACACGCACAGACGGTGGCCAAGTTAATATCATTTTAATTAACCCAATGTTGCCGCAAATTGCTTACGCCGGCATTTATGGGCAACAATAAATAATTCTCTATGACTGACAGTATCATCAACGATCACAAAGAACATTTTGCAAAAGTGCTAGAGCGGTTTCATCACGAACTTTCTAGTGTGCGAACTGGCCGGGCAAACCCCAGTTTGCTGGCTACTGTTATGGTAGAAAGCTATGGTAGCAAAGTACCTCTACACCAAGTGGCCAACATAACTGTGAGTGATGCTAAAACTTTGACCATTAGTCCCTGGGATAAAAGCCAGTTACCCGATGTCGAAAAAGGCATTGTTGCCGCAAACTTAGGACTGATGCCCGGTAACGACGGTAATGTTATTCGGATTAGCTTGCCGCCAATGACAGAAGACCGCCGGAAAGAGATGGTAAAACTGTTGGGTCAAATGGTAGAGCAAGCTCGCATTGGTGTACGCCAAGTGCGCGAAGATATTCTGAAAGCGGTCAAGCGATCGGAAGCCGATGGGGACATTACTAAAGATGACATTACTCACGCTCAGAAAAAAGTACAGGACATGGTAGACCAATATAACAAGGAAATTAAAGATGTTGCCGACGACAAAGAGAAAGAATTGATGACTATATGAGCACAATAATTACAATTTTAATATTTATAATAATCTTAGGGTTGCTGGTTTTCGTTCACGAGGCCGGCCATTTTCTTGTGGGCAAAAAAAGTGGGATGAAGATAGACGAATTTGGTTTTGGTTTCCCCCCGCGGTTATTCGGTATTCAGAAACAGAATAGCAAATGGAAAATTATTTGGGGCGGCAAAACTACAGTAGATCCGGAAACCACAGTTTACTCTATTAATTGGATTCCACTCGGCGGCTTTGTTCGCATTGTTGGGGAGAACAACGAAGATGCTCAGGATCCGCGCAGTTTTGTTAATAAGCCATTCTTGCCACGATTGCTAACTTTGTTGGCCGGCGTTGTTATGAATGTCATTTTAGCCTGGGTCTTAATTTCAGCTGCTTATGTCCATGGATTACCAGTGGCGGTAGATGACCCAGCTACTTTAGGTGCCACAGCCCATTTTACAAATCCGCGCATTGCTATTGTCGATATCAGTCCAGATTCGCCTGCAGCCAAAGCAGGTTTGGCCGCTAACGATATTATCAAAACCGTAGATGGTCAGAAGTTTAGCAAAGTGGCTGATTTACAGCAGTATGTGGGCGCGCATAAGGGCTCAGTGATTCAATTCGACGTAGATCGGTTTAATGTTGATAAAGTGTTAAGTGTGCAATCTAATGCTAATCCGCCGGCTGGTTCTGGTCCCACTGGCATTGCACTAGCGGGAATTGGTAACGTCAGCTACCCGTTTTACACCGCCTTTATTGAAGGGGCTAAAGCGGCTGGGTATCAATTGTATGCCATTGTTCATGGGTTGTATCAGCTGTTCGCTTCGGGCGCCGGTTTCTCCAGTTTAGGTGGACCCGTAAAGATTGCTCAGTTAACCGGTCAGGTGGCTCGGGTGGGGTTTGTTAGTCTCATGCAGTTCACAGCATTCTTGTCTTTGAATTTAGCCGTGCTAAACGTTTTGCCTATTCCGGCATTGGATGGCGGTCGTGTCCTGTTCTTGATTATTGAAAAAATTCGCGGCAAGCGTAACAACGCCAAGCTAGAGCAGTGGGCCAATACAGCTGGCTTTCTGGCCTTAATTTTATTGATGCTTGCAGTGACATTGAAAGACGTATCTGGCCTGGCATTTATTCAGCACATAATACATTAATCCTATGAGACAATCAAAATATTTTTTAAAAACGAGCAAGACAGTTGCTAAAGACGACACGTCAGCAAACGCCCGCCTGTTAGAGCAGGGGGGTTTCATTAAAAAAGAGATGGCTGGAGTCTACACTTTTCTCCCACTCGGTTTACGTGTGTTAGCGAAAATTGAAAATATTATTCGTGAAGAGATGGATGCTATTGGCGGCAATGAAATATTGATGCCGGCACTTAACTCGAAAGAAAATTGGACTACAACCGGTCGTTGGGATTCCATGGACATTTTGTTCAAGATTAAATCGGAACACGGCTATGAATATGCGCTTGGTCCCACCCATGAAGAAACTATCACTCCAATTGCGCTCTCAGTGATTCAGTCGTACAAAGATTTGCCGTTAGCTGTATATCAATTACAAACTAAGTTTCGCGATGAAGCTCGAGCTAAGTCAGGTTTGCTTCGTGGTCGTGAATTTCGCATGAAAGATTTGTACAGTTTTCACGCGTCTAACGAAGACTTGGAAAAGTACTATAACGAAGTGGCTGACAGCTACCGCACTATTTTTAAACGGTTAGGACTAGACGCGTTGTACACTTATGCGTCGGGTGGTACATTCAGTCAGTTCTCCCATGAATTCCAAGTGGAGTTGGAAAGCGGTGAGGATACTATTTACGTGAACGATAAAACTAGCGAAGCCAAGAACAAAGAAATTTTTACGGAAGAAGACAAAGCTAGTGGTGTGTATCGCGAAACTATGGCCTGCGAAGTTGGTAACATCTTTAATTTGGGCACGAAGTTTTCCGAAGCATTTGGCTTAACATACACTGACCAAGAAGGGGCTAGTAAACCAGTGATTATGGCCAGTTATGGAATTGGCCCGTCGCGGGTTATGGGGGTCCTTGTTGAAAAATTTCACGACGATAAGGGGATTATATGGCCTACTGCGGTCGCCCCTTTTATGGTCCATTTATTAGCTTTAAGTGGTAAAGATGAGGCAGTGGCAGCCGCCGCAGATAAGCTGTATACTGACCTGACAGCCGCCGGAGTGGAAGTGCTATACGATGACCGGGCTGACAAAATGGCTGGCGAAAAATTTGCCGATAGCGATCTCATAGGTATTCCATTTCGAGTGGTTATTTCAACCAAAACTTTGGCTGAAGACAGCGTGGAACTAAAACCTCGTAATATAGTTGATGCTAGCATGGTAAAAATTAATGAACTGATAAATACGCTGAATAATGTTTGACCCCTTATTTAAAAGATTTTCTAAAGATATCGGCATTGACCTCGGCACTGCCAATACCCTCGTCTACGTTAAAGGCAAGGGTATTGTTATCAATGAGCCCTCGGTAGTTGCGATTAACCAACGGACTAAGCAAATTTTGGCCATTGGGACAGATGCCCAGCGGATGGTCGGTCGTACGCCAGCGCATATTGTGGCGACGCGGCCTTTAGTAGATGGGGTGATTTCGGATTTTGAAGTCACCGAAGCTATGCTCCGGTATTTCATAGATAAAGTGCATAACCAAACGTACTCGTTTTTACGTCGTCCTCGTGTGGTCATTGGGATTCCTTCTGGCGTGACTGAAGTGGAGAAGCGGGCTGTGCAAGATGCCGCCATTAATGCCGGCGCTCGCCAAGCGTTTTTAGTGGAAGAACCGATGGCCGCCGCTATTGGCGCGCGTCTTCCGGTGCAGGAGGCTCAAGGCTCTATGATTGTTGATATCGGCGGTGGCACTTCTGAAATTGCCGTCCTTAGTTTGGGTGGACTAGTGTTGTCTCGCAGTATTCGGGTAGCCGGTGATGAGATGAACGAAAATATTATTCAATACGCCCGTGATAATTTTAATTTATTAGTCGGCCCTCGCTCAGCTGAAGAGCTGAAAATCAACATTGGCTCGGCTTATGCGCTATTAGAACCCATGACGGGACATTTACGCGGACGAGACTTAGTTTCTGGTTTACCAAAAGAAATTACTTTGACCGATACTCAAGTTCGTGAGGCCATTATGCCGTCCATTCGGATTATCGTTAACAATATAAAAAATCTAGTGGAAGAAACCCCACCCGAAATCATTTCTGATATTATGCATCGCGGCATTATTTTAGCTGGCGGCGGCGCCTTATTGCGCAATCTCGATAAGCTTGTGTCGGAAGAAACTCAAATGCCAGTTAGCGTTGCTGATGACCCTTTGACCTGCGTGGTTCGTGGTTGCGGGATGATAGTAGAGGACTTGGAGTTATTACACGATGTGTTGTTGCCGACGGAGTTCGGCAAGATTCCTCGATAACGTTACACATACTTATTTGTTAGAAAACCAAGCTTTTGCGCTTGGTTTTTAAAATCCAGCATCGTAAATAGAGTTGG
>JBBRMG010000016.1:0-24237 GCA_038230955.1 Candidatus Doudnaibacteriota bacterium | reverse complement strand
ATTCTGATTGATATCTGGAAACATACTCAGCTTTATGGATAAGACTTCCCACCCACGTATATCACCCGAATTTCAGGTTTAGGATACGGAATCAATTGCACTTTCATAGCTTAGCGCTTATAATAGTTATATGACTATAGAAGAAGTAACGCAGAAAATTACCCCTGTACTTAAAGCCTACAATGTAGAGTACGCTAGCGTTTTTGGCAGTGTCTCACGGGGAGAGGACATGCCTAAAAGCGATGTCGATTTGCTAATAAAAGTGGGTAAATTGCCCCGGGGTATTTGGGGGTTTATTGGTCTGAAACAAGATTTGGAACAGGCCTTAGACAAAAAAGTTGATTTAATTTCAGAAGCCGCGCTTACTCCCAAACTTTCTGCAAAAATTAATAAAGACTTGGTCAAAGTTTATGCCCGATAATATTAACAAAGATCGTGGGATGGCCTTAGAATTAATGATTCAGGCAACTAAAAAGCTTGCAGATTTTTCAACTGGGTATAATTTATCCAAATTTTCAAAAGACCAAAAAAACCCAAAGCGCAATAATTATGCAATTAATAGTCATAGGCGAACTGGCCAAAAAATTGCCTGATGATATAAAGCAAGCCATAGATTTACCATGGCGACTCATGGCCGGCTTTCGGGATTTAGCAGTGCATGAATATTTTGAACTGGATTTAGAGCAGGTTTGGGATACAGTCACTAACGATATCCCCGATGTTAATGGGAAACTAAAAGCATACTTCGAGCAAAAAGTTTAAATATCCATATGACTATAAAAGAAGTTGAACAAAAAATCATGCCTGTGCTCAAACAATCCGGCTTACAATACGCTGGCGTCTTTGGCAGTGTTGCCCGAGGAGAAGCAGGGCCAGATAGCGATGTAGACATTCTGATGAAATTCAACAAGTCACCTACTTTTGCCGCATACCTTCTTTTAGACGACCAATTACATGATAGCCTCGGCCGTGACGTTGACTTAATAACTATATGACTACTGAAGACATCAAAATTCAAATTACACCTTTGCTAAAGGATTTTGGCGTTAAACGCGCTGCTGTATTTGGTTCGGTCGCTCGCGGCGAAGACACACCTCATAGCGATGTAGATTTGCTACTAGAACTCCATGAGCCTCTTGGACTCCTTAAGCTTGCCCGGCTTAATTATCTGTTAGAAGACCTGCTCCATAAAAAAGTTGACTTAGTTAAAACTAATTCCTTGAAACCGGCTTTCAAATCTAATATTTTGCGCGACGCAATATACATTTATGGCTGATAACAGTGTCTATCTCCAAGATATGCTGGAGCATATTGAAATTCTAGAAACTTTTTTACCAGGCAGCGACAAGCAAGCCTTTCTTTCGGATGTAGAAAAACAATTTGCTGCTGCTCGGGCGCTGGAAATTATTGGGGAGGCCTCAGGCAAATTATCTGAAGAATTTAGAACTGCTCATCCAGAAATTGATTGGCGTGGTTTAAAATCTATGGGCAACTTACTTATCCATGAGTACGCTCATGTCGATGCCGAAGAAGTATGGAAAGCTTATGAAACAGACATATCATCACTAAAACAACAGCTAGAGGCTATATAAAAAATCAGGCCGAGTAACTAAAAGTTGCAAGGCCTGTTTGCCGGAAAACTCCGACTGTTTCTGCAATGATTTGCAATTTTACTGTTTACCCTTGTCTGCGGCAAGCTGAGCTTGCAAACGCTTGAACTCAGTGTAATGAGTCGGCGCTGGCGTCACAGGAGCCGGGAGCATCTTGTTCTCCTCACCAAGATACTTCACCCGATTCGCTGGATTCGGGTGGTTAGACAACCACTGAGCACCGCCACTACCAGACTGCGCTTCAATTACGCGCATAACATTTTGCATATTATACGCCCCATATCCGGCGCGAACCAGAATGTGCGTACCAAGCAAGTCCGCCTGCTTCTCATACTCACGCGAATACTTTAACTCGAAAATATTCAGAGCACTTAAACCGCCGTAAGCAATGGCTCCGCCGCCACTACCACCGACCATACTGCCAGCCAGAACGATGCCCACTTTCAATAGCGAGAAGCTACTGTCTTTAGTCATCGCAGCGGTGCCATGTCTTAGCACAACATGGCTAATCTCGTGCGCCATGACAGCGGCGAGTTCATCGGTGTTGTTGCAAGCGGCGATCAGCCCCGTGTTCACAGCGACAAAACCTGCCGGTAATGCAAACGCATTAATCGACTGATCTTTGATCATTACGAATCGATATTCAAACCCGTAATTGGGATACTCCGACGGCACTGCGGCCACTAAGCGCTGGCCAATTTCGTTAACCAATAGCTGGAGTTCAGCGTTCCGGTAAATCTTACCTGTGCCAGTAACCTCGGAAGAATACTTGTCCCGAATGATACTATCCTGCTCAATAGGATAATTGTTTTTTGGCGCGACGATAACCGTCTGGCCAAAACCTGAGCCACTCAGCACGAGCGACAACACCAATGTCCCGAAAAGGAACATCATAACTTTAAAATTGCATTTCATTTTATTCCCCTCCTACGGGTTTTCAACAGAAACTAAAAAAATTGTAAGTCGCACACCGAATGTGAACGACTTACAATTATACCTTATTTAGGTGGTTTTGTCAAGGAAAACCGCCCACACATGGCAATTCTTCCCTTACCTATGCCCTATTGAGTCAGACAGGCCTGAAAATCTCGCGCAAAATCTTTTACGTTGGCCAGACAGTCTTCAATAGCCTTAATGCCATCCAGCGCCTGAGCTCTACCACCATCCAGCGCCTGAGCCGACGTTGGCGACTGATCTTGAGCTTGTTGCTGACACTGATTCTGCTGCTGCTCATAGGCCCTAGTGTCTACTTGTGGCCCAAAAGGGCTAGGCGGAGTGCCCGCAGGAGGTTGAATATTGACAATAGACCCCTGGGCATTGTTGAGACAATTTTGTAATTGATTATATATTTGATCCGGGTCCACTGAGGATACACTTTTCACTCGCGGGTTCACACCTTTATTCGTAGTTGAGCCATAAAGCGAAGCATTAGCTGCCCCTAAGTTACCATTTTTATAAGCTTGGCTGCTATCGATAAGCTTTTGAATGTCAGGAGTAACAAATGACTGTGGATCTGGCGCTTTCTGCTGCTCGATCGGCAAACCTGCGCAATCGGCATTCGACACACTAGCGCAATAGGTAGCACACGATTGGGCAGTATTACAGTAATTAAGCAAACCCCGCGGTATTACCGCCACAGTATCACTCGCTCCCAGTACTGCCGTATTCAAGCCAATCTTTTGGACATAGGCTGTGCAGTCATCATACGAACTAGGCTTATCGCAATAAGTCACACAGTCGTTAAGCGAATTGCATGGCCCTGGTCGGTTGCCAGCCAGTAATGCTTCCACCAATTTTTGTGTCGCCGCTGCGGATCCAGCTGGCATAATGCCATGACGTTCCGAGAAATCAGCACAGGCCGGCACGTTGGACATTTGTTCGCAATAATCAAAACAATTAGATTTGCTGGAGCAGTTGCCCAACTCCACAATAGGATAGACAAAGCCCCGCACATACAAAGTACCGGCAATAGGCGATGCTTGGGGGTTTATAATTTTATTAAACGCGTCAGAACCGGCCGATGTTGCCCGAGCCATCTGGGGTGCCATAATCGCTAAGACAATAGAAGCCATCAGCACACTTATATAAATTTTGGATAATGCTCGGCTCATATTATTTAGCAAACGGATTAATATACACGTCTTTTAGAGGATTAGCAGTGCTTGCGCCCAACACTTGGCCTGAACTTGTCGGTGGTGCGGTCTGAGCAGTTTGATTTGTTGAAACAACAGGTGGTTGCAACACCAACAAATGTTTAGAGCCAAACACCATATAAGCCACAGCCCCTAATACAAGCAGGCAAAGACCAGCCGCAGTGATAATTTTTTTTGTTTCAGTTTGATTCATAATATTTTTTTTGTACTAACGTAAGTTAGATTGTGGTCCCCGTGGCAGGAGAGTTTGAGCGCCGGCCACTCTAGGTGATGTGCTACCGTTGTAACTGTAGCGAGCCGGGTCAACCTCTAAGCTCTGATCATCAAGTGGCTTGGTAGATGATGTTGGGGTCAGCGTATCGTAGATTTTAAACTGATACGTCGTAAGTGAGGTTATGCACACATTGGCCTTACCCTGCAACGCTTCTACCGGCTTGTTGGCTTGTGGTGTAATGACTACGGACTTTCCCTTATCCACACCGGTCAGATTCCATGAAAGCTCAAAACTGCGTCCTGCCGTAGCAGACCCGGCCACAGTACAAGGACCTAAATCTTTCGGCGGATATACCAGAACTGTGCCGCCGCCAGAACCGCCATTACCCACATTCTCAATGGCCGCTGCCGCTGTGGCGCCCAAAGCAGCACCAACAAAACCTTTGGTGTCGTTTAGCACATGTCCATTGCTCTTGTTGCCTAACAATATATTAGTAACAAAGTTGGAAGTATATTTGCTTAAAATCTTACCAAACAACGGTAAGTTGTCCGACTGTAGCTTAAATGTCTGGTCTAAATGCTTGGTCAGATAGGAATTAATGCCCTGAGCTAAGAAATTAGCTGGTGAACTTATAGCTTCACACAACGTAACCACGCCGCCAGCCACCTGGTCAGGCAAAGCTTCGTAACTTTTTAATGCGGTAGCATAAGCAGCTTTGGCTTTATCAAAAGAATCCAATGCCACTTTGAGATTAGCTTCAAAGTTAGGATCATTAACGTCTTGATAAAGTTTATCAATTTGAGCGCCGGCCAAATCTACGGCTGCTTTAGCTTTTGCTAATGCCGTGTCATGAGCCACATACTGCGCATCTATTTTTTTATTTTGGGCACTGGCATCTGTACAATTGCGAGTCGACTTGAATCCCCCATTCGACGACTTAATTTCCTGATCCGCCGATTGTTTAGCCCCCGACATAACCGCTTGTAATTGCTGTTGAGCTTTTTCTTGCTCCAACCTGACGTTACAAGCGTCACTGGCTGCACTATTCACCGATTGATACCAATTAGAGCTTTGCCAACCGCCTAATGTTCCTACGTTGGGACAAGTTTTAGCCACTTTTGCTTCTATCACGCTCTGAGCAGTTTTATAATACAAGTTATTAGATAAAGGACCCGGGATATTTTGAGCCTTTGCTAATGTAGTCAGAATTAACTGGTTTTGCTGATCACCGTTATAATTCTTTTTGATGTAGTCCACCGCATAGACCTGGCTGGCTAAAGCGTCGGCATAATCAAGGTACTTGCCAATCTTATACTTGTCTTTTAGTTCATTAACCAATTTGGTGGTCAGATTTTTATTTAAATCTAGAATGATGCTAACCGATAGTGCTTTAAATACATCTTTCAAACTGGCGGCCTGTTGTTTTACCAAATCCTGAATACGTGCTTCTAGCGCTTTCTGTGCCGTAATATAATTTTGTCGCTTAGCGATTAACGATGCGTCTGGCCGATCCATCCCTACAAACACTCTTTCGGAAGCAGTATAAAATGAATCCCAACATATTTTGGCAGCCTTCAGTCTAGTCAGCTTTTGCGTAATAAAGAGAGTGCCGGTAGTTTTAGTTTGATCACCAGTGCTGGCCAAAGCATTACCAAAGTTATCTAATAAATCTACAAAAAAGCCGCTACCCTCCAACGTGTTACAGGCAGACAAAGGAAAAAGCTGATCAATGGTCAATTTTTGTATAGAGAGGCCCTTTTGCGATAGGTCGAACGCTTTTAGGGCAGTACCAGTGGTCGTCGCCGTAGCGGTGGTAGAATTTACGCCCAAACCAAGAGCGGCCTCAATATGAGTTGCAATTCTGCTCCAAACACTGACATGAATATGAGCAACGTCAGTTACTGGAATTACCGCCTGAGCTGTTTGTACAAACGGAACGAATACTGATGCCATAATGGCAATCAGCATCACAGACAAAACAATTTTTTTGTGTTTAAAGCGAGAGGCCATATTGTTGTGATAACTGGGCTTGTAAGTTACTGACTTTGTCCTGCAAACTAAAGAATAACAATCCAGCTGAAGAACCAGCTGACGGATCAGTCGAAGTGTATGAACGAGCCATGTCAACTAAAGAAGCGTAGTACATAATTTTGTACTGTTGGTATTGTTCAAATTGAGATGGCACTGGCATGGCTTTTAGTTCGCCAATCAAAGACAAATAAATTGGCTCGGCTTTCTTGAGGGCTTCTGTATCCTGCGTGGTAAACGCTTGCAGTAAATCGGAGGCGCCATAATAATCTTCGACAAACTTTAATTTGTCAGAATAGTCCTGCCAGTCTTTCGGATTATCGGTAGCGTAGGTCTTAACTTTTATTGTGCTGACCTGCTCTGGTTTTAATACGTCGTCGGCGTTCGGTATAGTGGTGTCTGTACTCGCACCCAACACTTCCCCGATTCCATATGTCGGATCGACTTCAGCTAACTGCTCTTTGGTTTTATCATCAGCAGTGTAACTAGCTTGGTAAGTCGCATCTACCTGAGCTTTAATTTGGTCGTATGTAAGAACCTTAGAAGTCTCCGCCGCCGCATGCAGTGGATTGAGATTGATTAAAGTCTGCCAAGTCAAACTGCCCTTGACTACACTAAAGCCAAGGAGCAATACAAGACAGGCAGCAATTAATAAGAAATGCGCAGATGTAAAACCATGAGGCGAACCGCCTAGAGTTTTCTGATTGTTGGACATATTTAGTTGTGTTTTTGTTATTCTTTTCTAACCTTTTTGTTTCGAATCACAAGGGTAACTTGTTATATACATTATAGCATGAAATGAAATAAATTGCAAGAACCATGATCCTGATATATTATTTAGTCATGAATAACATCTCTTACCATAAGCTCCATCTGAAAATATTTGTTGTCGCTTCTATCGTTGCACTAATAGCCGCGGGGTGCAAAGCAGACACATCAACACCGAAACTTCGGCAAAGCAATACAGCCGTTGCTCCCAACACCGCAACCCAAAACAATATTTATACCACTCCCCTTACAGTGAGCAACCAAAAAATCTTTATCGCTATTATGCGAACCAATGCGCAGTTAGAACGTGGGCTGTCCGGTCAAAACAAATTGCGCGATGACCAAGGAATGTTATTTGCGTTTGCAAAAACTTCATCACCTGGTTTTTGGATGAAGGAAATGAAATTTAATCTGGATATGATTTGGGTTCGCAATAATAAAATAATTAGCATCACTGAAAATGCGCCTGCTCCACCCCCAAATACACCAGACAAAGATTTACCAGTTTACTACCCCGCATCGGACATTGACCAAATCTTAGAAGTTAACGCCGGCTGGAGCAAAGCACACAACATAAAAGTTGGTGACGAAGTAAAATTGTAAGTAACTACAAGTAGGTGACTTTTGTTTATAAAACTATTTCATCACACAAACTTAACCACTGCTCAATGCTCAACTGTTGCGGTCGAGACTCATAAGGAATTGATAACTCCTTCAGCAACTGTTCAATGTAAGTTTTATCTAATCGCAAATTATTTACCAATGTATTATGCAACTGTTTTCGTTTGCCGGAAAAACAGGCACGCAAAATTCTGAACAACTTTTTCTCATCCGCAATTTTGTACTTTGGTCTGTCGGGTAAATCTATATGCACCACGACACTGTCCACTTTTGGCGCTGGAAAAAAACTGCGCGCTGGCACCCGAGCAACAATAGACGGTTTACCATACAACTGAACTGAGATGCCAAGCAAATTTAATTTCCCCGGTTTGGCTGTGACGTTCTCCCCTACTTCTTTCTGGACTAGCAGTGTAATACTTTTCGGTCGGTGTTTACTGCGAACAAATAGTTGAATAATTTTCCCAGTTATATAATAAGGAATGTTGGCGACCACGCGGTACTGTTTGTATTTTTTTAATGCTTCTCCGAAATCAAAAGCTAGAATATCACCAATTACAAAATCAAAATTTGTTTTACTTTTTTTTAAATCCCAGAGAAGAGGCTGAAACTTTTTATCTTTTTCAACAGCTAACACAAACCGCGCGCGGTCTGTTAAAAATTTAGTCAGCGTCGCAACACCTGGGCCCACCTCTAACACCGCTTCGGTGTCTGACACTCCGGCCGCTTCTACCATGTCCTGCATGATAATTTCATCCATTAGAAAATTCTGCCCGAACGTCTTGTTGGGTTTCAAATTATATTCACGTAATAGATTCTTGAGAGTCTCTGGGGTCATTAAGTTATTAGGCCTGTTTTGATATTACCATTTAGACCAGTATACACTACTCATCCATGGGTTCGTAAGTCAAGCTATTGTCACTATCCGCCATATTCGTTCCCGATACTGTGCCTTGCAAAACTCCAGGGGGCAAAACGCGCAAAATTCGTGACGGAATATTAGCCTGCACATTACCAAACACCCTACGAGACCGGGCGTACAACAAATACAGTCTCTCACGAGCGCGAGTTAACCCGACATAGGCCAACCGTACCTCCTCCGCCATTTGCTTGGGGTCCATCATCGACTGAGCGTGAGGCAATAACCCTTCTTCTAGTCCAACAAAAAATACTGTATCGAATTCCAGTCCTTTCGCCGAATGCAAAGTCATTAACGTCACAGCATCTTTTTCATCTTCTAGCCGATCCATGTCTGTCACTAATGCGACCTCTTCCAGGAATGCCGGCAACGATTCATGCCACGATAGGTTGTTATACTTAATTGTGACATTAAATAGTTCTCTGACATTTTCTACTCGCGCTTCACCGGTTTCCGTGCCATCGCGCAGCCACTCTTCAATTCCTGTGGTTTTGATAATCAATCGGAGCAAGTCCGATAGTGTTCCTCCTGGTCCCAGGGCAGAAATTTGAGCAATTATTCCAAAAAACTGATTGACCGCGGATTTCCCTTTCGGTGGCAAAGCTAAATTATCCAGACTCTCTCTAAACTCCTTTAAATCCTTAGCTTCCGTAGCCAAAACAAATTCCTTAATAGTAGAGTAAGCTTTTGGTCCTAAACCGCGAGCCGGTTCGTTAATCACTCGTTTAATACTCAACAGATCGCGGAAATTTTGGGTCAACCGCATAAAAGCAAACACGTCCTTAATTTCCTTGCGCTCATAGAACTTAACGCCACCGACAATCTGATACGGAATACCACATTGAATTAACGCTTCTTCCAACTCCCGAGACTGCGCATGCGTCCGATACAAAATTGCGAAATCATTCAGACTGGTATGATCCAATGGTAACTGTAGGCTATTCAAATTGAACCGCCCTTTGTTATTAGACTTCTTCAAAAAATGGTCAAGAATAGAAAACGAGTTGCTGTCCTCTTGTTCCGGCTCATACTCAATTTCTGTATCAGCATCGGGATTACTCAAATCATGAGTGCTCAAACGGATAATTTGCTTGGCCACGAACACGGCTTCAGACCGCCCGTCAAAAGATTCTTCTAGGACGATCTTACTGCCAGATGGGTTATCGGTCCACAAAGTTTTAGCCTTTTGTTCGGAATTCATCTCAATCACTTTCTGGGCGGCGGCTAGGATATTTTTTGTCGACCGATAATTCTGCTCCAACTTGATAACTCTAGCGTCAGAGTAGTCATGTTCAAAGTTAAGAATGTTGCCAATATTAGAACCACGGAAACCGTAGATACTTTGGGCATCATCGCCGACCACAAAAATATTGCGATGAGAAGCTAGCAAAAACAAAAACATATACTGGGCCTGATTAGTATCCTGATACTCATCTACCAAAATGTACTTGAACAACTCCCGATATTTACGCAACACATCCGGAAAAGTTTCAAACAGTTTGATCGGCAGCATTAACAAATCGTCAAAATCCAAACTATTTTGCTTAAATAAGAAGTTTTGATACATGACATAAACTTGCTGGACCATGTCGTGCATGTACGCGTCTAACCCTAAATTGAGTTCATTGGGAGTTTGCAGTAAATTTTTAGCACTGGAAATATATGCGCGGAATAACGTTGGCGGAAACTTCTTTGGCAATCCCAATTCTTCGGCAATTTCCCGCAATACTTTCAATTGATCATCGCTATCGAGAATGACGAAGCTCGGACCATAACCAAGCCGCACTATTTCCTTGCGCAATAACTTAGCCCCTATAGAATGGAATGTGCCCATAGTGGGCATACCGGATTTGGAACCGGCAATCGCGCCAGTTCCATCTGACCCCACTGTTTTAGCTAACTGGACCGACTCGGCTGTCCCATCTCCTAAAAGCTTCATCACCCGCGTCTGCATTTCCTTAGCCGCCTTATTAGTAAACGTCAGGGCCAAAATGTTTTCTGCCGCTACTGCTCCGCCCTCTATAATATAGGCAACTCGGTAAGTCAAAACTCGGGTTTTACCGCTCCCCGCACCAGCCAATACCAAAACCGGCCCCATCGGGGCGGTTACAGCTTCACGCTGCTTATCATTTAGAGAGGATAAATCCATATACACCTAATTATAACATTACTTAGTTATAGGATATTGGGTTAAAAGTAAGCTATTATTTTAAGCGAAATCCACAGGAGTTGGACGACGAGGACTTGAGCATAAATAATGGCTTACTTTTCAAGCTAAACCACCCATAACTAAGCCATATGTGGATAAAACACGGCTTACTTACACAGATTCTTGTCATATATAAGCCAAAAGACTTGAAACTGACCCTATCCTTTGGTACACTGATTACTGAGTTTAATCATCTAACTTTCATCCCAGTTGTAGAGAAAAACCCGAATTTGCGGTGGCATCATTTCTGAAACTCTCGTACTGACAACCAGCGATGCTGATCAAAAAAACGGATAACCTATCAGGTGAAGGAGACCATATCCACGAGTTAAAACCCTGGCTTGCCCAAAAAATTTCAACAGCGGCCAGAAAAATTGTACTGTTTCACTTTCGAGCTCAGTACTACGCAAAAAAAATCTTATTTTCTCTAAAACATCGCCATCAAGCGTTGTTCAAGGGCTTTTCAAATCACTTCCCAGCAATCCACTTAAAACGTTCTTTGGATTCCTGGGATTATGCATTAAATTTTTCCGGTGAACTTCTGGCCACAGGGTTGGTTATTATAGTGGCCGTAGCAAACCTCGCGGCTTTTGGGGTATTTAAACACACCGACCGAGACTTGAGCGACAACAGCTTAGCTGGTAGCTTATTAGCTCGCCACAGTAGTTATAATCCTGGGCTGTATGCTAAAGCCAATTCTATTAAGACTACCATGGTCAAGCAAAAAGGCATTATTAGTGCGGCCTATGCTGACAACGGCGCCCTATCTTCTGATTCCAACAATGGTGTTAGTGTCAGTGGAAATGGTGGCGATGAAATTACCGATAATGTAATGGCGAAGCCCAATCCAGATACCACTCGAGCTTTGCTAGAAAAACAAATTCAAGTTTACGAAACTCAGCCGGGTGATACCATGAGTTCTATTGCCGCAAAGTTTGGTGTCAGCCGTAATACTGTGAAATGGTCTAATAACTTAGGGGATAGTATTAAGCCGGGCTGGTATTTGATGATTCCACCAATTGACGGCGTAGTCTATGAAGCAAACAGCAACGACACGTTGCCAGACATTGCTAAATATTTTCACGGTAACCTGGATCGAATTATTTCTTACAACAACTTAGGTAGCGCGGAAGATATTGAAGCCGGTCAATGGATTATTTGCCCTGATTGTACAGTCCCTGCCCCTCCCGCTCCTCCTGCTCCTACCCCACCAGCCCCAGGCAAACACAATCCATCGTCGACACTTCCAACTAACAGGCCAGGCAGTGGCGGTAGACTAGTTATCTTGGGCCACCACTCATTCCCCCGTGGTTACTGCACTTATTATGTATCTACTAAGATGGACATTAACTTCGGTGGCAACGCAAAAAGCTGGCTAGGCAATGCCGCTGCAGCCGGTTACACTGTAGCCAGGTCTGCCAGAGTGGGCTCGGCTGTGGTCACCACAGACAGTGCTCGATACGGTCACGTAGCCTATGTGACAGGGGTACAATCTAATGGCGACATCACGGTTTCCGAAATGAACTATGCCGGATTCGGCGTAGTCAGCACTCGAACAATATCTGCTGATAGTGGCACAATCCGTGGCTTCATCTATCCTAGATAAATACGATTACTCTTACCCGCCGGAGCTTATTGCCCAAGCCCCAGCACATCCGCGCGACCGGGCGCGGATTTTGATATACAATCGAAAATCCCAAACCATATCCGACGACAGGTTTATTAACCTAGTAAAACATTTACCGGCAAACGCAGTGCTCGTTTTTAATCAGACCAAAGTTATACCAGCCCGATTTACAGTATTCAAGCCCAGCGGCGGCAAAGTAAACTTGCTTTATCTCAACCAAGACTCACACATGATTCGCACTATGGCCGATCGGACTTTAACCATAGGAACTGAAATAGCGATCAATGACAAACTAAAATTCACTGTAACTAAACGAGACGAAAAATGGTACGAACTGAAGCCGCAGTTCCCTATTAACAAAATGGAAAGCGTTTTACAAAAATATGGGCGAGCGCCGCTCCCACCATACATCAAGCACACCCCTCTTTCTAAACAACAAACGGCTCAACAGTACCAAACTGTTTTTGCTAAGCAATCAGGATCCGTCGCCGCCCCAACTGCTAGTTTGCATTTCAGCAAACGCCTGATGAATGCTTTGACAAAGCATCATATTCAAACGGCATTTGTAACATTACACGTAGGCTTGGGAACATTTGCACCGGTTACCTCTGAACAAATCAAAACAAAAACCTTACACTACGAACAGTTTACAATAGACAAACGGACAGCGACAATGTTAAATCAAGCTAAGCTTACCGGCCGGCCGATTATTGCTATTGGCACCACCACAGTGCGCACATTAGAGTCTGCTACTAACAACTTTGGCGTCTTACAAACGTTAACGGGTTCCACAAATCTATTTATTCAAGAAAATTACAAACTCAAATTTGTGGATGGATTAATCACCAACTTTCATGTTCCTCGCTCCAGTTTGCTCATGCTGGTATCAGCTTTCACCGGCCAACCGCAACTAATGACACTGTATAAAAAAGCCGTGGCCGACCAGTATAAACTGTTTTCATTCGGCGACGGCATGTTAATTCTTTAAATTTTACGGCTGAACTCGTCCGTCATTTGATCCATTAGGAATGCCTGAGCTCTTTGCGTCCTCGGATTTCAAATTAATACTTTGATTAGTAAATGTGTCAGTTCCGATAAATGTAATGGCGCGAAGTAAAGTCAAATCCTGGTTGACCTGCGAAGACGCCGGATTAACGCGGACATTAAAGGTCATGATTCTCGGCGGGTCAATGTCGCCACTATGCGCTGCCAAGATCCCTACTTTCCATGTAAGCTTGCCTGTAGCGCTATCGAATGATACGTTCTGAGCTTCTTTAGCATTGACCGAAGCGGGATCGTAAGTAGTACCCGACGGAATAAATCCAGTAACCACGCTGTTGGAGAAATCATTAGTACTGTTTTTCAAAGTTAACCGTACTTGGAACACCGTATTCTTGCCGACGCTCAAAGGCAACTGACCCGATACATAAGTCACGCTATTAGCAATTTGAGCAGGACTACTAACTTTTAATGCCATATCATTGCCAGGCAAAAACGTACTGTACTCGTTCGACTTCACTTTGACAGTAGACTTTACCGTAATTTGCTTCTGACTATCACGCACCGCAGGATTACTTACTTTAACAGAGAACCGTAAACTGCCCGAGTCGTTCGGGTTAAGATGTTCTAAATTAGTAACACCGGAGGCGTTCCAGGTAATCGTATTGTTATTAATATCTCCCCCCTCAGCATTCAAAGTGCTTAAGTCTAAGGCTGGTGAATCTAAAGTCAACACAATGTTCACCCCACTAGCAGAAACAGTCGCGCTATTGCTGTATTTCACGCTATAGTTCAAAGTATCGCCGGGATTTACAATCTGACCGTTTCTGCCACTTTCCAAAGACTGTGTCACTACTAAAGGCAAGGCCGAGATAGCGGTGGTAAAGTTAGCACTCGATTGGGAATAGAATGTCCCTTGAGCATCACGCACCTGGAAATCGGCCACGAAAATCTGGCTTTGGCCGGGTTGAGCGGATTTAAATGTGCCTTGGAAAGTGAGCTTACCATTAGCACCTTGCCTTAATACGCCGACATTCCATATGTTTTTCGCTAAGTCAGGCTTTGGCGATCCATCGGCAAACACAAACCCTTCTGGGTAAGTGACTTGAATTCTGGCATTATTAATATCGTGGTCTGAATTATTACTATACTCGATGGTGTATGACACTTGCTGAGCGTTGGTAGACTGGTCTGGCCCAGAAATCTGCATTGTAATGTCCGACGCCACTAACCGTATTGAATGGGTAATTTGTTTCTGGAAATCTGAACTGAAGTTACTATAATTATAATGAAGTACGGCCGTTAATTTTTTGTCGTCATTAGTGTTGCCATTAACTTTAACCTTAATAATTAAGGCGGCATTTTGACCGGAACTTAAATCCGGCACATCGAATCCGGTCCCTGACAAGTTGTTGGCTTTTGGGGTACTCGATACATAGGATGAGCCATCAGGATAAATTAATTCTAGCGATAAGTGCTGGAGAGAAGCGCGATCGTTGTTCTGCATTTTGACTTTATAGACTACTTCCGAGCCGGCGGGCGCACTGGCGGGCGCATCTATGCTCATGTCTACATTGGCCTCTGTAATGGGAGCATTAGGTCGAGGGCGCAGAGCAAAAAAAGCGAGGAAGCCAATAATGAGCAACCCCAAAATAATCGCTCCCACATACCACTTATTAGTCAAAAGGAATTCTTTAACGCCGTCAGCAGTTGAAATGCCAACAGGTTGGAATTGATGTGACTCTAATTCTTCAGGGGGGACACTGCCCGTTTCAGCACTACCGACTTGTTGTTGTTTAAAATCGTCGTTTGGTTTCATATTTATAGATAGTCCTTTGTCTTTGGTATTATACCACTGATTGCACCAAGAACCGATCTGATTTAATTTCTCTCTCTAGCTGATAGGTCACAAATTGACTGACTAATTGTTGGAGAATGCCAATTTCAGTCCATGATGGCATAGGTTCAGCATAATTCCAATCGCGTAAACCGATAAATGTCTGCCATACGCTCTCGCCTACTGGCTGGCTATCGGCCAATTGATTACCAGTATGGAAACCGCCTTGAGTCTGACTAAACCATTTAGGCGAATGGGTCTCGCTCGAAGGACAATGAATTGCCAAACCAATATGCTGTAACAAGGATATTTTAAAAGCGACCAAACTAGCGCGCAACACCGGGGGGCTTAAGTCTGGCTGATTTAAAAATCGCAAATAGTTCGTGACTAAGTCAAATAACTGTTCGTTGTTCTGATCATCAGGCAAGCTTTTCTGTAACAGCTCAGCGGCTACAAACCATATGTGGACGCGCTCGGAATCTGTAGATACAACATGAAAGACCTCAGTAGCCTGGGCGCGTATAATTTTGGGCAATGTGTCCCGCCCCACGGTAGCAAATTCCAGCAAGAATAGTGGTTGCAACGCATGTTGCAATTTGCTGGTTGATCGTTTGACGCTTTTTGCCAGTACTCGCATTTTGCCACAATCGCGAGTAAAGATTGTAATAATCTCATCCGCTTCCGCGTATTGTGTCTTTTTGAGAATCAATCCTAAGTGTTTTTGTTCCTGGGGCATAAATAGTTATTACGGTGTTGGTACAAGGCGTGAGGATGGTGTAGGAGGTGAACCGTTTGTGAATATATTTGGATCAGCAACATAAACAATGCCGGCCACAAAACCAATAACGAATAAAACAACGCCCGTGGTTAGCCAAACATTCGCTCTAGCTTTAGCCACGTAAGCAAAGCGGGACTGAAAATCCAATTGTACATATTTAGCTTGGTCGTCTATGGCCCTATGATGACGCTGTTCCGGCACATAAACTTTTTCTATTTGACCAGGGGAAAATAATTTAATTAAATCACTGCGGGAAACTATCCCTAACAATTTATTATTGCTATCCGTAACAGGAATCGGGTTCATGCGTTTTACAGCAAACAGCTCCGCCAGTTGTTCTAATGTCATATCTGGATTAGCAAACGGCACCTGCTGATTCATAATATCCTTAGCTGTCGCCCCTACTAGCTGATTAACAACGTGGGGCAAAGTTTTCTTGCCCCCTTGAACGTAATCCATCTGAGATAATAATTTAATGTATGTCGGCAGGTACAGCCCGGAATCAGCCGTAATGAAATCCCGTTCAGAAATTGTGCCTAGCACTACATTATCGGCATTGACCACCGGAATACCAGTGAAATGCCTTTGATGGAGCAATTCCGCCACTTCACTAACCAAAGTTTCCGGCTTCACGGTAATGACTCCGGTTGTCATTAAATCTTTTACGAGCATATTATATGGTCTTTAATATAGCTAAACCTTACTAATACCTAGCCAAATTGGTTGTTTGCCAACTTCAGTCTGGGTCTCATAATCGGCCTCCACTTCCAAGCTGGTTTCAATTTGATTAACGAATGTTTTCTTGCGGTCTAGTAATTCGACCAAGGTCTGCCCCAACTGTTCATCTTGAGTATTATAATATAAATTCACTAAATCCCCCACTTTCAGTCCGCTCTTTTTGCGCAGATCCTGCACGGCGCGTTCCAATTCACGAGCCAACCCTTCCCGCTTTAATTCAGGGGTCAGTTCAATATCGAAGTACATTGCGGTAATATATTCAGTGCCTGGAAAAGTTTTTATAGTCTCGGGGCGCAAATTTGCCTTGTCAACAATGGAAGCGTCCTCGACTTTTATATTCAACTCGCCCGCTACTATCTCTAACATTTCCTGGTCAAACTCAACACCAACTTCCGGCTTTACCACTATAGCCAAAGCCCGCAACGGTTGGCGCACCGGCATAACTAATTGTTTACGAGCAGCGTTGCCTACACTAGCGGCTTCACGTACTACAGCCATTTGCTTCAACAACTCATCATCAAAGTGAGCTATTTCTGGAGTCCAATCTTCCAAGTGCACTGACTCTTTGCCCGTTAAGTCTTTATATAAATGATCGGCCAAGAAAGGCATGAATGGGGCCAACATTTTAGCGGTTTCCGTTAACACATACCCATAAACCTTTAACGTATCTGCGGCTTTATCCGACTGCTTAATCCAATCACGACTGCGGCGCACATACCAGGTAGACAAGTCGTCCACAAAGTCAACGATGGCCCGACCAGCCCGAACGGTGTTATAGCTATCTAAGTCTTTTGTCACCATGCCTTGAGCTTCATGCAGGCGGGCCAAAATCCACCGATCTAAAATGTATGATGATTCTGGCACAAGGCTATCATCAATTTTATCCTGGGTGTACATGCGGTAAAATGTCCAGACATTATAAAGGAGCATGCTCACTTTACGGCTAATTTCCGACACAACCTTCTCTGAAAAATTCAAGTCATCACCACTCATAACCGGAGATGTCAGCAAGTAAAATCGAATAGCATCCATCCCATACTTTTCTATAACAATCCAAGGGTCGGGAAAATTATTCTTAGATTTGGACATTTTTGCCCCATCTTCGGCCAACACTGTACCGGTAGTCACGACATTTTTAAACGGGGCCTTACCTGTAATTAACACACCCATAACGTGCATGACGTAGAACCAAGCTCGAGTTTGGGCAATGTACTCAGCTACAAAATCGGCCGGGTATCGTTCCTCAAATAATTCCTGATTTTCTGTTGGGTAATGCAACTCTGCAAATGGCATACTAGCCGATTCCACCCAACAATCTATGACTTCAGGGATGCGGTTCATTTTCTCGCCACACTTATCACAGATTAACTCAATGTTGTCTATGTAGGGCCGATGCAAATCTACAGCTGCTTGATTTTCCGCATCATAATGCGGATAGATCTCCAAGAAGTTTGACGATTTCTCTCGCAGTTCATCAATAGATCCTATGCACGTTACGTTCTTGCACGAGCCGTTAGAACATTTCCAAAATGGCAAAGCGGTAGCCCAGTAGCGATTACGGGAAATATTCCAGTCTGGCGCCGCTTCCATGCTTTTGGCGAACCGGCCATGCTTTAAATGATCAGG
Organism: Candidatus Doudnaibacteriota bacterium; assembly: GCA_038230955.1. Lineage (GTDB taxonomy): Bacteria > Patescibacteriota > Doudnabacteria > UBA920 > UBA920 > JBBRMG01. The sequence continues at coordinate 6,113 of JBBRMG010000016.1, read as the reverse complement.
GTACCAATTAACAGATTCATTGCTAGCTAGTAGCTGAGATTTAATTTTTTGGATATTGATAAACCACGCCGGTAATGCGTTGTAAAAAAGTGGCGTAGCGCAACGGTAGCAATGTGGATAGCTATGAGTGTAGTGCTCGGTTTTATAAACCAAATTTCTCTCCGCTAAATCTTTCAGCACAATTTTTTCAGCGTTCTTAAAAAACACGCCTCGCAACGCTTCGGGAGCGATATCTAAATAGTGTCCTTTGTGGTCGAGCATATCAACGCGGGGCAGATTTTTTTCTTTGGCTAACTTATAATCATCTTCCCCGTACATAGCAGCATTATGAACAATGCCAGTACCATCGGTAGTAGTAACGAAATCGGCTGAATAAATTTTGTGGGCGCGGAGCTCAGGATCTGGAATAACTCCGGGGTACAAAGGTTCGTACAAGAGACCTTCTAAAGAACGGGCGGAGGCTTCCAGCTTAATTTCATACGGCGTCACGGCTGGATCACCCAAAACTTCTAACCGATCTTTGGCTAATATATAGTGTTCGCTGTTTTGCTCTACTATGACGTAAGTTATGTCGGAACCAATGTTCAAGGCAGTATTCCCCGGCAATGTCCAAGGGGTGGTAGTCCAAGCCAGGGCATAGGTGTTATCATCAGTCATAAAATCAACAATTCGTTGGCTAGGATGAAGCTTAAATTTAGCAAACACAGATTCCTCAGTCACGTCGCGATAACTGTTATCCATGGCCACCTCAAAATTAGAGATTGGCGTTTCACAACGACTGCAATATAACAACACTTTCCGATCTTCGTAAATCAATCCTTTGTCCCATGTTTGCTTCAACCCCCACCAGACACTTTCCATATAGGTTGTGTCCATGGTCTTATAGGAATCATCAAACTCAACCCACCGACCCATGCGGTCGACCATGCGACCCCACTCTTCCACGTAAGCCAAAACGTTGGAGCGGCAAGCTTCATTAAACTTGGCCACACCGTATTGTTCAATCTGTTTTTTGCCGGATATACCTAATTTCTGCTCCACAACATTTTCAATCGGTAGACCATGGCAGTCCCAACCCCAGCGACGACGAACATATTTTCCTTGCATGGTCTGATAGCGGCCGACAGCGTCTTTTATAATCGACCCCAACATATGGCCATAGTGAGGAGCACCTGTGGCAAAAGGCGGGCCATCATAAAAAATAAACGGGGTTTTGCCTGTATTTTTTGCTAATGATTTTTCAAACGTTTTACTGTCCTGCCAAAACTTTAGGACATCCAGTTCGAGTTCATTGAAATTTGGGTTGTTGTCTGACATACAATTATTATTACTTACATTTCTTCGGGAGCATCTATGCCCAAGAGTCTAAGACCATTCTTTATAATCTGCGCAGTGGCTGTAACTAAGGCAATACGCTGTTGTTTAATTTGTTCATCCGGTTCCTGCGACACTGGACAGGCTTCATAAAAAGTGTTGAGAGTTTGCGAAAGCTCAAACAGATACTGACAAAGATAATTGGGGAGATACTCTTCCGTTACTCGTTCTAGAATTTCCGGAAAAGCATTGAGCTTACGAAGCACCGCCAATTCCTGAGCTTGCAATGCCACCATCTCTGTTGAACCATGCTCTTTGACCGTCGTTCCGACTTTCCGCAAGATTCCATAAATGCGAGCATGGGCATATTGCAAATACGGTCCGGTATTACCTTCAAAGCTGAGAGCTTTGTCCCAAGTAAACACAAATTCTGTACGGCGGTTATGGGACAAGTCAAAATATTTTATAGCAGCGCGGGCTACTTGGGAAGCAATCACTTGTTTATTCGGCAACTCCGGGTTTTTTTGTTCTATGATAGCCAGGGAGCGCTTCTCGGCTTCGGCCACTAAATTTTCCAAAGAAATAATTGTGCCCTTGCGAGTAGAAATCGGCCCCTCGGGCAAACTCATGAAGCCCAGATCAATATGCACACTGTCGGTCTCAGCCGGGTACCCGGCCATTTCCATAATGCGAAACAGCTGAGCGAAGTGATGAGATTGGCGATTGTCTACCACATAAGTATTACGATAAAAATTGAATTCGTCTTTGCGATATTTGTAAGTCGCAAAGTCGCGTAAATGATAAGTGGTTGCACCATCGCTTTTTACTAAAATACATCGACCTAACCCCTGTTCTTCCAAGTCAACATAAAGTTCACCCGTCTCTCCAGTTTGCACCAAATCTTTGCTTGTCAGCTCTGCTAACACAGCAGCCATTTTATCTTCGTAAAAACTTTCCCCTAAGTTCAGGTCAAACGGCAATAATCCTAGCAGTATGCGGTATCGTTCAAAGTCAGCCAACGACACCTCAATGAACCATTGCCACAGCGCCCGATTTTCAGCATTCCCTTGCTCTAGTTTCTTGAACTCGGCTTTGCCATTGTCGCGCAGTGCTGGCTCAGTTTCAATTTTAGCTGACATTGCCACGTATAATTTATTCAATTCCACTACTGGATCTTTTTCAACTAATGTCTTGTCGCCCATTGTCTTGTAAGCGTATAGCAATATCCCAAACTGCGTGCCCCAATCACCAACGTGAGTGTCGGAAATGGCTTTGAACCCCGCAAACCTAAAAATTCTCATTAGGGCATCGCCCACCACAGCAGATCTTAGATGACCTACGTGCGGGGGCTTAGCGATATTATTTTGGAAGTACTCTATTATTACCGTTTGGTTCTCGCCGAAATTAGAGCTACCATAAGCATCCCCCTGTTCTATTACTTCGTATAATTTGCGATCAAGAAACTCGGGACTTAAAGTAAAATTAATAAAACCGGCAGCGGATTCAATACTCGAAAAAGTTTGTTGGTGATCGTGCTTCTTGCATACTTCGGCTAACATTGCAGCCAAAGCTGGTGGGTTACTAGCAGGAGCTTTTTCAAACTGCTTAAATAGAACCATAGCAGCATTGGAAGCGTAATCACCAAAACCTGGTTTAGGAGCGGACACATCAAAGGTCGAAGTAGCTATAATTTGAGCTCCCTCGTTAGGAGAAATTTCCTCTACAGCTTGGCTTAAAAGTTCAGAAATATACTGTTTCATACCGAATAATTATACCATAAATAAGGCTTATCAGGATGCCGCTTTTACCTAGGGATTTTAGAAAGACTTTATATTTTCTTTAGCGGTTTTTAATGTTCGATGTGCTAAGGTTAAATCATGAATAACTTATCTATGGAAATCATTAGTATTTTACTTATGGCACTTATGGGTGGTATTGGTTACTACTTAAAAAAAATATCAGACGACATCAAAACTATTACCAAAAAAATCGAAACCTTGGATAACAAATTCCATGCTTTAGCAATTGACGTTGCTGATATTAAACCAAAAGTCAACGCTCTATGGGAGCACTTTCTTAATACCAAAAGTCATGATATCTAATCCGATAGTACAGATTATTGCTATTGCAATACTTTCATATTCTTTATTCCAAACAGTTCGCGGCATTTTTATTTTAAAGAGCTTGAGAAAAGACAAAAAGAAAGAGCAGTAGTTTTATCCTGTGATAAAACGTACTGCTCAAAACTGGACCAAATGTTGGTCATAATATCCGCATAGGGGGAAGATTGTCCACCGGCGGGATTTCACGCAACTTGAGATGGAGCGAATGCTCGATCTCATCAATTAGATCGGCCACATATTCGCGGCCTACCCGTACCGTTATGACCTGTCTGCCAGGCACTCTAACGGTCACCTCTCTGCCTAACAGGTCATTGTGATAAGTCACTGCCGGACCAAGCAAACTATTCACTGTGATAAACACGGTGTCAATCACGCCGGGCAATACCACGAATTGGATGCCACTGCCGAACTTGTCGACAACAATGCCTCCAAGCTGAAACGATATTATACCCATCCCAAAATCCTCGATTTTTTCAAGAATTGGGCCGACATTCGGTAGAACGTCATGACAAAGGTTCAACTGTTCCTTGGCCGTGGTCCTACCTAAGCTTTTTCGAATACTAGGTTCTGAATTTAAATTCATACAATTCCTCCTATACCTGAGATTCAAACTATGCACTCACCTTTGGACTCAACTATGTGAACTTCAACTCGCACACTATAGCGCATTTTATCAATTTTGTCAATAATGTTACAATATCGATATGAAATCATTAGCTAAGAACAAACGAGCACTTTTCGACTATGACATCAAAGACACCTTTGATGCCGGTTTAGTATTGGAAGGACGCGAAGTTAAATCTGTAAAAGCAGGCAATGTTTCTATGAACGGCAGTTACGTCACTATCAATCCTGGCAGTGTTACTCTAGTCGCCTGCCACATTGGACCATACAAATATGCACCAACAGAAGACTACAACCCCACTCATAGCCGACAACTATTGTTAAAAAAATCGGAGATCGATTCTTTGCTGGGTAAAGAAAAAGGGTTAACAGTCATACCGCTAGAAATCTACGAAGGGCGTAGCGGATTAATAAAGTTGCGTATTGGGGTTGGCCGGGGTCGCAAAAAGGCCGACAAACGGGAATACTTAAAAAACCGCGACTCAGACAAAGAAATTCGACAGGCAACGAGCTGAAACCGTTTTTCTGCTCCAGGTTGCTCTTGTCAATATCTTTAACTATTCTTCATTTTAATATATGAAACTAACTAGAGAGGGTGTTTATTTAGGCATCATAATAATACTAATAGCCCTGTGCGGACAGTTCTATTACAGCTTCAAATGGAAACCGGCACGTGAGCGTGACATCCACGTCTATTATAACCATGACGTTGAGGCTAACCAAAAAGTAATTGATACTATCCAGGCAGCTGATAAATTCGTTTATTTTGCCGTCTATACTTTTACTCGTGAGGACATTAAAGATGCGCTCCTCGCTGCGAAATATCGGGGGCTAGACGTGCAAGGGCTAACCGATAAGGATCAATACGCCAATTTGCCAGCGCAACGCAAAATCATAGACGAACTGCGCAAGTATGGTATCCCCATATCAGTACAATATCATTCCGGTATTATGCATATGAAAACTGTAGTCACAGATAATGGGTACGTGTCCGGCTCGTATAACTGGACAGCGGCGGCTACAAAGATTAACGATGAAGTAATTGAAGTGGGCAAAGATGACACTATCCGCAAACAATACCAGACGGTACTGCAAGAAGTGCTCCAGAAATACAACAAATAATCATGACTGTGCTATAATTTAAACATGCTACACGATACTTTAGTACGAATATTTTTTACCATAACAGCCGCTGCTGTAATAGTGATTACAGTGCTGTTGGCTATCGGTACCATTTATTTAATTACAATATTTCGGGCGGTAAAACGGATTGTCCGAACGGCCGAATTTGCTAGCGAAGTAATTAGAGACGACGTCATGGAATTAAGGAATAACATTAAACAAAAAGGGTTCAGTATGGGGGCGTTTGCTGGTTTCTTGGGAAAGCTGGCCAAGCATAGCTTTTCATCCAAAGATAAGAAAAAATAATTAACCACAAAACTATGAAGAAAACTCAAAAACAAGCCATGGCAATTGGTGGCGGCATTGCCGCTTTAGCCGCAGCCGCAGCTGGTGTCTATATGATGACCGGAAAAAATTCTAAAAACCGCAAAAAAGTAACAGCCTGGGCTGGCAAAATGCAAAAAGATGTGGTCAAAGAATTACACAAAGTGGAAAAAGCTTCCAAAGCAACTTACAACCAAGTTGTAGACACAGTGGCCAAAAACTATAAAGGCCTGAAGCAAGTCAGCGCTCCGGAATTGGCCTTGGCTACCGCTGAACTAAAGAAGAGTTGGGATGTTATCCAAGCTGAAATGGCTGGTGCCGCTAAAGTTGTGCGCCGTGTAGTGCCAAAAGCCAAGAAGTCTGTAGCTCGCGCTGTGAAAGTAAACAAGAAAGCTACTCCTAAGAAGACAGCTAAAAAAGCACCAAAGAAAACTGCCAAGAAGCGTTAAGTCCTGCTTGACAAAAATCATCTTTATTCTAAACTCCCCCACTGGGGAGTTTTTTGTTAATGACCTACTCCCCGCACTCGACCCTTTCAGGGTCTGCGTACGGGGTTTCTTTGTTTGCTGCCGCTGTCATGAGAATTCAGAACTCGCATCCCCAGAT
>JBBRMG010000015.1:0-27182 GCA_038230955.1 Candidatus Doudnaibacteriota bacterium | reverse complement strand
GCCGTCATCTTTAATTCGTTTTAGTATTTGGTCTTTAACATCTTTTGTGACTGATGGTTTACCCTTAGGCATAGTGGTGTTCCTTTCATACCATCATTATACCGGAAGGAATGAGCTTACAAGATTTGGGGTACCTGCCAATTGTAGCACCTCTTAAGGTGTACCTGAACCACATGGCTTCTTCATAATTAGTGTGGTATAAATAGTAAGTACTATAAATTATAAGAAATTTGTAATGAAAAAATATTTGTTATCGGGGGCCATGGTTTTCTTATTCGTTTTATATTTGGTTTACCAGCGAATGGGAATAACGCCTAATAATCAAGTTTTGAGCGTTGCTACGCCTAATGATAGTACGCTTGCTTCTGGTAATGATCCTACCACCAGTGTCCCAACCGCGAGTGCTCCACCTGCAAATTCAACAAGCTTGCCCGCAAAGTCTACTCCCCACACCATTGTTACCAGCGGGTTGAAAGACGGCACCTATACTGGTACGCAAGCCGATGCGTATTACGGATACATTCAAGTACAAGCAATTATCCAAAATGGTAAGTTGGCTGATGTACAATTTTTGCAGTATCCGAATGACCAAGGAGAGTCAATTAAAATTAACACGCGTGCTTTGCCTCTGTTACGATCGGAAGCTATTATCGCTCAAAGTGCTAACGTTGCGATAGTATCTCGCGCCACAGATTCTAGTCAAGCATTTCGGCAATCTTTAGCATCTGCTTTATCTCAGGCTAAATCATAATTTATGAAGGCTACTCAGATTATCATGGGAATGCCGATAACCGTAGAAGTGGTGGATGCTGTAAATTCGGATATACTCGATGCTGTTTTTACCCATTTTCGAAATGTCGATGCGCGATTCAGTACGTATAAAGACACCAGTGAAATTAGCCAGATTAATCGCGGTGAATTAGTGCCGGAGCAATACAGTGCTGAGATGCGCCAAGTACTACTGTTGGCCGAACAAACCAAGGATGATACAAATGGCTACTTTGATATCAACGCTCCGGATGGTACTATTGATCCTTCAGGATTGGTAAAGGGATGGGCCATTGCTCAAGCGGCGCAATTGTTGGTGGCACATGACGTGCGCGATTATTTTATTGATGCTGGGGGTGATATTCAAGTGGGTCGACAGATTGGGCAAGAGCCGTGGCGAGTGGGGATTCAAAACCCCTTTAATCCACAGGAAATTGTGAAGGTTGTAAAATTATACAATGAAGGAATGGCTACATCAGGGTCATATACGCGCGGCGCACACATTTATAATCCGAAACAGCCGCACCAGCCATTAGCCGATATTGTCAGTTTAACTGTCATTGGTCCGAATGTGTACGAAGCTGATCGGTTTGCCACTGCCGCGTTCGCTCAGGGTAAAGAGGGAATTTATCTTATTGAACAGCAGGATGGTTTAGAAGGGTATGGTATTGACAAGGATGGAGTGGCTACAAGCACGACTGGATTTTCTAATTATGTAATATCATAACTGTGTTTCGACCAATTGACACTATAATCGATCGCATAACCATGTATCGGCTAGTACTATACTACCTGATTGGATTAGTAGTAGCGGCGATGGCATTGGGTGCGTTTGGTGTAGTTCCGTATAGCCCTATTGCTATCGCTTACTCTGTAACCGTGCTGATGGCTGTAAGTTGGGCAGTCAATAAGGTTTTTGGCCGATTGTTCAATGTTCCGCTCAATATTGAGTCAGCCTATATTACAGGGCTCATTTTGGCTTTAATTATTAGCCCGCCGCAAACTGGGGAGTACTTTTCAATAATACCATTTTTGTTACTTGCGCCTGCAATAGCAATGGCGTCGAAGTTTTTAATCAATATTGGGAAAAAACATATTTTTAATCCAGCTGCATTGGCTGTATTCGTTACTGCGATAGTCATCGGACAATCAGCCAGTTGGTGGGTCGGCACTATGGCAATGTTACCGTTCGTAATAATTGGTGGTATTATCATGGTTCGTAAATTGCGACAGTTCGATTTGGTCATTAGTTTTTTATTAGCGGCAGTCATTACTACTATTGTTGTGGGTTCGGTTAATGGCAACATTGGTTCATCGCTTATACGAGCTTTTACCGGCTCAGCGTTACTATTTTTTGCCGCAGTAATGTTGACCGAGCCGTTGACATTGCCTCCTAACCGCGATGGCCGCATTGCGTACGGAATATTGATTGGCATGTTGTTTAATCCTCAAGTTCATTTCGGCAGTCTGTATTTCAGTCCTGAGTTATCGTTGTTAGTCGGCAATGTGTTTGCGTATATAGTTAGCCCAAAAAAGCGTCACGTGTTTACGATTAAGTCAGTGAAGCGAGCGAGTGACGATATTGTCAATTTTACGCTTGAGGCCGATACGCAATTACAGTTCCGCCCGGGACAGTATATGGAGTGGACATTAGGCCATGCGAAAACGGATAGTCGGGGTAATCGGCGTTACTTTACACTGGCATCGTCGCCAACCGAGTCGAACGCTATTTTGGGCGTAAAGTTTTATGATAAACCCAGCAGCTACAAAAAACGAATGTTACAAATGCAACCAGGCGATACTATTATTGGCGGGCAGTTAAGTGGTGATTTTATTTTACCCGATGATCCACAACAGAAGTTAGTATTCATTGCGGGCGGTATTGGTGTCACGCCATTCCGGAGCATGGTTAAATATTTATTGGACACTGGAGAGGTTCGAGACATTACATTGTTGTATTCCAACCGCACAGCTGAAGAAGTGGCGTATGTAGACGTGTTTAATCAAGCGCAATCAGAGTTGGGTGTTCGCATGGTGTATACACTGACCGATAAAACACAAGTTCCTGATTGGTGGCAAGGGCATACCGATTATATTGACCAAATGTTCATTGAGCAAGAGGTTCCTGATTATCACGAACGGATGTTTTATATATCCGGTTCACATTCCATGGTCACCTCAGTTAGAGATTTACTAACCAACATGGGTGTTGCTCGCAACAAAATTAAAACAGACTTTTTTCCTGGCTTAGCCTAGTTGTACATGCACGCGCACCATAAAAAAATCCCCCTCCTCATACATTGCTGTAAAAGAAAGGGGATGCGCCAAGCTAACAAGTTAGCTGAACGCTCTTAGTTTATTGTCCCGACACCACTGTTTGGCGTTTTGAAACATGCGGAGCCAAGGGGAATCGGCCAAGTGATGCCATGATTCGGGCATCCAGGGCCATTGCCACAAGCGGAAACATCGTTCCGGATGAGGCATCATAGCTAGGTGCCGACCGTCCGCAGAACATAGCGCCGCTCGGCCACACCTTGATCCATTCGGGTTGTACGGATATCGTTCCGTTATCGTTCCGGATGGATTGATGTAGGCCAACGGACTGAGGTGCTGTGAATTCACTATGTGTTCGACTGTTTCGTCTGGAAAAACCAAACGTCCTTCGCCGTGAGCCACCCATATGCCAAGTTTTGAACCGATCATGCCTTTAAGCAGTACCGCTGGACTGGGCAGAATTTCTACCTGCGCCCATCGGGACTCAAATCGATTAGACAGATTTTGGATGAATCGAGGTTGTTGTTTTATAGATATACCCGGACTGGGAACCCAACCGAGCAACGCCATTAACTGACAACCATTACAGACACCGAGGGAAAAGGTATCTTTCCGAGCATAGAACTGATCAAACATTTCTTTTAACTTGGAGTTGAAAAGAATTGTTGCCGCCCAGCCCTTAGCGCTGTCAAACACATCCATGTAGGAGAATCCTCCCGCAAAGATTAGACCCTGAAACTGGTCCAGGTTAATACGGTTGGCTAAAAGATCGCTCATCGCCACATCCCAAGCTTCAAACCCGGCTGCTACGCACGCCGCTTTCATTTCATTGTCACCGTTTGTGCCCTCCTCGCGTATTATTGCTACGCGAGGTTGGTTGGGAGCAGTTAAAGATGGAGCAGATGTTTTTACCGGTGTAAATGGCAATTTGTAAGATGGAGCGGACTGCATAGTAGGAAGCGGGTCTGAGAATCCTGCAAACTCTTCTAGTGCCAACACGGGATTCATTTGCAGTTTCTCAATTGCAGTACTGGTCTGTTCCCACCAAGTGCGGAGTTCGGTTATAGTGCTTCGCAACAGTTCTCCCGTAGGGCTAAAAACTTTGCATTGGGAATCGGCTAGCGTTACTCCAAATATGGAGCAAGGAATGTTATACGAAGCACAAATTTTTAAGACTTGCGATTCGTATATCGGATTGAGTTCCAAAACAAAACCCAGCTCCTCATTAAAGAGGTGAGCTAATGCATTCTCAGCTTCAGGAACTCTTATGCTGAACCCACAGCGACTAGCCATACACATTTCCGCAACAGTGGTAATTAGACCGCCGTCGCTTCGATCATGCAAGGACAAAATCAGTTGTTGGTCGATCATCGTTTGAAGCGCCAGGAATAAATCCCTGAGCAACTGTGGATTGTCGACATCGGGTGACTCGTCTCCTAGCTGGTTAATCGATTGAGCTAAAGCAGAGCCGCCAAGGCGGTTTTTGCCTATTCCCAAGTCAATTAACGCGAGCATGCTATCTCCAGGATTCTTGATGTCCGGCGTAACCTTGTTTCGAATATCGGGTACAGGTGCGTATCCCATTATCACGAGGCTACCCGGAGCTTTTACCAGTTCTCCCGAAATCGTTGCCGCCATAGATAGGCTGTCTTTGCCTCCATCAATTGCAATGCCTAGCGCAATCATAAGATCGGATATGGCTATTGCAGCGTCATAGAGGAGAGCGCCTTCGCCCGGCAGTTTTGCCGCCCACATCCAGTTAGCGCGACATCGAATTTCTCCGATACCGTTGATTTTGACTGAGGCCATGTTGGTAAGCATTTCTGCTACCGCCATGCGTGCTCCGGCTTGCGGATTAATGAGCATCTTCGTTGGTTGCTCACCAATGGCACAAGCTGAGCCTGTAAAACCGAAGTGGCTTTGAGCATTAACGCTAACATCAGCAATAGGAATGTGGGCAATGCCACAGCACTGTTGCTGTGCCACTAGCCCAGTAACACTACGGTCACTCTTTCTGGTCAGGAACCCTTTTGAGCCAACGCTCGGAAGCTTGAACACTTGTTCAATTGCTTCTTTCACGGTCATATCCGGCAACACCAAAGGCTGTAATGTCTTTGGCTGTCGATTAGACTCAAAAGTTTTTTGAGGCATATTCGTGAGAATCTGTTCCAGGTTGAGGTTCACCGGAGTCTGCTGGTTTTGGGAGTCTTCTACGACAACGTTGCCGCTGCCATCAATGATTCCCATGACTTCGCAGTTTGTTCGTTCGCGCGCACAAATTAGTTTGAAGTAATCCATTCGCTCTGACCTTATGAGAAGGCCATACCCTTCTTGAAACTCAGCGCTCCAAATTTGGAGAATAGACATTGTCTTGTCGCCAAGGGTAATATTACGAATGTCGATTTTGCCGCCAAGTGGTTCCAGTAATTCCGTGAGGACATTGCTGGGTCCACCGGCACCTTGGTCGTGAATGCTGGACATAGGATTATTGTCGCCCATTTCCACGCAAGCTCGAATTACGCGGTTAGCTCGATTTTCCATCTCGGCGTTGCCGCGTTGAACAGAATTAAAATCTAGCTCCTCGGTATTTTCGCCTTGCATCATACTTGAGGCACTGCCGCCGCCCACCCCAATAGGGTAGGCAGGACCGCCAATTCGGACAATGAACATTCCTACTTCCGGTGCCTCTTTTGTTGTGTGCCCGCCAAATATATGACCGACACCACCACTGTAGAGAATTGGTTTCCGCGGCTCTCGCCATTCGTTGTCTATTATTTGGCCAAACGTCCGAGTAAACCCCGCAGTCAGTGGCTCTCCAAACTCGTTACCATAATTAGATATACCATTACTGCCTTCTATCAGGATAGAAAGCGGCGAGGCGTATTGCGAAGGCTTATCTTGGCCGGCAACCTCTCCCGGAATGTCATACTCCGGAATAAAAAGATTGCCTACAAAATAACCGGCCACCCCAATACCAGTAATGCCTCCACGACCGACCGCGCTGTTGTCACGAATCCGACCGCCGATACCTGTTTGGGCACCAGGGAAGGGAGCGACAAAAGTGGGATGGTTGTGAGTTTCGGCAGTGGCAGTAATGTGAACCTCTCTTCGGTCCACGTACATTTTGCCAGGTTTGCCTGGAGTCCGTGCGAGCATAATATCAGTAGTAAACCCCTGAATTACCCCTGCATTGTCGTGAAAAGCGACAATACTGCAAGCTTGAACGGCGTTGTCCTGCAACGGTTTTTGCTGAAGATAGCGTAACGGTTTTTGGACCAGCTCAAATAGTGATTCCGGCATAGATATGCCATCAATTACAATTTGCCCTTTGAAGTACCAGTGCCGACTGTGCTCGCTATTAGCGTTGCCCAGTTGGAATAATTCAACATCGGTTGGATTGCGTTTGAGCGTTTTTCTGAATAACTGATAGTAGTAATCAATGTCCACTTCGTCCATGCCCAACCCCAGTTCGTTATTGATCTCAATCAGAACGGCTTTGCCGCGCTTGAGGAGGTTAATAGACCGAACCGGTTTTGGTTTTACTCCAGTCGCAAAAGTGGTAATCCCATCTGGATATTGCTGTTGCGTCATCCGGTCAAAGACAGGTTCGTCTTGGTCAGTAGCATTGGTAGCGTAACGGTAAGTTTTTTCGATGCGCTTAATCTGTTTCAGACCCATGGCCTGGCAGATTGCAACGGCGTTCGAAGAGAACGGTGTTTCTATGGATAGCCTAGGGCCGATTTCCGTAACATCGGCAGACGTTAAAAAGGGAGTGTCCCGAACATTGCCTGGCTCAAAAGTTTCCCCAATAAGCCACCGAAGTTTTTTTAAGTCCGCTTCCGTTAGCGATTTGATGGCTTTAATGTAGAAGCCCAGTTCCAATTCAGGGTTAACAAGACGGCACAATTTACTGATCATTTAAATCCTCCTTGTGGCTGTTCGCCACGAATAGCCCAAAGGGCAGAAAAGTACGTGGTTATTGCGTGACGATTATTAATCATATGTGAGAAAGGGGTCTCTGGTCAAATGGCTAAGTACATCATATTTAAGTCATACATTTGCTATAGAATGGAGTTAAGTATATAGTTAATTTACTTAACTTATGTATTCCATTGAATAGGTCGATCATTGGCGATAATTGAAATTAATAAATAAGACTTAAATTATGAATCCAAAAAACACAATTAAGACGGCCAGCACCATTGTGACCGCTTTAGTTGCTCTTGCTTTAGTTCTTCCTGGTCCAATCGGTGCGTTGGCTTCTAGTCACCGTGAAGCTCCATTAATTGCCGGAGACCCTAAAGCTGATGCGACTGACTTCTATGCGTTCGTATCTCCCGATAATACGAACACTGTAACTTTGATTGCTAACTACTTGCCGTTCCAAGAACCGGCTGGTGGACCTAACTTCTACACCTTTGATGACAACGTTCTTTATGAAATTAAAGTAGACAGCGATGGCGATGCCAATCCTGATGTCATCTATCAATTTCGTTTTACCACAACCACGTCCAACCCTAATACTTTTTTGTATAACACAGGACCGGTTATGTCTCCAAGCGATCCTAACTTAAATGTGAAGCAAACCTATACCTTGACCCGTATTAAGAAAGGTGTTTCCACAGTGTTGGGAACTAATTTGGCTGTTGCTCCGTCCAACATTGGACCAAAGTCAACTCCAAACTACGCTAACTTGCAAGCCCAAGCCATTACCGATGTCGGCAACGGCGTAAAAAGCTTTGCAGGTCAGAGTGATGATCCTTTCTACGCTGAATTAGGCGGTTTGTTTGACCTTTTGACTATTCGCAAGCTTCCTGGCAATGCCGGTGGCGGCGTTGATGGTTTGAAGGGCTATAACGTTAACTCGTTAGCGTTACAAATTCCGATTTCTGATTTAACCGTTAATGGTGACCGTCCTACTGACGTGTCCAGCCCATCTGCTGTTATCGGTGCTTACACTACAGCATCTCGTCAATCTACTCGCGTATTGGGCGCAGGCAATCAGGCTAACACTGGTGCATGGGTTCAGGTATCTCGTTTAGGCTCTCCTTTGGTTAACGAAGTCGTTGTACCACTTGGTGCTAAAGATACATGGAACGGTTCTTCTCCATCTGGTGATGCTCAATTCGCCAATGGTGTAACCGATCCTGAATTAGGCAAATTATTGAACGCATTGTATGGCGTCAAAGTACCGCCACAAGGCGCTTTTGGTAGCCCAAATCAGCGTGATGACTTAATCGCCATTTTCTTGACCGGTATTCCTGGTTTAACCAAGTCGACTAAAGCCACTCCTTCTGAGGAATTGCGCCTAAACGTTGCAGTTGCTCCATCCGCTAACCCTAACAGTTTAGGTGTAGTGGCTGGTGATAAAGCTGGTTATCCAAACGGTCGTCGTTTGGCTGATGATGTTACCGACATTTCCATTAAGGCAGTGGCCGGTGCAGCTTACCCATTGTTCCATCCTGACTTTACTCCAGATCCATTGGCAGCCCAATTGGGTGATGGTGTAGATGCTAACGATGTATCTTTCCGTGGGACATTCCCTTATTTGGCTCTGCCTCATTCTGGTTTTGATTCCCGACCACACGCCACTAGTGTTAGTACAAATGGCAGTGGTGGTGGCCTTAGTGCCGGTGGTGGAGTTAATGGTGGTGAATTCTTCCGGTTGTATAACTGGAGAAGCAATGATCACTTCTACACAGCCGATGCTGGTGAACGTGATGCTGCTGTCCGTTCCGGATATGTAACAGAAGGTTCTATCGGTAGCGTTACTGGTAGCCAAGTTAGTGGTTCCACCCCGTTGTACCGTTTGTACAACAGCCGTAACCGTAAGCACTTCTACACAACCAATGCTGATGAGCAAAATGGTTTGACTAGCAGAGGTTATGTATCCGAAGGTATCTCAGGATACGTTAATCCTTCTGGTGCCGGTATTGCAGTGTACCGTTTGTACAATGCACGCGTGGATGACCACTTCTACACTACTAGTGCAGAGGAAAGAGATAGCGCTATGCGTTCTGGTTATGCCGATGAAGGCGTAGGCTGGGGTGCATTCTAACTCATAGGTGATATAATGAATGAACGGGTGAGGGAACTTGCCCGTTCATTTTGTTTTTTATATATTTAATAGACATGAAAAAATCTTATTTTATAATTTATTTAGTGGTAATTAGTGTTGTTCTTATAATATTGGGCGGTAGAAAATATCAGCAATATGAGAAGAACAAGCACCCCGTAGCCACAAATGAGGTAATTACCAACCCCACCGCTACGGATAAGCTAGTGGCCAAATATTTAGATGAACTCAAACAATCTCCGAATACCACCCGCTTTCAATTGGAGTTAGCTAGCGCTTATATTCAAAAATCCCGAGAAACTGGGGATGCCGCGTATTACAATAAAATAGATACCTTAATGGATGCGGTACAGGCCCGTGAGCCAAACAACCCCGATATGTTAGCCACGCGAGGCATTATTTCATTGTCGCGACATCGCTTCGTGGATGCGTTAGATTTGGGTAAAAGAGCTAGTAGTATTATTCCGGACAAAGCTTTGTATTATGGAATTATTGCGGACGCTCAAACCGAGCTAGGGGACTATGATGCCGCTGTGGCTTCTCTTCAGACTATGGTTGATAAGCGGCCCGATTACAGTTCCTATTCTCGTATAGCTTACGCTCGGGAATTGCATGGTGATATTGCCGGCGCACGGACGGCTATTCAAACTGCTGTGCAAGAAGGAGCCGCTTTTCCAGAAAATGTGGCGTGGGGTTATGTTGAATTGGGTAAATTAGATTTGCGGAGTGATATTACTAAGGCCGAGCAACAGTTTAACTTGGCGTTACAGATTGCCCCAAATTACACTCCGGCCTATGAGCAATTAGGTAGAGTAGCATACGCCAAAGGGGATACGGCATCAGCGCTAAAAGATTTTCAAAAAGCCTTTGATGCCATACCATTAGCGCAGTATGCTATTGACTTAGCTGAAGTTTATGGTCAGACAGGTGATAAAACCAAAGCCGAGCAGTATTACTCTTTGGTTCAGCTGGCTTTTGACAAATCAACCGCTAGTGGTGTAAAAACGGAATTGGAGTCATCGTTATTTTTATCGGAGCATGGATTGGATCCGAAAAGATCTTTGCAGTTAGCCATGCAGGCGTATAAAGATAGGCCGGGCATAAACGGAGCAGATTCCTTAGCCTGGGCTAGTTATGTCAATGGCCAAATGGATAACGCTCAGACGGCTATCAAACAAGCTTTGCGACTGGGAGAGAATGATCCACTAATTGTATTTCATGCCGGCATGATTGCCGAAGCTAAGGGACAAACGGACCAGGCTAAAGGTTATTATAAAAAAGCGGTGGCCTTGAACCCTCATTTCTCTATTTTATATTCTAAAGTCGCGGCGGACAAAGCTAAGTAGTTATGAAAAAAGCTAAATAAATATGAAAAAAGTTAATAAGATTTTATTAGGAGTTTTTTTGGGGATAATTTTGTTGTTTGGCTCTCCTTTAATATCACAAGCTCATGAATTGCTGCCCAAACCGATCCTCGATTACATAAAAGCTAATCCCAATGCAACGGCAGATCAAATTCAAGAGTATGCTCTAACCCAAGCACCGGACATTGCCGCTAAGTTTCGGGATAAGACAGAAGTCATTAAATTAATATCCAACCGGAGTACAAATTTTTTTGATAACTTTATTGATTTTGTAAAACTGGGTGTGGGACATATTTTAAGCGGCCCGGACCATATATTGTTTGTGTTGTCGTTGGTCCTAGTTTTTGTGTCGATAAAGGAAATTTTAAAGCTCACTACTACTTTTACGATTGCTCATAGCATAACATTGGTGCTGGCCGGCAGCGGCATTTTGGTGTTGCCTTCAAAAATTGTTGAACCACTGATTGCTATGTCCATTGCATTCGTCGCAATAACCTCTGTATTTTTCAAAGGGCGAAAGTTTATTGGTGAAAATAAAGGCAAAATTGTGATGGTTTTTTTCTTTGGCTTATTCCATGGGCTGGGGTTTGCCGGGTTGTTAAAGGAAATCAAAATTCCAGCAGACCGGTTCGTGTCTTCTCTGTTTGCCTTTAATGTAGGGATAGAAATAGGGCAGTTAATTATTTTAGCGGTGGTGTTGCCCCCAATTTTTTATTACCGCCACCGACCGTGGTATCCTACCGCAGTCAAAGTAGTAGCCGGAATTATTTCTGCCATTGCTATATTCTGGATTATTCAAAGAGTGTTCTTTTTTTAGAAAATCGCTTTTAAAGCGATTTTTTGTTACACTCTCCTCATGAACTCCGATACTCGACAACTGTATAGCTTCAAAAATATTTCATGGTACTTCTGGGATTTTGCCACTCAGATTGTCTTTGTTAATGCCTCCGTCTATTTTTCTCAGTGGCTTGTAGTAGATAATAAGGTGCCAGACTTCTGGTTCTCTTTTGCTTTTATTGGGTCGACTATTATTCTCATTTTCTTGTCACCCTTTTTGGGATATTTAGTCGATCAGTCAGGCAACAGGAAACAAATATTTTTTAGCTTAACCCTAGCTGGAATAGTGTGCGGTGGCCTTATTCAAGTCGCGGCTCATCTCCACTCATTTTTAGCGCGCATAGTGTTGACGCTAGTGCTGTATTCAATGTTCAATATTTTGTACCAGTTGGGTGCTTTCCTTTACAACACTTTTCTTAAAGATATTTCCACCCCACGGACTGCAGCCAAGGTAGCTGGTTTAGGTGGGGGACTAAGCACGATTGGGGATGTAGTGGGTTTGTTAGTGACACTGCCCATTGTCACAGGTGCTGTTTATTTTTTAGGTCGCTCTCGCATAGATGTTATGTTACCGGCAGCCATTCTGGCTTTGCTGTTTTGCATTCCTGTGTTTGTTGCTTTTCGCAAACACAAAGATGCTCCGGGGGAAGTGAAACATTATAAAGATGTTTTTGGATCAGTCTGGAGGGACTTAAAAAATACGGAACAATATCCGGGCGTCACTCGATTATTAATTGCGTTTTATTGTTTTAACGATGCCATTCTTACGCTTCAACTGTTTTCTGCCATTTATTTAGACAAGGTTTACCATTTCACTGATGCTCAAAAAATTCCAGTGTTTATGCTAGTTTATTTAGGCTTTACCCTAGGTGCTGTAGTAGGTGGTTATTTGGGAGATAAGTGGGGCAATCAAAGGATCTTAATGCTGAGCTTAGGTTTTACTGCTTTGGTTGTTATTGGAATTGCCCTGGCTCATGCTGGCATTATAGTTTACGTGCTATTTGGTTTGTTTGGATTAGGGACCGGCATTGCATTTGCTACCGCTAAAGCTTTATTTACCATACTAATTCCTTATGAAAAGAAAGCTCAGTTTTTTGGGCTATATTCAATCTCGGAACGATTGGCTTCTATTGGCGGGCCAGCTATATGGGGGATTGTGGTCTACCTTGTGGTTACTCGAGGAGCATTAAACTATAGGGCTGCAGTTTTTGCCATGAGTTTGTTCTTATTACTGGGGGTTTTTGTAGCGAGGAAGATAAAAGAACCACAACACGACCAAGTAGTTGTTTAGGACAGCTGAATTCTAGCTTGAAGCGCAAAAACTAAGATTGCATGCCCTTGACAAAGGGTCATTTTTGTGGTATTCTGTTAAATCGTTTTATTTTCAAACTGGAGGATACAAAAAAATGAATACTGAACAGGGAACACGCCCTATTTCGTCGTCTCTTAACGAATCGTCGGAGCCTTGTGTGGATACACTTAATACCACGGAAGGTGTGCTGCCAGATGGTAAACGGCCGTTCTTTTACGACCTACGCAAAGACCTGCGCATAGTTTGGCATTACAAAATGATCGCCATCAAGCCGTTGATCTACACGATCATATCGGTCATCATTCTTGAATGGCTAAAGCATAACCTGCCGGTGCTGTTCATTGACTTTGGCAAGGAGTACGACAAATTTTCTATGACGGTATTTGTTGCCTTGCTGGTTATTTACGGTTTCCTCGGCAACAGCACTTTGGAAAAAGTACAAGCTGAGGATGAAGCGTTAGAAGACGCCTTATCCACAGAGGATTTGCTGATGTTTTGCAAATACTTTTATCGGAGAATTGCTCCGCCCATCAAGGTAATGCTGTTTTCTCTTTCTGTTTGTATGGTCTATTGTGTCACAATATTCCATTATGAACGGATTGAGCAAAGTTGCTTGGCGGACGGCATCATTTTATTTCTGCTGTACTTAGGATGGATGATAGCCAGTGAATTCGACGATCCCTTTTCAGGCAGCTGGAATATTAAGCCTCGGGTGCCGGTAGAGTGGTGGATGAAAGTCCGGCACTCCATAGTCGTTCACGGGTCTATAGAAAAAGGCCGGATTTACATTAAGGACAATGCGGTTCTTGTGCACCGCGAGCTCCTTGCGGAAAAAGAACACCCCACGACTGTGGGATCATAACAAGAGTATGAATGTTTGCTCGAATCCTCTCATCGGATTCGGGCATTTTTTATAAAAAAATTAGCGGGCGAAAAGGGTTGTTAATTCCTTTTGCCCGCGTTTTGTTGGACGATGTATGGACTGTGCTGGTTATAACCGCATGCGTTTGATAGACGTCTAATATTGGTTTACCATTAGCTCCTGTCGAGATGAATCATCTCAGTGAATCGGATCGACATTGTAGTCGAATTTCTCGGTTCGCGTGACTTTCGCGACACTTACCACACTTACTTTTATGTTCCCGTCCTGTCTTTTTTTATTCGCGCTACTAATGCGCTGGAAGGAATTAGCTGCCCCAGGGCTTCGAGACTGCCGCAATCGACTGGTCTCTATATAATTTCCCGAAATCGGTGGAGCTATACCGCCGGTGGTCTAATGTTTCTCACAGTGTACCTCCTATACACTACAGATAAAATTGTCCCGCATTTGGTTGCCCATAAGGTATTTACCAGACGCTCGCTTCCGCAGAGCGGGGTTGAAAATCTAGGCTCGGTCTTCAACCTGAGTATATTACTCTCAGGCTTGGAAGTTGTCAAGCAGTTGTACTAGATGACTACAGCAGTGTTTTGTCAAGAATGGTATACTAAGGGCTATGACAAGTACTTCACCAGAGCCACAGGCCCGAGTTATTGAGGAGCACAAAACTAATTACATTATTCGTATTGGTGAGGAAGAGCTGACAGCCACCGTTCGTGGCAAATTTCATCTCAAAGAAAACGGCACAACCGATTTTCCAAAAGTGGGGGACTTTGTGGAATTCAGTCGCACGTCTGACGGCTTAGCAGTTATTGAAAACATTTTACCTCGCAAGACCGAAGTAATTCGCCAATCCGCTGGCGGCGATGATCAGCAAGTGCTCGTCACTAATGTAGATGTAATGTTGATCACCATGGGACTAGATAACGATTTTAGTTTACGCCGGTTAGAACGTTATTTGTTATTGGCTGAGCAGAGCCAAATTCAGCCGGTGATTATTTTAAACAAATCCGACCGCGTGGATAATGCAACGGATTACGAGCGTCAGGTACGGGAAATCGCGCCTACTGTCGATATAGAAGTTGTTAGTGCTAAAACCGGCACCGGTATGGAATCGATTTTACAGTATTTTACGAATGACATAACTGCTGTACTGCTTGGCTCATCTGGCGCCGGCAAGTCTACTATCACCAACTGGTTATTACAAAGCGACACACAGGAGGTGAAAGCAATCCGGGAATATGACGGCCGTGGCCGCCACACTACCACAAGCCGGCAATTGTTTGCCCTGCCCCGAGGAGGTTATTTGATAGACACGCCAGGAATGCGCGAGTTGGCCGTTATCGACACTCCAGAAGACACTATGGATGTGTTCGCCGACATAGAAGCGTTGGCGCTACAGTGTCGCTATCCGGGGTGTGATCATATTAAGAGTGAAGGCTGCGCCGTTCAAGCCGCTCTGAAAGCAGGGGACATAGATGCCAAACATTTTGAGGGGTACTTAAAATTAATGAACAAGCAATCATCAAAAAAAGACAGTTATAATATTAAGCAACGAAAAAAAAGAACTTCATGAATTATAAAGTTGTAGCGGCCATAAAAGTGGCGCATCCGTATGATGAGCCGACCATAGACATTTATTTATTGGTTGATATAATGAGCTTAGATTAGTAAAAATTAATAAAAAATATATGAATAGTGTAATCCATTTTGAAGTTCCCGTTGTTGATAACGACCGGGCCAAGAAGTTTTACGAAGACACCTTTGGCTGGCAGATTACTCCAATGCCGGAAATGAGTTATATGATGGCCACTACCGGCCCGATTAATGCCGAAACCCACATGCCAGATAAGCCAGGCTACATTGGCGGCGGCTTTTATAAAAAAGGTGAGAAGCGTTCTCAGCCAGTAATAGTCATAGACGTTCCTAGTATTGATGAGGCGGTGACTAAGATTACTGCTAACGGCGGCACGATATTGGAAGGCAAGATGCCAGTTGGGGCTATGGGTTTTGTGGCCTACTTCATTGACACCGAAGGTAGCGTTATGGGTATTTGGGAAACAGTTCCAATGCCCGGCATGTAATATCAGCACAAATAAAACCATTAGTGATAACTAACAGAGTTAGCTGTTTTTTGCTATAATAGTACAACTATGAACGAACCATTACTGCAAGTCACAGATTTGCGCAAGACATATGACAAAGGTTTTGAAGCAGTTAAAGGGGTGTCTTTCTCCGTAAATAAAGGCGAAGTGTTTGGGATTCTTGGTCCTAATGGTGCTGGTAAAACCACGACTTTGGAAATGATAGAAGGGTTGCGTGACATTACTTCGGGCACAGTTATTTTGGACGGCATCAATACCACTACAGACCCGTACGCGATTAAAGAGCGCATTGGCATTCAGTTGCAGTCATCATCGTTTTTTCCAAACTTGAATTTAGTCGAGTTGCTGAAAATGTTTAGCGACTTGTACGATCAAGACAATGATTATATGGAATTGCTGCGCGAAGTGGGCTTGGAAGAAAAAGCTAAGGCTACTGCCAAAGAGTTATCGGGCGGCCAAAAGCAACGCTTCAGCATTGCTACAACTTTAGTCAATCGGCCGATTATGATTTTTTTAGATGAACCAACGACCGGACTAGATCCCCAAGCTCGGCGCAATTTGTGGGAGCTAATTGAACAGATTAAAGCCAAAGGCACCACTATTATTTTAACTACCCACTATATGGATGAAGCCAAGGTGTTGTGCGACCGAGTGGCTATTATGGATGATGGTAAAATTGTGGCGCTCGACACGCCTGCTAATTTAATTCAGCAATTGTTGGCGCGCGGGTTTAAGCCACACACAGAAGTAGCACCAGCAACTTTAGAAGATGTATTTATTGACTTAACCGGCAAGGAGCTCCGAGATTAGCCTTGGCCAATCTCAGAATAAAGACAAACATGAACCATACATTTAAATCGCTTAAAACTTTAGCGGTGGCATCTATGAAGATGTATTATCGCAACCGCGGCGCTATTATTTTCACAATTATTTTTCCGTTGGCTTTGCTAGCTGTCTTTGGGTTTCTGTCTAGGAGTAATAATTCTTCTGTCAAAGTGGATATTACAAATAATGCTCACAGCGATATTTCTCAGCAACTTATAAGTACATTAAAAAGTATTAGCGCTTTGAAAATCAATGAAGTGTCGGAAGACACCGCTCGGACGGACCTGGGAAAAGGCAATACAGATTTGCAAGTCATTATTCCCGCGGATTTTGGCGCGGTTGACAGCAAGACGCATGCATTGGCTTCCACTAAAGTTATTACTCACTTCAATGAAGGCAAACCTCAAAATGGCCAAGTTGCTAATTTAATCATTGGTCAAGTGATTGCCGGATTCAATAGTAAAATTAATAATAGCCCACAAATTATTAGCGTCGATTCATCCGGAGTAAAAACCAATAATCTCAATTTTTTTGATTTTATTCTGCCCGGCATTTTGGCCATGACAATAATGCAGTTGGGTATATTCGGCGTATCATTTGCATTTGTGTCGCTCAAAGCCAGTGGGGCTTTGCGGCGCATTCAAGCTACCCCAATTCACCCCCGTAACTTCATCTTAGCCCAAGCCTTTACACGTTTAATTATTGGCTTAATTACGGTAGGAATTTTGTTGTCTTTGGGAGTGATATTCTTTAAATTCCACATGATTGGCAATTACTTTGAATTTACTTTAGTTTTAATTTTGGGAATCTTGGTATTTTTAGGATTTGGATTCGCTATTGCTGGATACGCCAAAGACGAAAACCAAGTCGCACCGTTGGCCAACGTTATTCAATTACCAATGTTGTTGCTTTCCGGTATCTTCTTTTCCCGTGATGCTTTTCCTCATTGGCTAAAAGTGGTCACTGACTATTTCCCCTTAACTTTTTTGGCTGATGCATTACGCCGCATTGCCAATGAAGGAGTTCATCTGACCCAAATCCCATTGGAGTTACTTGGTTTGGGAGTTTGGGGCGTGATTATTTTTGTAGTCGCCATTAACGTGTTTCGCTGGGAGTAATATGGCCGGCGACAATACCCCTGAAAATATTCAGCAGATGATTGAGCGGGGTGAAATGGCTCGCGAGCATGGGGAGCATGCGGCGGCATTGCAATACTTGGATGAAGCATTAATTGCTGCGGCAGACTCACAACGACCGGCAGATATTATTACCGTGCTGGGCCATCGGTTGTTAATATATAAACACCTAGCCCAGTCTACTGGTAAGGATATTTATTACGAGTTGATGTTTGGAGACACACTAAATGGGTTACGACTTGCCGAAGCGCATAATATTTCCGGGGTGGCAAAAGCTGATATGCTCTTGCGTCAAGGCGATTATTTTTTGGTTAAAAAAGACAATGGTAAAGCGGTTGAATTATTTGAGCAAGCAATTGAGTTGCTAGATTTGGAAGGACCAAGCAAGAATAGGGGACGTTATGCCGAATATTTGGGACACTATGGTTTGTCTTTGGTTTTGGCCGGGGACTCAAGTGGTTTAACAAGGTTAGCTGAAGCTTTGACATTGGTAGAACATAATGAGGAGTTACGCCCGTTTCATAAATTAATTATTTTGTCAGGAATGCATGGCCGTTATGTTCAAGCTTATGTTTTTTTGGGCGACAAGGCAAAAGCAACCCAACACTTAGATGCGGCTGAGAAATTGGCGCAAGAATTAATTGATGAGCATGACATTAGCGTTCGCATGGATCAAATGAAAAAATTAAGAAAAACGGTGAACTCGTTAAGTTAACAATATGCAAAATCATGATACCGGTTTCAAAGCCCGCGTGCTGGAAATTGTTACTTCCATTCCACAAGGCAAGGTCATGAGCTATGGCCAGGTGGCAGCATACGCCGGCTCACCCAGAGCTGCCCGCCAAGTCGGAGGTATTTTGAGTCGGTTTGATGGCAGTTCTAATTTGCCATGGTGGCGCGTACTAAACAGTGCCGGGCATATATCGATTAAAGGAAATATGTTTTGTACGCCGGAGCTGCAAAAACAGCTATTGGAAGGAGATGGATTAACAGTAAGCCCCGATTTAACACTCGATATTGAAAAATACCGCTATATATCGCAGTAAAGTGGTATAATTAATGCATGTCCGATTATTATTCTGGCAAGCGCTCGAAGAATTTGTACGACCCGAATTCGCGCGAGCCTTTTAAATTATCTCGAAGTAAACTTGAGGCATTTCTAAACTGCCCCCATTGTTTTTATATGGATCGCCGATTAGGTGTCGGCCAGCCGCCGGGATTCCCGTTTAATTTAAATTCGGCTGTGGATCATCTTTTAAAAAAGGAGTTTGATATTCATCGTGCTAAAAACACGGCCCACCCGTTAATGGCAGCTTACGGCATTGATGCTGTTCCTTATGCCCATGCTGATTTAGATATTTGGCGCGAGAATTTCAAAGGCATTACTTTTTTGCATAAAAAAACCAATTTAATAATTGGTGGAGCAGTGGATGATATTTGGGTTTCGCCTAATGGTGAACTGATGATTGTGGATTATAAAAGCACGGCCAAAGACGGAGAAGTGTCGTTGGATGCGGCCTGGCAGGATGGGTATAAGCATCAAATGGAAATTTACCAATGGTTATTTCGACAGAACGGGTATAAGGTTTCGCCGGTTGGTTATTTTGTCTACTGTAATGGCAAGCGCGATAAAGAAGCGTTTGACGCGAAGTTAGAGTTTGATATCAAAGTCATTCCGTATACTGGTGACGATTCATGGATTGATGGCGTGATTAAAGATGCGTGGCAATGTTTGCAAGGAGAGTTGCCGACGCCAAGTGCTAATTGCGACTTTTGTGTTTATCGATTAGCGAGCACCAAAGCTGCTTCAACAAAACCAGCGACACTATTTTAGGTATAACAAAGTTTTATGCAGGAATTTTTAACCCAAGTAACCCAACTAAAATATTTAACGCTAGACGTGGTCGAATTGACTGTGCGACTTTTGGCGCCAGAGGAAATATTGTATCAAGCAGGGCAATTTATGCAGTTCAAAATTGGTGATCAATTCCGCTCTTACTCTATTGTGACGCCGCCAACAGGAATTAATAATGAATCCCTGTCTTTTTGCGTTAAGATTTTACCTAGTGGTGTCGGTTCCGATTTTGTAAAAGCATTACAAATTGGGAGTGATGTTGTTATGCGGGGACCCCTAGGGTCATTCACTGTGCAGAACTTCGAGCACCCCATATTTTTTATTGCTACCGGCGTAGGTATAGCTCCATTTTCCTCTATGGTTACTGATATGTTAGTCCGTGGTTATGTGCAACCAGTGAGGTTGTTGTTTGGTTTACGGAGCGAGGAGGATGTTTTTTATTATGATAAGTTCACTCACTTAACGTCGGATTATGAAAACTTTAAATTCATTCCCACATTGAGTCGCCCTCAGTCTCATTGGCCGGGAGAAATAGGACGAGTGACTACTTACATTTCGGTGAGTTACCCGGTTCTGAAAGATTATACTTTTTATGTTTGTGGCGGCAAAGAAATGGTTATGGATATGCGGGCTTTGCTGCTAAAGGCGGGGCAAGATCCAAAGCGCATTAAGCTGGAAATTTTCTAAGATTTTGCTATAATGACTACTGATAAAGTCACTATTGGAGGCGACTTGTACTAAAGCCTTTATTTTTAATTTAACACCGCATTATGGGAATATTTGATAAGATCAAGGACGTTAATGAAATGCGTAAGCAGGCTAAGCAGATTGAAGCGTTGTTGGGAGCTGAAACAGTGACCGGTGCTTCTAGTGGCGGTAAGATTAGAATTACAGTAGATGGAAACCAAAAAGTATTAAGTGTAGAAGTGGCTCCTGAAGTTGCGGGTGATAAAGCAGAAGTAGCTCGCCACATTCGAGCCGCGTTGGAAGACCTGAACAGCAAGCATAAGAAAATGCTGCAGTCGAAGTTTGGTTCTATGATGCAAGGTTAATCGGTATGGCTGTCACGAAAAAATTGAAATTGACTCAGTTCGGTAATCCGGTTTTGCGCCAGCGCGCTAAATCTGTTTTAGTGAAAAATATTGCTGGTACCAAAATTCAAACGCTAATTGCTAATATGTTTGCGACGGTAAGCGGTGTAGGGGTGGGCTTAGCGGCGCCCCAAATAGGGCAGTCGTTACAGTTGGCAGTTATTGAAGTGAAGAAAACTATCAATCGAAAAGACGTAGTACCATTTCCGAAAACAGTAATTATCAATCCAAAAATTGTCAGTTATTCTAAAGACCAGGAATTGGGTTGGGAAGGATGCTTGAGTTGTTCCGACGATACTGGCCGGGCACTGTTATGGGGGCAAGTGCCACGAGCTAAACGAATAGTGGTGAAGTACTATGATGAGCAGGGGAGCGTCCATACAGAAACCCACTCCGATTTCATTGCACGGGTGTTTCAACATGAAGTGGACCATTTAAACGGTTTTGTTTTTGTGGATCGTATGAAAGATATGAAAACTTTGGCCACGAGTGGGGGAATGAAACAAGCGCGGAAAGCTAAGAAATAATTTTGTAGCAATTTTGAAAAAAAAGACCGCCGTGTAACCAAAGTTACGACGACGGCTTTCTTGCATTACCCGCGGAGGTTATACGGGTTGCAAGGAACTAGTTTATGTCGAGGCCATAGGCCTCGGGTGGTATACGGACATCAGCCCAAATGGGAACGTGCATGGCACGTTTGGCTTCGCATCGTTTGAGTGCGATTGCTATGGCGGCCATGGGGTGCTGATCTGACCCGAAAGTTGGACCGGTGGTGGAGCCTTCCCAAATCTCCAGGAAATAGCCGAGCATATCGGCGGGCACAATGCCGACGCGCGGAATGTCACGATCAATTTGCTCGAGCAAATCCAGCGTGCTGATTAACCCCGGACACCTGTCTTTCGCCAAAACGACGAATAGGGCGGTGTCTTTTGGCAGATCAATTTCCGCCATAGGATTGGCTACATCTTTCGGAGAGGTGACTATGTGGAGCTCATAGTTTTGAGCTTTCGCTTTTTCTATGAACTGCTGATGATAAGTGTACCCCTGGTCAAAGCCAAGGATAGTAATTTTAAATGACATTCTTTTCCCGTCCTTATAAATTTTTCTGTTTTTTTTGCTGATTGATTTTCTTACGAAAATCTACTATAATTACAACATAATTTTTACTTTATGTCAATATCAGTAATAAAAGCAGCTGGGAAGTCAAAAAAACGCGTACTTATGGCATTATCCGGCGGAATTGATTCCGCTGTTTCCGCGTATCTATTGCAGAAACAAGGCTATGAAGTTGATGCCGCATTTATGAAAAACTGGTCATCAACTAAAGGATTAAAATATGATGAATGTCCGTGGTTAACAGATCGCCAAGACGCGTTGCGCGTGGCCGCGTTTTTGCATATGCCCATGCACACGTTGGATTTTGAAAAACAATACGAGAAGACAGTGTTAAATTATTTCTTTAGTGAGTATAAAGCCGGGCGGACACCGAATCCGGATGTCATGTGCAATAAGGAAATTAAGTTTAAACTGTTATATAACTGGGCACTTGCTCATGGATATGATTATTTGGCTACCGGCCACTACGCTCAAATTTTACTTAAAAAAATAAAAGGCAAAGAAGGGGAGTATCAATTGATGCGCAGTGCCGATGAGTTTAAGGACCAGACTTATTTTATCTATAATATTGCGACCCAACAATTACCCCATGTCCTCTTCCCTATCGGCTCGTTAAAAAAATCGGCGGTCAAGTCACTGGCGAAAAAAATTGGTTTGCCTAATGCTAATAAAAAAGAAAGCATGGGATTATGCTTTGTTGGACGTATTCGATTAAAAGACTTTTTGGATCAAAAATTAAAACCTAAAGCCGGGCCGATTATTGAGTTAAGCTCGGGAAAAATTCTGGGTAAGCACGATGGGTTGCATTACTACACAATTGGCCAGAGGCAGGGAATTAAGGTTGGTGCAAGTGGCCCGTATTATGTGGTCCGAAAAGATTTAAAGGCCAATTCCCTATTCGTAACTAATAATCCAAAAGACAAAGCGCTTGAAGTTAAGGAAATCGAGATTCATTCGGTGAATTGGATTAGTGCGCCAGTGAAGTTTCCGCTGAAGCTAACCGGTCGGTTTCGACATCAAGGCGACTTGCAGCCACTGACTGTGACTAAGGCTGCCAAAGGCCACTACAAAGTGCTATTCGCCAAACCCCAGAAGGCCATTGCCAGCGGCCAAAGCCTAGTTATGTATGATAAAAAAATTTGCATGGGCGGGGGAGTTATTGTTTAATCAAAGAACCACTCTATTTCTAGAGTGGTTCTTTTCTGTGGGTTCGTTTGAACTTGCAGTGACACGCATAAATATTTTACGACTAAATGTTTTGTTAGTCAATAGTGAAAGTTAAAATCTTTCTAAATTCTGGCTACGAGAATTTATGCATTATACAATAAGGCGAAAATCTTTTCGGTGAGGTAGGTGGGACTCGAACCCACGAGCTTAGCGTGTCAACGCAAGTTTGCCCCAAACGGCCTACCTCACCTTAACCATAAAACAAGTACGATGAAGCCTCGTTTAAGAAAACCTCAATTTCGCATAAAAAAACCGCCCTACAAATAGAGCGATTTTTTTATGTTGGCTAACATGGAACTTGCCGACGCTGACCTTTTAATAATATCTATTGTTATCATAGTAGTCAAGGCTATTTTATAAAATCTTTCTAAATTCTCCCAGTGAGAACTTATTCATTATGTAATAAGGCCAAAATTTAGTGGCGGGGTAAATGGGAATCGAACCCATAAGCCAACATGTCAGCGTCGGCTTGCTCCAACCAGCTTACCCCGCGCACTTTTAATAATAAAATAAGCGCGATAAAGCCCCGTTTAAGAAAATCTCAATTCCATATAAAAAACCGCCCTCGTAGCGAGAGCGGCTTTAGCAATATTAGTACTACCCTTTCATGAACTTCACTAACAGCAGGGCAACAATGTTGATGATTTTAATCATCGGGTTAATGGCTGGACCGGCAGTATCTTTGTATGGATCGCCGACGGTATCGCCGGTCACAGCGGCCTTGTGAGCTTCGGAGCCCTTGCCACCGAAATGGCCTTCTTCAATATACTTTTTGGAGTTGTCCCACGCGGCGCCACCGGTGGTCATAGAGATACCGACAAAAATACCGGTAACGATTGCCCCAACGAGTAATCCACCCAAAGCAGCTGCGCCTAAGGTCAAACCAACCACTATTGGTACAACAACCGGAATGAGGGCGGGGACAATCATCTGCTTAATTGCAGCTTTGGTTACAATGTCGACGGCCTTGGTATAGTCCGGCTTAGCGGTGCCTTCCATGATGCCCTTGATTTCGCGGAACTGGCGGCGGACTTCTTCCACCACGGCTTTAGCGGCGTTGCCCACAGCGGACATAGCAATGGAGGCGAATAGATAAGGGAGTAAGCCACCAATGAGCAAACCAACTAAGACTTTGGGGTTGGTTAAATCGAAGACTGGCACAAAGTGCCGAGCCATGTTCAACTCTTGAACGTAGGCAGCGAACAACACAGTTGCGGCCAAACCAGCGGAAGCAATAGCGTATCCTTTAGTTACAGCTTTAGTCGTGTTCCCTACTGCGTCTAATGGATCGGTAATGTTGCGGACGCTTTCATCGAGGCCAGCCATTTCGGCGATACCACCGGCGTTATCAGTAATTGGGCCGAACGCATCAATCGCGACAATAATGCCGGTCAAAGACAGCATGCTCATTACTGCTAAAGCAATACCGTACAAACCAGCTAGGTGGTAAGCGGTGAGGATAGCGGCGACGATAACAACAACCGGAGCGGCAGTGGCTTGCATGCCAACGGCCAAACCTTGAATAATATTAGTACCGTGGCCGGTATTAGAAGCTTCAGCAATTTTCTTAACCGGAGAATATTTTTGCGAGGTGTAGTATTCAGTAATCACAACGATACAGCCGGTGACTACTAAACCAATTAACGAGGCCAAAAACAAATTCATGACAGAGTAAATGCCGTTACCGGCCATTAATTTTTGAGTGATAGGGTAGAACACAACTGCAGAAAGCACACCGGTGACAATGAGGCCTTTGTACAAAGCACCCATAACATTCCCCGACTTCCCTAGCTTCACAAACCAAGTCCCAATAATAGTAGTGATGATTCCCGCCGCACCGATGACTAACGGATAAACCAGGGCGTTAGCGTAGTTCGGGAACACAGCAGCACCGAGCAAGATAACGGCAATGGCAGAAACAGCGTAAGTTTCAAACAAGTCAGCGGCCATACCAGCACAGTCACCAACGTTGTCACCAACGTTGTCAGCAATTACGCCTGGGTTGCGAGGATCATCTTCCGGAATGCCACTCTCAATTTTACCAACCATGTCAGTACCGACATCAGCACCCTTAGTGAAAATGCCGCCGCCCAGTCGAGCGAACACGGAAATTAAACTAGCACCGAAAGCTAAACCGGCTAAGGCGCTCAAGTCTTTGGTCAGCAAGAAGAAACCGGACACAGACAGCAAGCCTAAACCGACAACAAAGAAACCGGTAACAGCGCCGCCTTCAAAAGCCATGGCCAGAGCTTGTTTCATGCCGGATTTAGCGGCTTGAGCGGTGCGAACGTTGGCGCGAACCGAAATGTTCATTCCGACAAAACCGGCTAGGGCAGACATAATTGCGCCAATGACAAATCCCTCTATAGTAGTAAGGGACAAGCCGACAAAATACATAATTATCATAACCACAACGGCCACAATAGCGACAGTTCGATATTGACGCGATAGGTAAGCCCTAGCACCATCTTGAATGGCCTGAGCGATCTCTATCATTTTGCCTTCGCCGGGGCTGGCCTTCATGATTTTATAAATTAAAAAAGCGCCGTATAGCAAAGCCACAATACTGGCACCAATGGCATACCACAAGTAGATGTTCTGTGTCATATGGAGTGTTAATGAATGTCGTTAATATTTCTGGTATAATTATAGTGATTTTGAGGAAAATGTAAAGGAAAGCTTAAGAATATGATGAAAATCTGGGGATACTTAAAAAACCGGCTGAGCTACGCTCGGGTCACCGGAATTATCTTGTTTGTGGTTGGCTTGGTCGGCTTTGCTTTTCGCAGTGCCGAATCCTTGCCTGACATTTATTTAATTGGTGCTTTGGTCTTGGGGTTCTGGGGAATTGTCGTGAGCTTTGCTAACTAGCTATTTACTAAACGCCACCGTAGTTAACATCGCCTTGAAAGCCGGTTGTATGCGAATGTCGGTGCCCATATCGAAAGTGTAGTATTGGGTGGAGTAGCGAACACCAATTGTTTCATCGTTCACATTAACCGATTGGATACCGGCTAAGTTGTCTTTTTTTGATGGCAGTCCAGCGAGGCCGGAATAATGATCGGGGCTGACGTAAACCCGAATGCTATCAGTCCCCTGTTTTGGTCGCACCGCAATGACGTAGTAACCTGCTTTATCAGGAAATGTTTGAACGTCCCAATCGTTAGGATGTTTGAAAGACAAGAAGTAGGTCGGGTCGGTGTATTCTTGCCAAGAGTCTGTGTTGGTATCAATATTAATCGCGGCCGGTTTTTGGTCCGGTGGTGTAACAACATTGTCAGATGTAGCGGGGGACTTCTTTAGTATGGTAGATTGAACGTCTTCTTTCGGGCTTAGGTGCGAGGTTAAATAAAGTGCGCCGAAAGAAGCAATAGCCGCCATGGCTACTAAAACAAAGAAGGAAAAAGTGGGATGAGATGAGCGCATTATTGTTGACTGAACATGGATTTAAGATCGGCTTCGCTGCCGCAATAGTAGAGGTTTTTAGTTAGATTAACGCAATAGCCAGGGTTCTTTTTTACATAAGCATATTTTGGTGCCAACCAGTATAGTAGTATGATGAGAGCTACAACAGCGGCGTAGAATAGATATTTTAGTACTTTTAGCATTTTGTTTCAGTGTATTCAGTGGGAGCAAGAATTGGCTCTAGTATAGCATAAAAGTGACTCAAGACGAAATTGATTATGAATGCCCTACAGCTATTCGCGTCCTTCGTCGCTGTCCTCGACAGTTTTGCTGTCTGCGGATTACTCCTCAGGAGCAAATAGCCACAGGGTTAAATAAATAATTTGGTCTTTAGTGGGCATTGAAAAGCTTAAGCAAAACTTATATAATAGTTGAGCCTAAAAATGATGGTATCGGTCTTAGGTTGCAAAATATTGATTGAGCTCGCCGTAAGCGAGTTAAGCAATATTTTGAGAGGAGTACTTTGCGGAAAGAGTGAAGGATTTGTGTTAACAAATCCTGAGGGATTGAAGAAAAGTACGACGATGGGGTATAGCCAAGTGGTAAGGCAGAGGACTCTGAATCCTCCATTCGTAGGTTCGAATCCTACTACCCCAGCCAAGTTTCGGAATTCGTTTTTTCGCCAAAATTCGGAGCGTCGCAAAGCGACGCGACGGGGGTTTCCGCCAGAATTCGCCAAGGGTTTTTGAAATCCAAAAAGAGCGAGCAGGACGCGAGGCGGGGGTTCTCTGTTTTCCGAACAGTCAAAATAGTAATTTTGTGAGCCAATCTTGAAGCAAATAATTATCAATATTTAACATAAACCTTTTTCTATGAACAAATTCTTTCTATATGCGAGAAAATCTACCGACGAG